>JAUYEE010000291.1 GCA_030691545.1 bacterium | reverse complement strand
ATCACCAACCTGCACCCCCCCGGCTCCGAAAGGCACAACAAGCATGCTACTGCACCTTAAAAAGACCCCGGGATGACAAATTGAAAAACCGGCCCCCTGCAAATCAACAACTTACGACACCAACTGACAAACATAGGTTAGTGGAGAACCGAGAGAGTCCCTTGACAGCGGGAAGCCTGTTTTGGAAGTCGCCCTTTGTCAGCGAGACAGTCAGGTGCGGGATTACCGCCTCATCATCAATCTCCGAGAGGGCGAGCGTCGCCTCATAGACTGCCGGCTCATCCCCTTCGCGAAGCTTTCTCCCCAGATTGGCGATCACGTCGAGGACCTTTTCTTTGTCGAAGGGGCGAATTGTCAGGCTAAACGTCGTGACGATCGGAACGGGAGGATATTTGGGCTCGAGTCCGTCGGCGGTCAATGTGCGTTCGCACCTCACATCATAAACACCCGGCTTGTCGAACGCGCACCAGAAGCCGAGGTACAGCCGCTCGGTATAGCTCTCTCCTGATTGGAGAATCACATCTTTTCCGAACCCGCCATGGTGGTCGTACGAGTAGGGGTCTTTAACCGGCCGACCGTCAGAGTCCGCGGCAGTGATCCGGAACCGGTTGTGTCGCACCGACCCCCGATTATCCCCTCCCACGAAAAACCCGTAAGGCTTGTCCGATAGGTTCTTCGCCGAGAACGTGACAAAGACCGGCTCGCCAAAGACGCATTCTGCTTTGTCCGGAGTGAAACCCGCATCAAGTTCAAAACCGTCAACGTCGTAGCGACGTATGTAAGGTTTTGAATCATTGACCTCGCGCGGCGAGGCGGCACCTTGCCCTCCATTCGCTTCTTCTATTGTTCCTTGCTCTCCGGTCTCTTCATTCGCTGCGGAAGGAGCGTTCTTGTCAGCGATCGGACCGAGGACAGCAATTGCACAGAGGGCAAGAACTCCTACAGTGAGTCCCAGGCGCCAGACAGATGGATAGAGTGACCCTCGCTTGAGGCGGTTAAGCTGAGCGATGACCATGCACGTGACAATCAGAAACACCGATTGCACGCACAGGTTTGCGGGCAACGCGACGCACGGGTCCGAAAGGTTACAGAAAACTCTCGCGTTCGTTGTCCACATGGCTATTTCTCCTTGTGTTAACGGGCAGCCTGCTTGCTTCTCGACGGCAGAGGGAGACTGTCAGGTTACTCTTCTTGTTTTTGACCCTTTCTTCCCAGGAATGTTCCCACGCGCGGCGCTTGATGGGGCTCGTACCGGACTGTCGTCTTGACACGGCAGGGAGCTTCTCGTAGAATTCGCCGCGTCTTTTGCCTGACAACCGGACATTCCGAAAATTGGAGGAAGGAAGATGCTGCGGCTTCATTTCGTTCTGCCGATTGGTTTCGCGATGGTTTTGTCGGTCGGTGGGAAGGGCTTTGGGTCAACTTGCGTCGAGTGTCACAAGAAGATTCAGCCAGAGATCGTCGCCGACTGGGAGAAAGGCAAGCACACCGAGTTGGGGATGACGTGCGACATCTGCCACGGCGAGGAACATACGACCGCCGAGGACTATGACAAGGCGACCATCCCGACGGCTCACTTCTGCGGCTCCTGTCATTTCGACCAGTTGACCCAGTTCAAGAAGGGGAAACATGCCCTCGCCTGGGTTGCCATGAACGCGATGCCCACGGTTCACTTTCAGCCGATGGAGTTGATTGAAGGGAAGAAGGGCTGCGGCGGATGCCACAAGATCGGACTCAAGGAGGATGCGGAACTCGAGCGGCTCAAGAAAGAAGGGGAGACTTACGGGGTCGTCTCGTGCGACTCGTGCCACACACGGCATCTTTTCTCGAAGAAGGAGGCTCAGCAACCTGAAGCCTGCCAAACCTGCCACATGGGTTTTGACCATCCGCAATACGAGATGTACAGCTCATCGAAGCATGGCGTTCGGCATGCGTTGAAAGCCAGGGGGATTCTTCCCGAAACCGCCGCGGCGCCGACCTGCCAGACCTGCCACATGCCCAAAGGCGATCACACGAACATGACGGCGTGGGGATTTCTCGCGGTTCGCCTGCCCATGCCGGAGGATAAGGAGTGGGCGGCGGACCGCGCGACAATCCTCCAGGCTCTCGGCGTTCTCGACCCGGAAGGAAAGCCTACGCCCCGGCTCGAGGTCGTGAAAGTGGGGAATGTAGCGCGGCTGACGCAAGAGGATTGGCAAAAAGAGCGGGACAAGATGGTCAAAACCTGCTCGCAGTGCCACGCAGAGAAATATGTCAAGAACGAGCTTGAGAAGGGTGACGGCATGATCAAGCGAGCCGACCGTCTTCTCGCGGAAGCTATTCGCACAGTCGCGGACCTTTACAGGGACGGCCTTCTCAAGAAACCCGAAGGATATACCGCCGCTTTCCCGGACCTCTTAACCTTCCACAATGCGCCGACCCCCATCGAACAAAAGCTCTTCATCATGTTCATGGAGCACCGTATGCGGACATTCCAGGGAGCGTTCCACAACAACCCCGACTACTCTCTCTGGTACGGCTGGAGCGCCATGAACACCGACCTCGTCGAAATCAAGTCCATGGCAGAGGAGCTCCGACGGCAGAAGAAGTGACGCGCAGAAGGTCTTTAGCGGGTTACCGTGAATTGCAGAAGCCGGGCAACACTCTCGCCAGAATCTGCTTCCTGTTTGACACGAGCGTACGGCGGCAGGAGCGAGAAGCACCCTTGGCGGCCACCCTGCATCGTCGGCAATCTTCCGCCTCACCAGGGGCTTCTATAATTGCCGCTCGACCTCGTAGTAGGTCGCAATTTCAGATAAATCCTGTCCGCCGCAGAATTGTTGAAATTCCTTTTTCTTCTCGGCGCCCATTTCCCCGTCTCGAATCTTCGTCAAGAGGTCTCTTATCAGGTCTCTTATTTCAGAGGAAGGGGCGGTTTCTGCCTTTTCAAACCCATGTTTGAGGTACGTGCGCAACATGGGGGCGCATATCTGAGAAGCGAGCCAGTAATTGTCAGGACTTGCCCAGGCTCTCACGGCCGTCCAGTTGTGCTCTCGCGCCCATTCAAGCACGCCGTCGAGAAGAGCGTGGCTGAGGCCCCGTCCGCGATAATCCTCGTGCACGAGGATGCAGTCAATGCGAAGAATCCGCTTCGCCGGATTCTCGATCTTAGGAAGGTTCATCTCAACCATTTCCTGCTTTATAGCGTTGTTCGGGTCCTGGCAGCAGAATCTGTGCTGGTCGCAGATTGCCTGGGGATAGAATCTGACGTGGCCGACAACGAACTCCCTGTCCATCGCCAGCATGCCACACGACCCGTAAGCGTCAATTACTCGGGTGAGAAATCGCCTGTTCCTCTCAAACTGTCCCTCCAGTAGCCCGGGTATGTTCGCGGGCGCGGTTTCAATGTTCGATGGGCTGAGCGGCCCCCAGTGAACACACCGGAACAACACAAAGTCCTTATCCATTGCACGGATGTTCATGTGCCCTCCTCAGAATCCGCAGGATTGCGACACCCAATCTCTCTCCGAGGTCACGATTGTACAGAATCCGGCGGTTTTTGGATAGGCGTAAGCGTGCACACGGGTGGGGCGTTGAGCGGTGAAAAAAGGCCTTGACTGCGCGGGGAACCGGTGGTATGTTGCAACCATAGAAAAAGGGGCAATGATTAACCCTCGATTCGGAAGGAGGGGCACCATGAAAAAGAGCAACTTCAAAAGCACGGGGATTCGTTTGTCCATTCTCCTTTCCGCAACCGCACTTCTCATTCTGCAACTCTCTGGGGGAGGGCGACTTACGGCGAGCGATTCAGATGAGCCGATGAGCTCTGTTGCTCCAACCGTCAACGTCTTAGCCTGCCGCGAACCCGGCGAAATCCTCTCGTTAAGAGACAGGAGCACCCGTGTTTTTGGGATCGTTCGCGATCTCGAGGTCACTTATCCCGATGGCAGGATTGAGCACCGCGAGACTGAAAACCGGATCGTTCATACGGCAACCAACCTGTGCTATGAGGTTTCACCCGGGGTGATGGTCCCCTCGGTCCCCGAGTTCCGACCCACGCCCGAGGGCTACGTCGCGGACAGAAACTCCTTCTCAGTGTCAGTGGGAGCAAAGGCGAACGCAGGCGCTGTGCTCGCTGTGAACGGCGTGAGTCTGCGTGCGTGCCCTTCCCGGATCATCGTGTGGGATGCCGCGAAGTCGGAGCAGCTCGCATCTCTGGACGCCGATGCACAGGCGCGGGCGCCGGAAGGCAACTCGTCGCTTGTCTCCTTCGCGGACGCATTAGGCGTGGGAACGCACGTGGAATACGTCGTGGGCTACGGCGAACTTCACCAGAACGTGGTTTTCAGCGCACGGCCGGTTCTACCCGATGGACTCGACCCTAATACCGCGAAGCTCTCCGTGTATAGCAAGGTCAACTTTGACGAGTTAGCCGCGGAGTGCGACCTTCGCCTGAAAACGCTGCGTGGAGAAGTGCCACTGCCCTCTCCGGGCGCGGTCACTGAGCCGCTCTGCGAGCTATCCTGCTACGCACCCGGGGCGAACGCTTCCCTTTTCTCTTTCATCCGCTCGCGCGCGTACGATTCTCCCGCTGCCGGCGCCCTCCGGCGATCCGACTGGGTCGAGAAATGTGTCGCGAGGGACGCCAACGGCGAGACGTTCCTCGTGGAGACCATCCCTTACAGCCTTTTCTTCGGCGCCTCTTTCCCGGTCCTCCTCGACTACCTTGTCTTTGTCTCCGGCGGCTCCATCCAGGACCAAACCTGGGAGGCAAGGAATACCTACGTCGTCGAGGGACCTGTCTATGTGAACGGCACCCTCACCATCGAACCAGGGACGACCGTCAAGTTCAAACCGAACGGCTGGTTATCGGTAAGCGGAAAGCTTCTCGCGCGGGGCGAACCCTGGAATTTCATCACGTTCACCAGCTCCAATGACAACAGTTGCGGCGAGACAGTCCCCGGCTCGGGCGGCAACCCCCAGCCGGATGACTACTACATGGCCGTTTACCTCGCCAATGGCTCCTCAACGGACTCCGAGGTCAGCCAGTGCAAAATCGCCTATCCCGCGTACGGCGTCTACGACTATGGAGTGAATCTCACCTTGCCGGTCGCCAACAACATCGTCATGCACGTCTACGATACGGGCATCACCCTTGACCACTGCAACGTCGCCTGCTTCAACAACCTCGTCGCGGATTCGTACAGCGGCATCTCCCTTTACGAGACCACCCGCACGTCCCCGGAGAACGGGTTCGTAGCCAACAATACGATAGACCTGTGCAATTGGGGCGTCTATGCTTACGACACCTGCGCCTATGAGGTCAAGGACAACCTCCTGACCGGCAGCACCTACGGCGTATATGGCTCGCTGAACTACAACTTCAGCATGCACCACAATCGCTTCTACAATTGTCAATACCCCTGGTACGGTGTCCCAAGTGGCGGAAACAACTTGCAACTTTCTGTGAATCCGTACGCCACAGCGGCAGACGACCTGAACGTCCCGGACCTCGGCGACTACTACATCAACGATGAGGATGGCGGCGGCAAGCTCGTGCGCGACAACGGCAGCGAGACCAACGCCCAGAACGTGTTTCCCGGAGATACCTATACCGTCATTGCGCCCCCCTACGGGGCTGCGCCAGGCGAGAAAGACCAGGTCTACGGCAGCTCGGCATCGCCCGGCAACACCACCTGGACCAAGACGGCTTACGATACCGGTCCGCTGGACATCGGATACCACCACAACCGGGTTGACGTTTTCGTTGACAACGTTACCCTCCAGTTCACCGGGACTCTTTCCCTCTCCCCGGGCGTCGTTGTTGCGATTCGAAATCAAGGCAGCAACTACATTCCCATCTCCCAGGACGGCAAACTGCCCTCCGCCGGCGAGCCTTACTCCGACGGAGAGCACCTCGCACGCGGATACAACGTCATAAGCGACAGCGCTTCCATGTCTATGAAGATCGAATCTCCCTTCCGGGGCGACGCGACAAACCCTCGCATCTTTCTGCTCGGTGCGCCGAGCCGAGTCAACTACACCATCTTCCAGTGGCTTGGGAACCCGGGCCTTTACCTCGCAGGCGCCCTGAGCACGCCTTTGTTCCACAACGTGTTTGCCCTCTGCTCCCTCGGCGTTTACGCCGACGAGCGCGACGACCAGTTCAACAACAATCTCTTTTGCGAGAACGACGTTGGCTGTTACGTCCTCCGCGGTCACTACACCCTTTACAACAGCACGCTCGACCGGAACAGTCGCGGGATCGAGTACCAGAGAGGCTCATACAGCGCCCTGACTGTGAAGGACTCTCTCTTCACGCATAATAGCACAGGGATTTACCTTTCCGGCTCGTCTGGGGACCTTTTAGACAGCTACAACGCCTTTTATGGCAACACCCTCAGAATATGGGACAGCACGACCGGTCAGCCTGTTGACCCCGGCCTGAATTCCATCAACCTCGTCTCCTCTCCGTATTCCGCCCCGACCTCCCCCGACTGGACGGCCCGCTACAGGCTGAACCAGGACTGCCCCTTGATTGACGCGGGTTCTCGTACGTCCATCGAACCCGGCCTGGACATCTTCACCACGGCCTCCGATGGCCGACCGGATTTCGGCAGCGTCCCGGAAGGCGAAAAGGGTAACACCGTGGACATCGGCTACCATTTCCCCATCGGCGGCCCGGAAGGCATCCTGTACCAGGGCTACCGCCAGACCGACATCGCCCTTCGCTGGAACAACATGACTGACGGCTGCCTGCGCGCCTTCTCCTTCGACGGCCACGCCAGAGACGAAATGGGCAACGAGGATGGGGTAGCCAGCAGCCTGACTTACGGTTACTACCGCTACACAGGGTCGGATCCATACCGTGCCAAATACGACTACAACCAGTGCGCGATATTCGATGGATCAACCAGAAAGGTGAATATTGGCAACGCCCCTGACCTCCAGATGGGGCAGATGGGGAGCGGAACGATCTCTGCATGGGTCTATGCTACAGGGCAGGGGGATGGCGCCAGCCCCACGATCTTTTTCAAGGGCGCCAACGACGGAGAGGCTTCCAGGTGGCTTTGCCTGACAGACGTATCCACACAAAATGGCACGGCGCGCCTGTACGGCTACATTAGATGGACAACCCCCGCCGAGGCGACCTCGGCCCCCTTCCCGTTTCTGAAGACCGTTAGCGAGAGGCGATGGCATCACGTTGCCATGACCTGGGACGGAGCCAGTTCCCCTCACCCGCTGAGGCTTTACTACGACGGCGAGGAGGTGGCGAGTTCGTCCGGCAGCGGCAGTTTGGTCCCCGACTCTAACCACAACGCCTTGATCGGCGCGACCCTCGTTGGCGGCCAGGAAGGGAATCACTTCAAGGGATACGTGGCCGACGTGTTCATTTACAAGCGCGTCCTGTTGGCCGATGAGATCAGATGCCTGGCACTCAACGGCGACTACTACCCGGGCCACCCCGAAGAGGAATGGCTGGTGACGCCGAACACGAGCGCCATGGGGGAATATGAGAACTTCCCGCTGGGCCAGATGCAGTCCGCGGTCTATGCTGTTGAAGACAGCCAAAACAACATCTGGGTCAGCGAATTCGGGGTCCCGCGGGTCACCAAGCTGAATCAGTTGGGTGAGATCAGCGCGTCCATCGGCGGGAAGAAGTTCGAGGTGGACGAAACGGACCCCGAGCTTGAGGGACCGGATCGGTGTTTCTACGGGCCGTGGGGGCTGGCACTCGACGCCCAGAACAGGCTCTATGTTGTTGATGAGGCGAACGACAGGATTCAGGTCTTCAACGCCGAAGGTGACTTCCAATCCCGTTATGTGTGGGGGTCGGACGGGGCCGATGACGGCCAGTTCAACTTTCCCATCTGCGTCGCCGTCCGCGACGTGAATGATGACACGAAATGGGTGTACGTGAACGACCGAGGGAATCATCGCATTCAGAAATTCGCGTTCTACCCAAACCAGCCGGGAGGGCCAGGCCACGAGCATCTTTGGTCCGTGGGCGAGGAGTTCACGGGCGAGGACGAGGGCTCCAGGGGCCATGACCAGTTCGTTAACCTGGAGGGCATTTGCTGCGATGGCGACGGCAATATCTGGGTTGTGGACGCCGGAACGGGCCACGACAAGAACTTCCTGAAGAAGTTCCGCCCCGACGGCACCTTCGAGAATGACCCGGCCTGGAGGATCTACAGGGATTACGGAACCCACGACTTGGATGTGATTGCCCACGGGGTTGACTACCACGCTGGCCAACTATATCTGTCCTTCGGGGAACTCGATCCGGATGAGCACTACTACATCGTGTACGACCCTTCGCTCCCCGAAGGAGAGGAGACCGTAAGGAAATGGGGAACGCTCGGCTCGCTCCCGACCCAGAATGTGAGTGGCTGGGGCAGCCACATTACGCCCCGCGCCACTCTCCTCAGTACCGACTGGCTCGGCTGCAAGGTTCTCGAATGGAACCTCAACGGTTCATGGATCAGAACGTTCCAGTCATCCTTGCGCAGCGACGCTCAGAGCATCAAGTGCACAAACCACACCAAGTACGAGGGCTCCCCTTATCCTCAGGGCCAGCCGAAGCAGGCCTACCAGACTACGATTCTATCCCAGGGGAGCCACAAGATCGAGTTCCTGGCTTACACCGACGGCGACCCGGTAGGGATCGCAGACGTTCTGCCCTACGCTGCCTACACCGGCCAATCAGCCAACCAGGTCGGGATTGTGAGCTGGGAGAACTACGTCATTACGGAAGTCGATATTCCAAACAAAAATGATTGTCAGGCCGCCTATGTCTGGGGCACCTTTTCTGTTCCCGCCGACAAGACCGCCCTGCCCTGGAAGGTCGGCGTGGAGGTGAAAGCCAATGACAGTGCAGACAAGCCCAGGCTCGTTTACATTGCGTCACTTCGTTGCTCAGAACAGTAGTCAACACCGCGCTGCGGCCGTGCGCAGACAACCAAGAGCGGGCTGGGCCATCATCTCCGCTTTGTCGTTTATAACGGGGTTCCTCCCCTCCGCGTACGCGGCGACATGGTACGTGGACGGTTCGCTGGCAGAACCGGGGGACGGCAGGTCCTGGGAGACCGCCCTTCTGAAGATACAGGAGGGAATTGACGCTGCCTCCGATGGGGACACTGTGATCGTGGCTGAGGGTGTATATCCCGAGAGGATTAGCTTCAGTAGTGAAAACATTCTTCTGCGCGCGACGGAGCCCGCTGATCCTGTCGTCGTGCAAAACACGGTACTCGAGGCTGGCGGCTTTGGGCCTGTGGTCACCTTCTCAGGCGCAGAGACCGAGATGTGCGTCCTGCGGGGTTTCACCATTCGCGGGGGCGACAGCAGGAACCACATTTATGCGGGTGCCGGAATTCGGGGTCATGGGACGCACGCCACGATCGAAAACAACATCATCACTGGCAACGAGCATTGGTCCGCGGGCGGCGGCATCGCCCAATGCCACGGCCTGGTCCAGAACAACACCATCATCGGAAACTTTGCTGGCTACGGTACCCTCTCAGAGGGCTACGGAGGGGGCCTGTACGACTGCGATGGGACGATCCGTAACAACATCATCGCTGGGAACTTTGTCGATGCGGCGTCTGGGGGACCCGACCCCTACTACTACCCGGGGCAGGGAGGCGGCCTTGCTTACTGCGATGGCACGATTGAGCGCAATCTTATCTGCAATAACCGTGTTGACGGCGAAGGGGGCGGCCTGCACTCGTGCAGCGGGATTATCCGAAATAACATAATCGCGAGCAACCGCGCGGGCGACGGGGCCGGCCTGTTCGCTTGCCAGGGCACCATCGAGAACAACACGGTAAGTGCCAACAACGGAGTTTACCTGGGGGGCGGCCTGGCGTACTGCGAGGGGACCATCCGCAACTGCATCGTCTGGGGGAACCTGCGCAAGGGCGCCGTACAGGTTTACGACTCGAGCGTCCCAGCGTATTCCTGCATTCAGGATTGGACGGGGGGAGGGGAGGGGAATATCAGTGAGGACCCGAGGTTTGTGGATGAAGAGAAGGGGGATTTTCGGCTGAGGGCGGATTCGCCGTGCATTGATGCGGGATTTAATGATCCAGACTTGCCGGAGTCTGACATTGTCGGGATGCACAGAGTCATGTTCGGCGGAAAGAGCTTCACTGTGGACATGGGCGCCTACGAGTTCTACATCAACAAGCTCGATCCTGTCCCGGGCACGGATGAAACCATCTTCACCTGGAGCTCCCTCGCTAATAAGACCTACTCCATCTTCTACACCGACGACCTGCTCAATTGGGATCTTGCCATCGAGAACTTCCCCTCCTCCGGCAATCAAACCACCTCCTGGCTCGACGACGGCTCCCTCACCGGCCTACCTCCTCTCCTCGCCCCCAAGCGCTTCTACCGCCTCCTTGAGAATCCGTAGGAAGAATCTCACCACGAAGAACACAAAGAGCACGAAGGGGGGATTCCAATTTCCGATTGCGCATTTGGGAGAGGCGCGCGGCCACCGTGCGCGTTCAGAGGCGACTCTTTTTCAGCCAGACTATCAATACAGAGACATCCGCCGGGGAGACGCCGGAGATGCGAGAGGCCTGCCCGATGGAGCGCGGTTGGACCTGGGTGAGTTTCTCGACCGCCTCGCGGCGGAGGCCTTTGACGGCGGAGTAGTCCATGGAGGAGGGGAGCGTCTGGCTCTCCATTTTCTGGAATCGTTCGATTTGCTGTCGCTGGCGGTTGATGTACCCGTCGTACTTGGCCTCCAGCTCAATCTGTTTCTCGGTATCCTCGGGCAGCGAACGAACCTTATCGGGGAACCGAGATTTGAGGTCGGCGTAGGTGATTTCCGGTCGCTTGAGGAGCTGGAAGAGGGAACTGGCGCCGTCATGGACCGTCGGCAGACGCTTCAGCTCCGAGTCAATCGCAGCCCTTTTCTCCTCGACCGAGCGAAAGAAATCTTCCTGCACGAGGCCAAAGCGGTATCCGTGTCGCGTGAGGCGGAGGTCCGCGTTGTCTTGCCGAAGGAGAAGCCGGTACTCCGCGCGGGAGGTGAACATGCGGTAGGGCTCCTGTGTGCCCCTGGTAACGAGGTCATCAACCAGGACGCCAATATAAGCCTCAGACCTGTCGAGAAAGAACGGCGGCTCGCCCCGTAGCTTCAGAGCCGCGTTGATTCCCGCCATCAAGCCCTGGGCAGCCGCTTCCTCATAGCCGGAAGTGCCGTTGATTTGCCCGGCGAAGTAAAGCCCCTCAACAGCCTTTGTCTCTAAAGTGGCCTTGATTTGTGTGGGAAAGGCGAAATCGTATTCGATGGCGTACCCTGGGCGCATAATCTCGGCGTCCTCAAGACCACGGATGGAACGAATGATCTCAATCTGCACGTCGTAGGGGAGGCTCGTCGAGGCGCCGTTGACGTAGATTTCCTCGGTGTTGAGTCCCTCCGGTTCGAGGAAAATGTGGTGCGATTCCTTTTCGGGGAAGCGGACGACCTTGTCTTCGATCGAGGGGCAATAGCGAACACCCGTGCCCTTAATCTTCCCGCTGAAGAGGGGGGAGCGGTCGAGGTTCTTTCGGATGACTTCCGCGGTTCGCTGATTTGTGTACGTGATGTAGCAGGGAATTCTGCCGAGGGGGGCACCGGCGTCGGTGTGAGAGAACCGGCCAGGTTGCGGGTCCGGCGGATGTTCGACGACGCGTGAGAAGTCAATCGTCCGGGCGTTGAGCCGCGGCGGCGTGCCGGTTTTGAGCCTGCCAATCGCGAAACCGAGCGAACGGAGGTTCTCCGAAAGTTCTACGGAAGGCAACTCGCCCGCTCTGCCCGCGGGAAACGATTCCAGCCCGATGTGAATCACGCCGTTCAGGAAGGTGCCGGCGCAAAGAATCACGGCTTTTGCGAAGTAGCGGACATCGGTGCTCGTCGTGACGCCTGTTGTCCTTTGATTCTCCGTCAGAATCCCGGTAACGAGGGCCTGTTTGACGTCGAGGTTCGGTTGTCTTTCAAGGACTTGCTTGAAGGCGAACTGATAGGCTTTCTTATCGCATTGCGCGCGGGGCGCCCGAACTGCCGGGCCCTTGCGTGTATTGAGCATGCGAAAGTTGATGGTTGTCCGGTCGGTGACCCGCGCCATTTCTCCGCCGAGAGCGTCTATCTCCCGGACGAGATGCCCCTTGGCCAATCCCCCGATGGCGGGGTTGCAGGACATCTGGGCGATTGTGTCCAGATTGATGGTGAGAAGGAGAGTGGACATGCCCATCCGAGCACAGGTTAGAGCCGCCTCGCACCCGGCATGCCCGCCGCCAGCTACGATGACATCGTATTGTTTCGGGTAGTCAAACATGAGCGATTGCGGATTGGCGAGTCCCGATTGCGGATTGGATTTAACCGCAGAGGACGCGGAGAGAGGTTTCATCATGAACTCAGGTGAACAACGTACTCAGGTGGCGAACATGTCATTCCGCGGGGGGAAGGGACTTCCGGTTCTCCTCGATCTTCTGCTTGATTTTGTTGTCGTTCGGATTCATGTCCAAAGCCTTCTGCCAGTACTCGAGGGCTTCCTTAACCATGGTCTTGGCTTTGTACACGTCTCCGATGTGGTCGTAAATCGTAGAGTCGCTGTTGTCCAGCTTCAGGGCGCGAAGGAGTTCCGTGAGAGCCTCGTCCAGTTTGCCCTGCTTGAAGTACCCCCAGGCGAGGGTATCCACGTAGGCTCCGTTGTCCGGCTCCAGTTCGAGGGCCTTCTGGACGAGCTTCATCGCCTCTTCGGCTTTCATGTCCCGAACAATATAGGTGTAGGCGAGGTTGTTGTACGCGGCGGCAAAATACGGGTCAAGCTCGGCTGCGGTTTTGTAATTCTTCTCGCACCCGTCCACTTTGTCGAGTCTGTCGCAGACGTTGCCGAGCATATAGTGAGCGAAGACGTCTTTGGGGTGAGTGCTCACTCGCTCAAGAAGCAGGGAATAGGCTTTTTCGTACTGTGCGCGCCCTTCTTCCTTTTCGCCGCTCCTTTCGAGAGAATCCGCGAGGGCAACGTAAGACGTGTACAAGGCATTTCCCCCCGCTAACTCGATCCCTTTGGCGAAAGCCTCGGATGCTTTCACATAATCGCGCATGTTCTGGCAAACCAGCCCGAGACGCAGATACGTCTCGGAATCGTTCGGATGCTCCGCGGCAACTCTCTCGAGATCCTCAGCAGCTTTGCGGTACTGCTCGTCGGCAGCCTTGATGTTGCCAGCAGCGCTGAGCGCCCTCGCCAGCGCAACGTACAAGGGGAAATTCGCTTCCTCGCCAGCGAGGTCCACGGCTTTACGCAGAGCCTCGACAGCCTGCTCATATTCGTGGCTGCGTGTATAGACTTCACCGAGCGCTGCCCAGACGCGGTAGCCGTGCGGATTCTCGTTGGTCTCTTCTTGAACCATGTCAATAGCTCTCTGAAACGCCTGAGCCGCCTCGGTTCGCTTCGTCAGTGTGCGGTAAACCTCCCCGAGGAGGAGAAACCACTCGACCTTCGGGGATTCCAGTTTGATCGCGTCCTCAAGTTGCTTCCGGGCGTTGTCGTGTTGGTGCAGTCCGCTGTAAACGGTCGCGAGTTTGTAGCGAAGGTCGCCATTGTCCGGCTGGAGCTTCACAGTTTCCGCATACGCCTCGGAGGCAAGATAGTCGTTGTCGGCTTTTTCGTAGGCCTGACCGAGCTGGAACCGCAGCATCCAATTCTTTGGCTGGCTCTCGCACTGCTGCTGAAGAACGGCGATGGCGTTGCTGAAGCTCTCGTTGGCTTCGTCCTTTTTGCCAAGGGCCCTGTACGTCTCCCCGAGGGTGAGCAGCCAGTCGGGGTTCGGAGAGGGGGCTTTCTTGATTGCGGCGGAAAGGTGCTCCACAGCTTTTTCCCTGTCTCCCGAGATCAAGTAAGCCCGAGCAAGGGCGTAGGCATGAAGCGAGTCGTCGGGCTGTCTTTTGGCGGCCTCCTGGAGAAGCTGAATTGCAGCAGCCATATCACCTTTCTCGATGGCCGCCTGTCCCATGATAGAGTAAATCCTTGCCTGCTTGGCGGGGTCCGTCTCTGACTGGACGGCTCCCTCAATCGTCTTTTGCATTTGCTCGGTGCGACCGGCTTTGTAATAGTAATTGGCGAGGAGAAGGGTAATGTCGGAGTTGTCAGGACGCTGTTTTATGAGGTCCAGGTAAACCTTCTCTCCTTTGTCGAAGTCTCCGGCGGCGAGATACGTGTTCGCCAAATCCGCTTTCAGCCTGATGTCGCCGGGGTGAAGCTGAATGGCTTTCTGGAACTCCTCAATCGCCCGTTGGTAATCTTTGTCAGCAACATACGAGCGAGCCAGCAGCACCCTCTCCTGGACTCTTCCTGCTTCCAGAGAAAGGATTTGTTCGTAACACTCTCTGGATTTCTGTCTGTCTCCTTTCTGGGCGTAGAGGTGAGCAAGGGCTCTCCAGACCTCCACCGACTGCGAATGATACGTCGTGGCTTCCGTGAGAACGGAGATGGCCCCCAAAAGGTCCCCCCCGTTGACGTACACCATGGCAAGGCTTGTGAAGAAGTCCTCGTCAAACCGAAGATGCCCAGTGGCTTTCCGAGTGGCTTCCGTGGCTTTGTCCTTTTGTCCATGGGTGAGGTAGTAGTGGACCAACTGAAGCCACATCTGCGGGGACTGCGGATAGAGCTCGAGCATCCTGTTGAGAAGGGCGAGTGCCTTCTCTTCATCCCACCGGAGATAGAGGCTCCAGACGCTCCGGAGAAATGTGAGGCTGTTTCTCGTCTCTTTCAGAGCCCGTTCTATGGCCTGGTCCGCTTTCTCCGGCTGGCGGCTGCCGACGTAGAATTCGACCAGCTTGAACCATGCGTCGGGGGAGCTGGAATGGCGCTCGCAGGCTTCTAACAAGACCTTTTCCGCCTCCTCGGGTCGCCTCAACTCACCGTAGGCGCCGGCTAAGTTGGCATAGAACGAAAGGTTGTCCTTGACGTTCTCGACGCCCTTCCTGTAGATGGCGATGGCCTTGTCGTTGTCGCCCTTGATCCGGTAGGCCAGGCCGAGCAAATCGTAGGCGTCCTTCAGTTGGGGGTCCAACTCGATGGCCTTCTCGAGATGCTCGATCCGGGCATCTATCTCGTCCGCCCCGAGGAGCAGCGAAGCCAACTGGTAGTGGGCATAGGCGGACTCCGGAAACTCCTTGATAATCTCGCGATAGGCCTGCTCGGCCTTCTCGATCTCCCCGGAGCTTGATAGGTATTTGGCTCTGATGAGAAGGGAAGGGAGGCGAGCCTCCGCGAGGCTCGGCTCGTCCTCCACGATCTGCGAAGGACTGATTGCCTGGGGCTCAATGTCGCTGACGGCGAAAGACGGCAGAACCCACCCCGCCGATGTCAAAGACACGACTGCGAGCAATACGTACAGACGCTTCATGACGTAATTTCCCTATCGGGACAGATTACTTCTTCTTGTGCCTGTCCCTTCTGAGGCGTTTTTTTCTTTTGTGCTTGTTGATCTTGGCTTTTCTTGTTTTTCGACCACAGGGCATTGCGATTTGTTCTCCATTGGGGATGAAAAAATGCGGTAGGCGGCCTCCCCTGGTGTAACCGCGGGTCAGAGGAACGCCGGGCCCTTTCCGCCGCTTCAACGCGGACCGGACACCACAGGTCCCTCGGACCAATTTTTGAGGATTATAGCGTCCCGCACTTGCCAAGTCAATCGCCGTTGCGGATAATCGTATCCAAAGACGGATCGCGTCGCTTCAGAGACCTTCAACCGATATTCATAGAGAGGAGGGAGATTATGGCGAGCAAGGTTCTGGTCCTGTATTACTCCCGGACGGGGAATACCCGCCGAATGGCCGAGTTCGTCGCAGACGGCGCCAAAGCCGCCGGAGGCAACGTCACACTCAAAGAGGTGGAGAACGCCAATGCGGAGGAACTCCTCGACTATGAGGCCATCATCCTCGGTTCGCCCGTGTACTACGGTTCCATGGCCGCGGAGATGAAAAATCTTCTCGACGAGAGCGTCGAGTTCCATGGGAAGTTGGATGGAAAGGTCGGGGCTGCGTTCGCGTCCTCGGCAAACATCGGCGGCGGAAACGAGACCACCATCCTCGACATGCTCAACGCGATGCTGATTCATGGAATGGTCATCCAGGGGAATCCCGCCGGCGACCACTACGGGCCCGTGTCTATCGGAGCCCCGGACGAGCGAGTCAAAAAACAGTGCCGCGAGCTCGGCAGAAGAACCGTACAGCTTGCCAATAGACTCGCTGCCGGGGCGGGCAGGGGTTAGGGGTTGGGGGTCAGGGGTCAGGGTTGAACGGTTTTGACCCTGTAGAATCGCTTGTTGACTTGTCCGGGAGGAAGCCCACCCATACCCGGCGCCGTTCCCTTGTCGGTCCACACCACGGTTCCCTTGCCCGGGTCAACGACAAGGTCGGCGGGAGCGGGCGTAAAGGTGTTCCACGATGTGGGATTGTCGCTCCACTCGACGACATAGCCCTCGCTGAGGGGAGAATACGTCCAGGTCACGTCCAGCCAATCGGGATTGGAGATGTTGCGAGTTACGCGATTCACCTTGAACAAGAATACCAGCGGATTTGTCCCGGCAAGATATTCGGCGTAGTTGGACTGGCCGTCGCCGTCAGTGTCCGCATCCGGATCGCATGCCTCCACGGAGCCAAAATACGTCGTCTCCCAAACGTCATCAATCAAATCGGCATCCGCGTCAAGGTGAATCGGGAGAACATGGAGATAGTTGATGCGGGTGCCTTTGTAGGTGTCCCCGCCGTAGAGGGTGAGGAGGCCGTCGGAGAGGTCCACCTCTTCTGTCAGCACGTGGAACTGCCCGGCGGGCAGGTACATCCCAGCCACAGACCATGCGCCTTCGACGGAGAGGTCGTAGGCGGATTCCGAGGCAGCATCCCCGAGCGACACGGTGATCCTGTATCTTGCCGGGGAAGGAAGCGTTAGCTCCCAAGAAGACCCCTCTCCGCCAAACTGGACGAGCGTATCGAGTCGCGGGTCGGCGACAAGCTTTCTCACCGCGGCGAGGTCTGAAATGTCGCTTGCCCAGCCATAGCCTCTCTCCACGCTGAAGGTTTCGCCGGAATCCTTGAAGTATCCGGCGGGGATTGGCTCTCCACTCGGCTGGAAGTTGATTTTCGTTTCCTCGGCGGAAGGGTGCTCGATAGCTGCCCGGGTGTCGGGCGGAATGACGTTGGGCGAAGGCGCCCTATCGGAGATGTTGCTGACGCTGAGCCAGTTTAGCGACGAACCCCCGCCACGCGGGGTCAGCGTCACGACCAAGCCGTCTGCCGAAAGAGACGCCGTCAGAGGCAGGTCCACGCCGTTTATTCGATAGTTCGAGGTCGTCTCGGCGGAGCTGGATTCCACAGGCTCGCCGAAAATCACCTGGAGCACATCATCCGCCTCCGGAGAGAGCTGCACTGCGACGATCCCCGGAGGCGTGGTATCCTGTTCGGCCACAAAAAACGTTTCATCCGACCAGAGGCTCCAGCGGCCCTGGTCGTCCTTGTATCGGACTCGCCAGAAAAAGCGCCCTTCCGTCGGCCCCGGGGGTTCACCGACCGCAATGGAGGTCTTGTTCAGGAATTCCTCGCCGGAGTCCCACAGAGGCGGGTCGTAAACGCCATCGTCCTCGCGAAGTTGCCACTGGCTCGCCTCATGGATACTGCTGGTTGTGGCATGGGCATCTTGCCCATGATTCACGGGCTGGAAGCCCGTGCCACCTCCGCCCGTGCCACTGGAGAACTCGCTCGCAACGAGGGTCACCGGCCATGTGATCCCGCCTCTGGCGGGACTGCCCTGCGGCGGAGAAACGTTCACCGGCTGCGCCGGTCCTTCGATGCCGTCGAGCCAGCGGTACAAGAACTCCCGCCGGGCAACGAGGTTCGCCTTCAGAGCCGCGATATGGGAAGCGAAGGAAACCCCGCCCAGGCGGGGCCACCAACGAGTCCGGTCGTATTCCGCCGAGGCCCCGATTCGCGCCTGAATGACGTCCAGAATGGAGAAGAGGTGCGCTTCTGTCCATGTGGTATCGAGGAGAAACCGAAGGCGATCCGCGAACGTGTTCAGAAGCTCAGGCGTGTTCAGAAAACGAGTGCGCATCGTGTCGGGAACCGAGTATGCGTTCTCCCCGACGATGCCGTTCAGAACCGGCAGGCTCGGTCGTCCCCAGTCGCGCTCCCCTCCCCACGGGGTGACTTCCCAGAGGTAATCCTCGCCGGTGGGAGGGTTCTTGCCATAAAACAAATAGTAGTCGCGCGAGGGACTCACCCAGTTCTGCGTGAGCGCCACGCCCGCCAAATAGCTGGCGTACCGCTGCACGTCCAGATTCGCGTTGAAGAACTGTTCAACTTCTGTTTCGGGGGCGCCGTCCAGAGCCTGTACTCCTTCGATCAAGGAGACCAATCCGTCGTAAGGCTGAAGCCGGTTGGTCTTTCTGTCATAGGCGAATGCGTAATCATCGTAGCCGGAGAGGACGCTCATGTTGCTGGGAGGCTGACCGGGAAGACTTCTCGCCTGGAAGAGGTCGCCCCCTCTGTCGCGATTGTTTCGCTCGAGGTAATCTTCATCGGGTCGCTCGACCTGGAGCATCAGGCCGTAGTAGGACCCGTTCAACTCGAGGCGAACGTGCTGGGTCTCGCTGTACGCGCACCCCCCGAAACGGAAGACTCTCTGGGTGAGAGTCTCCCGCAGCCCCACGGCTCCGCGAAGGCTCACATCGGGATTGTCCCCGCCCAGCAGAATGAGGGAATCACGGCCGTTCAGTCTCTCCCATGCATTGAACTTGATCCTCCAGCTCTTCTTCTTCGTGGCGATGCGTTCGGAAAATGTCCCGTACCACCGCACGCCCACGTTCTCATAGACGTATCCGTCAAGAATGAAGGTCCCGGGCACGTAATCGTCCCGGGAACCCAGTTCCTCCAGCTTGCAGAGGTTCTCTTCGCTCACTAAGAGCGTGTAAACGGGAATCGCCGGGACAATCGGAGGGCTGTAACAAGCGGCGGTAACGGGAAAATAAGCGTGGGTGGAGTTCATGTCGGCGGCGCCGGGAGAGACGCTCATCGCGCCCTGGCTGTCCCACGCCACGATCCGGTATCGCACTATCGTGAAGCACGGCTGGACGGGAATCTCCGCACCGAACTCGCCATCCCCGGCAAGGCCGTCGTCGTGGGCTCCGTCGTCGTACATCTCGGCCGAGGACGAGACATCATCAACCTGATATTCGACTGTCACCGACGAGATGGATTCGGAAGAAAGCTTGCCGTCGGGGCGGAGGTCCACGACGCGGGCGGTTACCTTTGCGGCGAGGAGAGAAGGACTTCCTGGGTCCGGTGCGTACAAAGTGTGGCGAACGTGATAAATGAAGGGCGGAGTGTTCTGGGAATAGGCTACGTTCTGCCTCCCCGGGGAGGAGACGAGTCCACCATCGGCGAGGTCCGCGGCAATGTAAACACCCTCCGTGCTGCGACCGTTCGCGATCCTTGCCACCAGTATCGCCTCGCCACTAAGAGGCTTCGCCCAGAAAGAAAGCACGTAACGTGTGCCTGGCGAAAGCCCGTCAAGCCGAAGCCCGACATAGTTCCGCCAGTCCCCGCCCCCGCCATCGCCTGTGGCGACGATTTTCATTGCGGCCGCTCCGGAATGAGCGTCGGTCTGCACCCGCGCAGAAGTGGAATGGTTTCCGAGCCGCTCCCATCCTGCGTCGCCCGTCTCGAAGCCCCCGTTCGCGATAAGGTTTTCTCCGCCCCCTTCGGGCAAAAGCGCAACGTCATCCAACAGCGCTTCCCCTGCCGCATTCAGGTAGAAATAGAGAACCTCCCCGGTCGGGAAAGTGGGGATTGTCTCGAAGTGAACCCATTTCCGCGTGACCTGCCCCGCAAGCCAGTTGGCGGGGTCGTGATTGGGCATCGCCGGATTGATGCATTCCAGGGAAGGCCCGTAGCCGTCTGCTGCGACCGGCCAGTACGCTTCATCGGTGAAAGGAACGAAATTCATCACGCGTCCGGTGTTATCCCTCAGCACAATGGTCTCGCCGCCGTTACTCAGCGAAGAGTCCAGCTCAAAATCCCCGACAACGTTCTCGATCCCGAAAATCGTGTGGGCTCGTTCCTTGTTTTTGCACACGGCGAGGTACTCGAAGGGACCGAGCGTCGTGCCGGAAGCAAAGGTGAACGACAGTCCGTTTGTGAATTCCCACCCGCCGAGAGCTACCGGAGAAGCGGATGTGTTGTACAGCTCGACGTATTCATCTTCCTCGCTGGCGGACGCCGGGTGGTAGTGTATCTCGGTGATCACTACGGGGAACGTCGTGCCGTCCGAGAAGAGCGAATTCTGGCGGCCCGGTGTGCCATAGTCGGTCACGGGAACGCTCGGGGCCCAGTTGTGCGGGTCATTGCTCGGACCGAGAGGATTGATGCGTTCGAGGGAGGGACCCCCGCCGTCCGGCTGAAAGGGCCAGGGATAGGCGTCGTTGTACATCACTCGGTCTATCTCACTTCCGGAGGCGTTGAGGAGAACCACGGTATCGTCGCCGTTGCCCAGGCCGAATTTGTCGCCGAAGTTCCCGATCGCGTTGGTGATGTGGTAGGTGAAATAGATGAAGCCGAGGTTGCTGCAAATGACAAGATACTCCCCTGCATCAAGATAGGTATTATTCGGGACGATGAAGGGGTCATTTGCTGGATTGGTGTCCCACAGTTTCCACCCGCTCAAGTTCACATTCGAGGGGCCGGTGTTGTAAAGCTCGACCCATTCGTAGTCATTGTCCGTCCCCTGAAGGGCATCCGGGTTGTACATGATTTCATTGATCACCACTGCCGCTGACGCGTCTGATAAACAGAATGCGAGAATCGCGAGAGAAAGCAACAAACCGCTCGCTCGAAACTGTCTCATCTCGTCTCGACTTTCTTTTTTGAAGAGTTGTTCGAGGAAACCGTATGTGCCGTGCCCTCGCTCCTTTGAAGAGCGAGAGCCGAAAGACAAAGGCCGGCACTTTCCGTTCTGACACCGGCCCAGCGGGAAGGCATCTCCCTGGCCGCTGGGTCGCCCGAAGCTGCGTTGGGGGCCAGGCCACCGTAAGGGGGCCCTCTGCTCTTCGACCTCAACGGGCAGGCAATGCTATTCTTCATCTTACCACGGAATTGAGGCGAAGTCGAGGGGGATTCGGATGTGGCTCTATTATAGTGGGATGGCTTATTGCGCCCCTTCAGGGCTTAGATGATTCGATTTGGCCGGGACCCAGGGCGTTGCTCTGGGCTATAATATGGCGCCCTTTCAGGGCTCCGTCCAAGAGAAGATGCCAAGCCCCAACGGGGCGAAACACCTTAGCCCAGGGCAACGCCCTGGGAATGCCGTCCCGCCCAACCTCCAAAAGCCCTGCCTGCCCGCGTTCGCGCACATGCGTCGGAACCGGCTCACCGGACTGTGCGCGCTTCTGGACGGCGTCCGCCCGAACGGCCAGGGTAAGGGCGTCATAGAGGGTCAATCCAAGCAGCACGGCCATTGCCGACGGTGACGGGCGGCCGGCCAGTGCCACTGAAGCGGAGCCACACCCGGCGTTCCGTACGATGAGGGCAATAGAGCTTGAGCTTTCCGCCAACATGTGAAATGATATGTCAAAACGATGCGCGGAGATCAGGCATGAACCGCCTCGGGCAGGCAGTAGCCTCTTAGCGAGCCAATAGTCTCGCCGCAGGGGGCGATTTGCCGCGCCGCCGGCGCGGCACCGAGAGGTTTGCCGCACCAGCGTCCCACTCGGACAAGGAAAGGCAAGTTCAAGCCCAGGAGACCAAACATGAACGTCCAGAACAAACGGATTTCTCCCAGAGGGCGTCGGGTTAGCCGGCGTGAGATGTTTGCGAGCATGGCAGGGGCCGCGGCAATGACGCTCGTCCCGCGAGGCAGATACGCCTACGCCGCGGAGGAAAAGGAACAACAGCCCGTGGCGAGGCGCAGCCGAATCAATCAGTCCATTGCGCACTGGTGCTTCGAGCCGCACTGGAACATGGAGCAATTCTGTCAGGTCGCGAAGAGACTCGGTTGCAAGAGCATCGAGCTGGTACCCCCCGAGAGCTGGCGCACACTCAAGGAATACGGATTGACCTGCGCCATCGTCTCTTCGCACTCGTTCGTGCGGGGAACGAACAATCCGCTCCACTGGGACGAGTGTCTCAGCGAACTCGAGAAAGCAATTGACGCCGCCTCCGTGGCGGGCTTCGGCAACGTTATCACGTTCACCGGCTATGGCGACACCTCTGGCGAGGAAAAAGGGAGCAAAGTGGACCCCGAACAGGGTGCGAAGAACTGCATTGAGGGATACAAGAAAATCGTTGGCTTCGCCGAGAAGAAGAAAGTCAATCTCTGTCTCGAGCAGCTCAATACGCGCGACGCCACGCACCCCATGAAGGGCCATCCCGGTTACCAGGGCGACCATGTGGATTACTGCATGGGCATCATCAAGAAGGTCGGCTCGCCGAACATGAAACTCCTCTTCGACGTTTACCACGTTCAGATTATGGACGGCGACTTGATCCGGCGAGTCAAGGACTGCGGCGAGTATATCGGGCACGTTCACGTCGCGGGCAATCCGGGCAGAGGCGAGCTCGATCAGAATCAGGAGATTAACTTCTCCGCGGTCATGGGCGCTCTTGTGGGCATCGGCTACAAGGGCTACGTCGGGCACGAATTCATTCCGACGCGAGAGCCTCTCGAAGGTCTGACGCAAGCCGTCGCCTTGTGCGACGTATGAGAATGGGCGCCAAGTCGCGCGCGGAACTCCCCCCGAGACGTGCCCGTTATGCAACGCTCCCGGGCAGGCTAACCGTAAGCGACTTCGACCTTCTCCGGTTTTTTGATCTGGTCACGGAGCCGAGGACATTCTGACAGCACGGGACATCGCCCTACTCACTGAGTGTGGAGGATTCGGTAGAAGCGGTGGGGAACAAGCTGTGGCGGGACGCCGGTGAGAGTGCCGTCGTCGGTCCAGGAGGTCGTCTGGTTGCCAGCGGAGTACAGGCCGTCGGCAGCGGGACGCCAGGCGATCAGGTCGTCGGAAAAGAGGACCGAATACATCTTCTTGGCAACGGAACTCCACGTCAGGATGATTTGGTCGGCGGTCGGAGACGCCTCCACTTTGTTGACATAGTATTCGTAGGCTCCCATGTCCGCCGTAGTGCTCTTTCCGCCGAACAGAACCCTCGGCATCCCGGCAATGTCCGTCTCGGGAAGCTGCGGATCGTTGAAGCCGGCGTCAATGCACGGGGAATCGGGTGAAAGGCGATAGTCGTTGTCCGCGTAAGCCTCAGGGTCGTTGTCCGGGCCGTCGGGGTCCACAAACCGGGGATCGTCGGAGATATTCCCCTCGCCGCCTTCGGTCCAGTCCTGAATGCACGAATATGTTGGGGCGCTCGAGCTAAAAAGCTGCGCGCCATCCGGGGAGCTGTTTCCCCAGATGATGCAGTTGTACATCGGATAGTAACAATAAGCCACGCCACCGCCGAACCGACCGGCGGAATTACCGACGATTGTGCAGTTCTCGATGCTCGCTGCCGGCGCAAGCGCCGCGCCCTCACCTTCCGCGAATCTCATGCGCGACGTATCCTGCGCGACGAGATGGAAAAAGCATATCGCCCCGCCATCATAGGTCGCCAAGTTCCCGATTATCGTGTTGCCCCGAATCGTGCCCTCGCACTCAAACAGGCCCCCCCCCGCAGCGCTGTGTTCCCGATGATCTGGTTGTTGGATACAATACCGTCACAACCGTAAAGGCCGCCCCCATGGTTTGCCGCGTTACCCGTGATGACGTTGTCGTGAATGACGCCGGTGCATGTACAGAGCCCGCCGCCTTCCCCGAAAGCCTCCGAGCGGTTGTTGGAGATGATGTTATCCCTGATTTCGCCGTTGCACGCATGGAGTCCCCCTCCGCCGGTTGGCTGTGAGGAGCGCGGGGAGCTGCTTGCGCGGTTCGCGGTGACAAGGTTGTTTTCTATCAAGCCGTCGCAGTAAACCAGCCCGCCGCCGGCGCCGTGAGGCCATTCATCTCCCCCTGCCCAGTTTGATGCTATGACGTTGCCGCGAATCGTCGCGTGAGCATGCAGGTCCCACGTTCCACCGCAAATTCCGGCGCCGTGACGGGCCTTGCCGTTGCGGATAGTGAAACCTGTGAGGACGCAACTCTCGTTTTCTGTGCCTGCAAAGGTGACAACGGACCCAGCCTGGTTGCCATCAATGGTTGTGGCTGCCACGACTTCGGGATTCGTCGGATCAGTCGAGCACAGGACGACGTTTTTGCCGCCAAAACTGATGTTCTCGACGTGGGTCCCCGGCGAAACGGCGATTGTGTCGCCTTCCGGGGCGGCGTCTATCGCCGCTTGAATCGTCGAGTAATCCTGAGGCACGGAAAGCGGACGAGGAAGGCGAGAGAAAATTGCGGTGACCGCCCTATCGCCATCCACGGTCAGCGTGAGAGGGTTATCGGTCTCGCTTTCCGGCGCCACGTCGCCGCTCCATTTTAAGAAACTCCAGCCCGAATGCGGCTCCGCCAGCAAGGTGACTTTGTCGCCCGTTCGGTAGGGAGGCCACGGGTCCAGAGACACGGAACCGTCGCCGACGACCTTGACATTGAGGACGTAAGTTGGAATGGCGCTCACGTGGAACGGGATGGAGAAGTGGGCGATACGGTTGTCGCAGAAGAACAACCAATCTCCTTCGCTCAGCGGGCCAAACTCTCCCTCCAGCCCGCAGACCGGGTAGTAGATGTCGTAGCACCCCTCGGGAGGCGGCGGCTGAAACCAGAGCGCAACGGTGTTTTTGGCCGGGGCGATCGAGAGTGCCGGGGAGCCTCCGGCGAACACTTCGGCGTAGCAGGAGTTGCTATGGACCCCGGTCGGGCCGCTGAAATGAATGACATCCTCGACCGTGGGACTTGACGGGGTGATCGTCCACAACTCGGGTCCGACCTCTCCGAGAATCCATTCGATTCGCAAAGATTCCTCGGCGGCAGGGAGAATTGGAATGCTGGTAAGGAGTGCGAGCCAGATAGCAACAGGTATCTTCCCCATTTTCGACACCTCCCTCCAAATAGGGATTGCTGAATTGACTTGGCGAGGAATTTTGCTCCTCCCGCGTCACCAGGCGCAGAACAATTGTTTTGTACCACATCTTCCGCCGCCACGCAAGGGGTCAAATGCACCCGCAATTGCTGATGCCCCCGGAACACCCACCACCGGGACACGGTGGGCCAGGATCGCAATCGGGCCAAGCGAGTGGTTCCGATAAAGGCCAGAACGCGCCTCTGCTGGTCACAAGTAGGTTACTTCGACCTCTTCCAGTTCTTTAACCTGGTCGCGGAGTCGAGCGGCGTCCTCGAAGCGAAGCTCTTTGGCGGCGCGGACCATTTCCTTCCGAAGCTGTTTGATCGTTGCCCGCAATTCGTCCGGCGAGGAGTATTTCACAATCTCCTCGGCGACGAGCGGCACTGTCACGTAATCCGCCTCATAGACCGACGCGAGAATATTGGTAATCTCTTTTCGGACGCTCTCGGGCGTGATGTGATGCTTGCGGTTGTGCTCCTTCTGGACTTCCCTACGGCGGTTCGTCTCTTCCATGGCCGCGCGGATGGAGTCCGTAACCCTGTCGGAGTACAGGATGACCTTGCCATCCAGATTTCTCGACGCCCGCCCAATCGTCTGAATCAGTGAAATGCGCGACCGCAGGAATCCCTCCTTGTCCGCGTCGAGAATGGCCACCAGGGACACCTCGGGGATGTCGAGTCCTTCCCTCAGCAAATTGATGCCGATTAGCACGTCAAACACCCCCTGCCTCAGGTCTCGGATGATTTCCACCCGCTTGAGCGTCTCCACATCCGCGTGGAGGTATTTCACCTTCACCCCAAGATCGAGATAGTACTCCGTGAGGTCCTCCGCCATTCTCTTGGTCAGCGTCGTGACGAGCACCCGCTGCCCCGCTGCCACCCTTTTGCGAATTTCCTCGAGGAGGTCGTCCACCTGCTGCGACGCGGGTCGCAGTTCGACCTCCGGATCAATCAGCCCTGTCGGGCGAACGAGCTGCTCCGTCACGATCCCGCCCGCCCGCTCGATCTCGAATTCGTCCGGAGTCGCCGAGACGAAGACGACCTGGTTGACCAGTTTATCGAACTCCTCATGGCGCAGGGGGCGATTGTCCAGAGCCGATGGCAGACGGAAACCGTGCTCGATGAGCGTCTCTTTGCGAGACCGGTCTCCGCGATACATTCCCCTGAGCTGCGGAACCGACACGTGGCTCTCGTCCATGAAGAGAAGAAAGTCTCGCGGAAAATAGTCAATCAGAGTCGGCGGCGGTTCCCCCGGCTTCCGCCCCGTGAAATGGCGGGAATAGTTCTCGATGCCCGGACAATAGCCCAGCTCCGCCATCAACTCCAGGTCGTAGTTCGTCCGCTGCTCCAGCCGCTGCATCTCGAGAAGGCAATTTCGTTTCTGGAAAAACTCCAGCCTCTCCTTCAACTCCTCGCGGATGGTCTCGAGGGCTTCCTGCATGGTTATCTCCGAAGTGACATAGTGGCTGCCGGGGTAGATTGTCACGCTATCGAGCTTCCGACGGGCTTTCCCGCGCAGCGGATCAATCTCGGAAATGCCCTCAATCTCGTCGCCGTAGAATTCCACCCGAACGGCCATCTCCCCCTCGTACGCGGGGAAAATCTCGACCACATCGCCCCTCACGCGAAATGTCCCACGGTGAAAATCAACATCGTTCCGCTGGTATTGAATCCTCACCAAGTCGTCAAGCAGCCTCTCGCGGGAAAACGTTCCGCCGGTTTCCAGCGGGATCGTCATCGCCCGGTAGGCTTCCGGCGAGCCGAGGGCAAAGATGCACGAGACACTCGCGACAATGATGACATCCCTTCTCTCCAGCAGCGACCGCGTCGCCGAATGGCGGAGCTTGTCAATGTTCTCGTTGATGGAGGCGTCCTTAGCGATGTACGTGTCCGTCTGCGGGATGTACGCTTCCGGCTGGTAATAATCGTAGTAACTGACGAAATACTCCACGGCGTTGTGAGGGAAAAGCTGCTTGAACTCGCTGTAGAGCTGAGCGGCAAGGGTCTTGTTGTGGGCGATGACGAGGGTCGGCTTCTGCGTATTGGCGATGACGTGGGCCATCGTGAACGTCTTGCCGGAACCGGTCACTCCGAGAAGAACCTGGGCTTTTCTTCCCGCGAGGACGCCTTCCGTCAACTCGCCAATGGCCTTGGGTTGATCGCCCTTCGGCACAAAACCTGTCACAATCTCAAATTCACTCACTGAGCAGAGCAACCTCCTCTCCTTCTCTCTCCCATAGAAGCATAATTCCGGCACAGACCGCTGTCAATGCCCATGCACGGCGTGCGGGGTGTGGCCACGTATGAGGGGTATGGATGAATCCCCTCATCGAGAAGCCAGGCTGAAGCCTGCTCAGGCAGAAACCTGCGGCGTCAGAATACCACGGACTAAAGCCCGTGGCTAAGGATGGGCGCCGGCTGAAGCCCGGCGGGGAGGGAGTGGCATCCCGCCTTTGGCGGGACCGGTTGGTGCTTGGCATGATCTTCGAAGCTAAGCCCTGAAAGGGCGAAATAACATAGCCCAGGGCGACGCCTTGGGGACCCGGTCAAACCGAAACATCCAAGCCCCGAAAGGGCGAAATAATACGATGCCCCCACAATAGGGCGGCACCCTTCCTGCGGCTGGGCTTGACATCGGCGGGCGATGCACAGATAGTACGCGGGTGAGGAATATCCCATCTCCGGAGTACACGCTTGAAAGGAGGACAGCATGCCCTTCATGACACGTGCAAGAGTTGCGACTCTGTCTGTTGCTGCAATGCTTTTCCACGCCGCACCCGCCTCGCCGCAAAATTCCGCCGTGCTCGAAGTCGTCGGGAGAGGAGTCGAGGGACGGTCGCCTTACCGTGGCGGAGGGCGAGTGAAGTTTCTGTCGGTTACGATGCCGACCTCCATCGTTCATTTTGAGGACGCCGAGAAGATTCCCGCCAAGATTGAGATTTCGTATGAGGTTCTCCAGCCGGCGCCGATTCTCTTAGATTCGCGGCTCGGCTCGGAATACTGGTCTTTGTACAACTACACGACCGGGGACATCTCCCGCCTCCACAGCCGCGAAGGAATAGACCTGCGGAAACGCGGTCAGGCAGAGGCGCAGGCAAATGGGTTCACGGTTGACCTCTCGCGCGGGCCGTCGCTGAAAAAGGGGCTCTGCGGCATCCGCAGCCGTTCCTACTTTCTCATCGTTGACGCACAGACCAATGTCTGGCTCGACGTTTGTGACCCGAATCCGTTCTGGCACTCGCCGGAAGTCAAGCGAGAGCTGTCGTTTACTCTGGCAAATCTGACCGACTTCGCGTTGACTCTCGATGAGTTCGCCTCGACGTGGCGACCGAGCGAACCTTTTCTCGTGCGCCTTTCCGTGAAGGACGCGGATGGAGACGTGTTTCCTGTCTCTCGGGCGCAAATAACCGCGCAGCCAGAGTCCGAGGGCAAGAGACTCGCTGCTATCGCGCTCGAGCCAGTTTATGATTTCATGAGCTCGCCGACGGGATTCTACAAAGGCACGTTGCCGAAAACGACTGCGCCCGTTGATGCCCTGAATCTCGAGGCAAAAGTGTTGGCACAGACGCCGATGGGGCCGGCGGGGCGGATGGTGACGGCGAGGATTCCTTACGGATATGGCGAAGTGGAACGGATTCCTTCGGTTTCAGGCTTTTTTGAGTCGAAGCTTCGCCGCTCAGCCGACGGCAAAATCATCGAGACGCGGGCAATCTGGGTTCACGTCCGCGACTACGCCACGCCCGAAGCCACCGACGCGATGATTCCGCGGATCAAGAACGCCAACCTTAATGTGGTCATTCCGATTGTGTACGTCCGGGGCTATGTGACGTTCAAGACGGACAAGTTGCCGATGGAGAGGGAGGTGCCCACGGGGTTTGACCCGCTCGCTTATCTTATCAAGCAATGTCACGCGGCGGGGCTGGAGGTGCACCCCTGGTTCTGCAACGCCTACTTTGGCGCCAAGCAGGGAGAGAGCCACGGCCCGGGCTTTGAGCGCTATCCTCAGTTCGCGGTCGTCGGCAAAGATGGAAAACCTTTTGCGACCGTGGCGTCGCAGGTCCCCGCCGACCTCCACAACCCTGACTATCAGAAGTTCAACGTGGACATCATGGTGGACGTGGCGCGGAACTACGATGTGGACGGACTCCACTTCGACTACATCCGCACGATGACCGATTGTTACTGCCAGCGATGCCGCGAGGGCTTCAGGAAGCACTTCGGCCACGACATTGAAGAGGCGACGGATGAAGAATGGACGAAGTGGAACCAGGAGACTGTGACGAAAATCGTTCGCGACGTATCCGAACAAGCACGGAAGATCCGCAAGGGAATCATCATGTCCGCGGCGGTCTTCGCCAACCTCGAAAACGGCGCCCGCCAGGGCCAGAACGCTCCTCAGTGGGCCGATGCCGGCTACATTGACGTTGTGCTGCCCATGGATTATACGATGGACACGTTCGAGCTTCGGAAGAACGAGCAGAGCTTCCTCGACGCCATGAAAGACGACAGCAAACTGGCTACCGGCCTTTCCATCTACGTCCGCTCAGGTGGCAAGGCAAGCTCGCGCGATCCGTCGCTCGTCCTGGAGCAACTCAGTATGATCCGGTCTTTGGGCATTCAGGGCTTCTCTTTCTTCTGCTACGACTACCTCTCCGACACGATGTTGGACATGCTTCGCCAGGGGCCTCTCGCGGAACCGGCGATACCCACGTTTCGCCTGAAAGAAGAGCCGCCCGCGGACGGCAACAAGCTGTAGCGGTCAGCGGCTCGTCTCGGTGGATTACAGGAGGTACGCAAGTGAAAATGAACACGGGAACGAAAGTGATTTTGGCGGGGGCCTGCGTCCTGCTCGGTCTCTTGGTCTGGAATCTCCGTGCCGCCCAGGAGTCAGACCGCCCCGCAAGAACGCAGTGGGAATACACCATCGTCGAGGTGTACGATTATGACTGGGAGGGTCAGATGAACAAGCTCGGCTCCGAGGGGTGGGAACTGGTTCACATTAGCAGGGTCGTCGAGACGTTCGGGCTGCGTCTGAAAGCGCTCCTCGAAAGCGGAATGACGCCGAACATCAAATACGAGTACATCTTCAAGCGTCCCCGATAACGGCCCGCGAGGCTCCTGGCATGTCGGAGGCCCTCCGCCCCAACCCCGTTCCGACCCGGCTATTCCCGACTCCCGGAGCCGAGCGGCGGATCCTGGTGTCGGGGGCTGAAAGGTAGTACCGTGCCACAAGGTTGAGGATGGGCAGTAACGAGCTGGCGGGGTTAAAGAGGCTTTGGTGTTGGAACGTGGCGGCCACGTGTGGTAGTATAAGCAAAAGACAGTCTTAAGGACACAGGGGGCCGCTCGGGCTCCCTCAGACCAGTGAAACAGCGGGATGGTGGGAACCATGTATACGTCTTTTCAGGTACGCAACTTTCGGTGCTTGTCTGAGCTTTCGCTCAAGCGGTTGAAGCGCGTCAATCTCATCGCTGGATTGAACGGTGTTGGGAAAACAACGTTGCTGGAAGCAGTATTTCTGCACTCAGGGGGGTATAGTGCCGAGCTGGCCTTGCGCGTCAATGCGTTCAGAGGGATGCAAACGATAAAGTTGCCCACTCACCCCTCGGTTGAGCGGATATGGGACTCCTTATTCACTGAGTTTGACACCTCAAAAACGGTGGAGATTGCCGGTTCGATCAAGGGGAGGGGCCAACGTATCCTCCGCCTGAGATCGTTGCCTGCCGCCGTGCTCCGCGCCCTCGAGATGATGCCTCGTTCCGCGGGCGATGCGGAATCAGAACAGGATAGGGGCACTGCCCGAGGCCCGAAAACGGTGACTGTGCCGTTGTCGTCCGAGGCAGCTCAGGCGCTTGAGCTCGAATACGAGGAGAACGGAAATCGCGGCAAGCACACGGTCGTATTGGATCACACCGGTGTTCGCTTCGAGCCTGTGATCCCGCAGCCGCCCTCCTTCCAGACGATCTTTGTTTCGGACCGTCTTCCGGCATCTCCGCAGGATTTTGCCGAGCGGTTCGGGAACCTCGAGGTCCGGGGAAGGCAGCAAGTCCTCGTGGAGCTCTTGAAGCTCATTGAACCTCGGCTAAGACGTGTGACGATGGTGATGCGCACGCCCGGTCAGCCGGTTCTGCACGGGGATGTAGGACTTCCCCGTCTAATGCCAGTGAACCTTATGGGTGACGGGATTATGCGCCTCGTCCACCTTGGTGTGAGCATCGGTAACGCGGAAGGCGGCGTGGCGCTCTTGGATGAGGTAGAGAATGGCTTACACCATTCCGTGCTCGAGAAGGTGTGGCTGGCTGTTGCGGAGATGGCGGGGGAGTTCAACACCCAGATCTTTGCCACGACGCATTCCTGGGAATGCATCGTCGCAGCGCAGAGAGCCTTCCACGGGATGAAACCCTACGACTTTCAATATCTCCGCCTCCAAAGGGTAGCAGAAAAGCTGCGAGCGATAACATACGACCGGGAAACGTTGGCGGCGGCAGCGGAGAGCGGCGTGGAGGTCAGATAGTGGCAATCCGGATCATGAATCCGCTGGCTCGGCCCGCTGAGCGACTGCAGATACTGGCGCCGGTCGTTTTCGCGGTCGAGGGGATGGACCAGGCACACTTCTTCGAGCCGTTCCTGACGCGCCTGGGTGTAACCGGTGATGTTGACATTTGGAACCTCGGGGGGAAAGGGGAGATCAGGAGACAGTTGGGTGCGCTGGCCAAAGAAGCAGGATTTGTGGGAAAAGTGCGGTCCCTTGGCGTGGTTCGGGACGCCGATAGAGATCCCAAGGGGGCGTTCAGCAGCATCCAGCGCGCTCTGGAGGAGGCAGAGTTGCCTGTTCCGGCAAAGCCCCTGCAATCGGAAGGCGAGTCGCCCTGTGTGCGAGTGATGATTTTGCCGGGGCAGGGCAGGCCCGGAATCATGGAGGACCTGTGCCTGGCATCCGTCAAGGATGACAAGGCCATGCGATGTGTCGAGGCGTATTTCGACTGCTTGAAGGATGAAGGCGTTCCGGAACCAGAGAACTTGTCCAAGGCTATGGTTCGCGTTTTCCTTGCCTCGAGAGAAAAGCTCTGGAAGCGCCTCGGCGAGGCCGCTCATGCTAAGGTTTGGCCGTGGAACAGTGAGGTTTTCAGCGAGCTGAAAGCGTTCGCCCTCGACGTGTGTGGTTGAAGGTGTTTCTGAGACCTTTCCCTACGATTGCTTCGCGAGCCTTTCTGTTTTCTCGATTGGGTCTGAAGGGCGCCGAAGACGGCCCACTCGCGTTTCGGCGCCACTGAGCGACTGCATCGGGGATTGCGTTCTCAGTATGCGCAGGCTACTTGGCTTCTTGCATCGCTTCGGAAATGAGCGGCAGGATTTCGGCGAGGCACTGTTTCCAGACGGGCCAGATGTGTCCGCCTTCCATTTCCCGATAAATATGTCGGACGCCCCCCTTGGTAAGGTCGTCCACAAGCTTCCTGTTAGGCTCGTACAGGAAGTCGCTCTTCCCACAGGCGTGATAAAACACCTTTAGCTTGGCATCGAGAGTTTTCGCGTCCTTGAGGACAGGGTATTTCTCCACCACGTTCGTCCTGTGAACGGCCCCGCTGAAGTTGCCAATTGACGAGAAAAGGTCCAGGTGGTTCAGGCCGACCTCGAGGGACTGCCCGCCTCCCATCGAAAGGCCGGCGATGGCGCGGTGCTCCCGGTCGCCCTTAATCCGATACTTGCCCTCCACGACGCGCATGACATCCTTGATCAAATAGTCATCGAACTTCTGGCTATCCGGCATCTGCTTCCAGGGGATTCCGCCGCCCTCGATTTGCTCGTTCGGCTTTTCACCGCTGACGAATCCGTTGGGCATGACGACAATCATCGGCTTCATCCGCCCCTTTGCGAGGGAATTGTCGAGGATGTTGTCCGCAGATCCTTTCACTCGCCAGCCGGTCTCATCGTCACCGATCCCATGCAAGAGGTATAGCACCGGATACTTCTGCTCGGACTTCTCGCATCCGGGCGGCGTCCAGACGCAACACTTCTTCGTGATGCCGGTTGTTTTGCAGACGAACGTCTCGGTGTGAATCGTCCCGTGGGGAATGTCCGCATTGGACTGGCAAAGCTTGTCAAGTTCTTCCGGAGATACCTGCCAATTCTGCGACGGAGATTTGCTCATATCGCTCTCCTTCGGAGACCCTTCCGCAGGTGCTTTCTCTGCTGCAATAAAAAATGACAGGAACATGAAAACCGCAATCTTAGCTTGCATACTTTTCCCTTTCCACAGTTAGCGCGAAATGCAAAAACAACAAGCACTCACTAATGCCCGAACAAAGCGGCAATCTTCGGCGCAAAGTGGAGATACAGGGCCATGGCGCCAAAGAACGTCATAGCAACGCCCGCGATGACGGTGGCCACGAACAGTCCCTTCTTCATCCGATGAGCCTCCGGGAGAAACCGGCGCTCTGCCCAAAGCACAGCGAAACACCACAGCCCGCACGTGAAGACCCCTCCTAAGAGTGCAGGGATGGTCACAATGCTGATGGGGTTCTCCACCGTCCAGACCAGCAGTAGCCCGAGGCCGCCCGTGTAGATGCAGACCCCGACGCGAACGCGTCGAAGCGGAACCTCCCCTCCTCGTTTCCAGACCCCCCGGAGGCACTCGGAGGTCGTGCGGGTGTAGATTTCATAGGCTCCGATAATGGTCCCGAAAAACGCCATAAAGACGCCTACCTGATAGACGTACAGGAGGCTATCGTGAATCCGAGTCAGGAAACGTGCCTGGTGGTTGAACAGTTCGGTGCCGTCGGGAATGATTCTATCCGGATGGAGGATTCTCGCGCCAAGAATCAGGAAGGCCGCGGTGAATATGAGAACGCATGCGAACGACACAGAGCAGTCAATCATCGGTGCACGCAGCCACGTGCGGCACTTCCGAACCTCACCCTTCTCGACAGGGAGAGATGATCGAAGTTCTCTCATGGGAATGAGCTTTCCGACCCGCTGAAGCATCCCCCAGCCCTTTTCTCGCAACATGCCGACGTAGCCGAGGTAATCGTACGTCCCTCCGCCGAGGGCGCCCATGTACGTGCCGATTTCGACCCAGGGGGGACGCGCCGCCACTTTCGGGTAGGCGTGTTCCACCCACCCCGGGTACCTCGGTATCGTCGGCTTCACGGCGCCGACGAGCGCGGCGAGCCAATCCGGCTTGGAGGCGAACACGGCCGCAAGGATGGACACCAGAAGGATAACGAGAATTACTGTCTGTGCCTTTTCCAGGAAGCCGTAGGTCTGAAGCAGGGTGACAGTCACCGCCACGGCAATGTAGAACGTTGCCCACGTTCGCTCGATGGTCTGGGCTCCCTCATACTTCTGGAGCCCGGTGATCCAATTCGTGATTTGCCCCAGCATTTTGGGCAGGCCGGATAGCCAGAACGGAAAACAAGCCAAGCTCAGGATGCCGATCAGAAGCGGGCACCAGGACCGCGGACCCGGAAGGTACGCCCAGCTTTCCATCGGATGGTAGCCGGTAACGACCAAGAAGCGCATCCCGCCATAGACCTGTACTCCCTTCATGATAGCGGCCGCGAGCAGGCACCAGAGCATGGCGTACGCGAAGGTCGCTCCGGAGCGGGAAGCGAACAGCGTCTCCCCGCTCGTGATGGTCACCGAAGCCATGATGGCGCCGGGCCCGAAGAACGCCAGCAATTTGAACCAGTTTCGGCTGCGAAGTTCGGGGGGAGGTTCGGGGTAGGAAATCGGTTGGTCTGTCTCAGGCATAGCGTCGTCTCCTCTGCTGGATACCCGTCAGAACTCCACTCTGGGTAAAGGGATTTCTTTCTGCGCGCCGCGGTCGCTCGGGACAAGAACTCCACCCGCCAAGAGCCTGAATTCGTGAGACCATTGTCGCAAATTTGGAGCCCGCTGTGGAAAACCCGAGAAACATGTGAGCCTCCAGGTTACCTTGAGCTCGTTATCCGCATCTGCGACATGGCCCGGAGGCGGATACCTTGCCCACACGGTCGCACATTTCGCATAAGCTACCAGAAGGCCCGCTCGCGGACAAGGATTCTTCTACGCGTTCTCAGAGTGTTCCCGCGCCTCGGACCGAACGGTGTGCCGCTGGAATGTACCATCCTTATTCGATGCTGCAGCGAACCGCGAGGGGCCGTGTGACAGGCGCCTTCACTTCTCTTCGGCGGGTTCTGTGGGGGTCTCGGAGGAATCCGGCGAGGGGGAATCTTGCTGTGTCATGGCGGAAAGATGGAGCAACTCCTTGCGGAGCGAACGGAGTTCCGTTATCACGTCCAGCAATCTGTCTTCGAGAGTGGCGAGTATCCAGAATTGGGCGTGGTTCACCTTCGCTTCGGTATGAAGGTGATAGGCAAGCTTCAGGGACAAAAGCAATAGCCCCACATCAATGAAAACCATGCGGGAAGTGCCGCGCGTCACGAGAGACATCGTGAAGGCTCCGACGACTCCCAGGACAAAAACGGCGTTGAGGATCTTTCCTTTCAGGCGGGGCTTGGCGCCAATTCTCCCGATGGAGCGCTGGATGCTGTCCCTTTCATTGGACTCCACATCAGCCTTCTGAGTCGCGACGTCAAGCTTTGTCTTATGTGATTTCATGCCCTTTCCCCGCGTAGCGACTGAAGACATCACGTTTCTACTTCACACGGACAGGAAATCTTTGGTGGAACGCAGCCGCCGGGAGAGAACGCCGTCCGTGGGACGTTTTCGCGCATCGAAGAGGGCACACCTGCCCCGGACTCACCGGTTCGCGCCTCAAAGGCCGTTGCGTTGTTTCCAAAGGACTCGCTGTGTCACCGCGCTGCGGACACCGCCGGCGGTCGCCTGACCGGAGGACTCAGAACTTGTATGCCTTGATAACCGAAGGGTCGAGTTCCGGAAACTGCTCCAGATATTCGATCCTCTCCTGCTTCAACCGCGTTGAGTACCTTTCGATTGTCCCTGGGAGGTAGAATCGGTGGAGCTCAAATCGGCTGATATCCATTCCCTCGACCTTCTTGGGCACCTCGACCTTCCACAAGGCGTTGTCGCCCCACTCGATAGTCCCTTTGATGATGCCCCGAATGATGGCCGCCATCTCGGGAATCTGGACGCGGGTGACTCCCTGCTTGATAAGAGGAATCCCGTCCTCTCCCTGCTCACGGATCTCGCCAATACCTCCCGTATTGAGGAGGTAGCATTGAACTTTCTTTTCGTTGGATTTCACGAAATCGTAGAACCAGTTTCCCTCCTGTGCCTCATCGCCGATGATGAACGGGTTGGTTCCCACGACCCGCACGGACTGACCCGCTTTCCTCGGATCGCCCCCAGTGCTCTCGACTGACTCGCCGAGCATGAAAGCACCTACCGCCTCCTCCGGCGTGAGCTTTGAGGCGATCGGCACAACGGTATTATGGCGGGTGATGAAAGCAACGATGAGCCCGTCAAGGTCATTCACCGAAGGCAGGTCTATTCCGCGGGCAATCCATTTTTTCCCTAAGTCCTCTCTTCGCACGACCGCTCTGGCGTTGCCGGTCATGCAATCGTCATCGAAATGCACTTCCCCTTCGTAATCCACCATGACGTTTTCCCAGAGCGTGTTGGGGCTCGTGCAACCCTGGTAAAGAACGGGTTGCGACTCCGGGTTAAGTCCTTCGGTTTTGACATAAAAGCCTCGCTCCGTTCCGTACGCCGTTCCGTCTTTGCACAGGAAAACAACGTCGTCCTGGAGAACCTTCGCCGACTCCCCCTTCCCGGTCAAGCCGTGGTTGTGACATGAATGAGTGGTCTTTCCGGTTGCAGTCAGCCCGAACAGGATCATCCCATACCGCCGAACCTTGCCGTGTTTGTCCTTGGCGACGAGCATCTTGCTTCCCGCGTGCAGACCCAGCTTGTTCTGCTGTTTTGCCTGCCACATCGCCATGCGCAGGAAACCCTTCTTCACCTCACCGTAGTAGTCCGTTCCTAACACGTACGTGACGCCAGCGCGGGGAAATACCAGGATTTGCCGGCTTGTCTCCAACCACTCCGGTACGTAAACCAAAGAGAGGTCCGGACCCGCCCCCAGGGCCTTCTCGAAGAGAGATATCGAGAAGTAATAAGTGAGGCGAACCGACTCCGGGCGCTGCAACGACACGTACAACTTGCATTGGGGGACAAAATGCCGGTTCTGTCCCATGAACCTCTTCAGGCGTATCAGCGGCGTCTGTTTCAGATACTCGTGGAGCTTTCCGAGCGTTGTGGGCAGGTTGCGGATGATGTGTTTCTGCTGGTCGCTTAGCTTTTTTTGCTCGACCTCCTTCCCTCCCAGGTACACCGTGGCACCGGCACTCCTGTTCTTCACGCTCGAGATGAAGTTGTAGTTCCCGAACTTCGTCCGCGTGCCATACTTCTCAGCTTCGGTGCGGATTGCGTCCGGTTCCAGTTGGATGACGTTCGGGCGTGTCGGCAGAGTCCCGACGTTCCTGACAACATCGGCCTCCAATTCGGTAATTATGTCGCGAGAAACATCTCCCATTGTCATGGCCCCTCACCGCGGGTTGGTTGGTGGACTATAGGTTTTCCCTTTACACGACACTGGCCCCGACCGGTTGCGGAGCCAGTGCCCAGAGGTTTGGCACAATTATGCCCAGGCCGAGTTCATCCCGCAACAAAAATCTCTTAGACCATGCGAGGTCTCAATCTCTCCCCAGGCCGGGCTGGAACTCCGAGGCTCGCAGGATGCTTACTCGCGCCGTTGGCGGGACTTTGTCAACTAACAACTCCCTTCGGGCGACCCCTGGCTCAGCGCAAAGAAAACTCCCCGGGCCGGACTCGAACCAGCGACATGGTGGTTAACAGCCACCCGCTCTACCAACTGAGCTACCGGGGAATATGGACAACAAAACTCGCGCTGCCCCTCCTGAAGGGGAGTTAGTGCACCTTCGGGTCCGGGGGGATGAAGAGATTCTTTCCCCGCAGGTGCAAGCGAAGCTCCCTGGTCAGTTCTGCTTGTTCCTCAGGCGCCATCTCCGCGTCCTCGACGGCGGAGAAGTACAGCGACAGGAGTTCCTTGATCCGCTCCAGCGCGTCTTCCAGGGACCGTCCCCTGCACGACACACCCGCTTCCGGACAATACGCTTGATACTCTCCGCCAAGTTCGCCGCGCACTTCGATCTTGATTTGCATCACACTCCTCGTCAGTCTTACAGGAGCCTCGCGTCGAAGGCGCCTCCGGATGGCGGTTCTCCGCGGAATTGTTCCTCGGAGGACCCGGCGCGCCTTCTTGTCAATCGTGAGATAATTTTTACCAGATCACTCCAGCCAAGTCAAGCGGTATTTCCCCTTGCGCCGCCTATCGTTGCGCACGGCAGAAGGAGACGCACGGATCACCGAGGCGGCCGGCGCCCCTCCGCGCATCGGTCGCCGGGCCGCGACCAAGCGGATTCGTCTGCGGGCGTCCGGTGTCTCTCGTTCCATTCAAGTGCAGTGTGGAAATCTCTTTTGGCCCGGCGGATGAGTGAGTCGAATCTTTTCCTGACAAAGTTCTTGACTACACCGTGCGCGTTCTGTAACATGCTTCCAGACAATCTAGGAAATGAAGTTCTGTGCGATTAGCTGACGGACATGCCGGGGGGGATGGCCGTGAGGTAGTCTGCCCGGTATCCCGGTTTTCGACCGGAGGACAACTCCATGCGCCCCAGAGGGGGGCCATGGAGTTTTTTTGTCTTCTAACGACCTGACAGAACATCACTCAGACCGAGGCGTGCCATTGCCCGGGCGCGCTCCGAATCAGCGATCCCAGCCCCGGAAAGGCAGGCGACGATGAAAGATGTGGCTAAGACAAAACCCCAACTGATCGAGGAGCTAACAGTGCTTCGCCGCCGAATCGCAGAGTTGGAAGCGGGAGAAGCAGGTCCCGGCCAGGCGGCGCAGGTTGAGGTTGATGAGCGTGATGTCCTGCGCACGATCATGGGAAACTCTCCGGATTATATCTTTCTCAAAGACAGGGAATCGCGGTTCCTCAAGGCGAACAAGGCGCTTGCGTGGTTCCTGAGAGTCAGTGGTCCAGAGGACGTGGTCGGCAAAACCGATTTTGATTTTTTCCCCGAGGATGATGCCCGAAGGTTCTATGAGGAGGAGCGAACAATTATGGAATCCGGGCAACCGGTGCTTGCCAGAGAATGGCAAGTTCCCGAGGGCGGGACGCACGATATGGCCTGGGTATCAGAACACAAGATACCCTTGACTGATGCGAAAGGGCGAGTCGTCGGGCTTGTGGGCATTACGAGGGACATCACCGATCGCAAGCGAGCGGAGGAGGCGTTGCGGGATTCTGAGGCCCTTTATCACTCTCTCGTGGACAGCCTGCCTTTGAACGTCTTTCGAAAGGATTTGGACGGAAGGGTCACTTTCGGAAACAAGCGGTACTGCGAGACCATGGGGAGGCCGCTCGAGGAGATCCTCGGCAAGAACGATCTTGACTTTTTCCCGAGAGAGCTGGCGGAAAAATACAGGGGGGATGACAGGAGGGTGATTGAGACCGAAGGGACCTTCGAGGATATCGAGGAGCACCAGAAGCCGGACGGGGAAAGAATCTACGTACAAGTGCTCAAGACGCCAGCGTGCAACGCTAAGGGAGAGGTGATTGGGGTCCAGGGAATTTTCTGGGATGTGACGCGGCGCAAGCGGGCGGAAGAGGATCTCAAGAAGCTTCAGGAGCGCCTCGAGCAGCAGGTGGAGGAGCGCACGGCTAAGCTGAGCAGGACCAATGAGGAGCTTCGGCAGCAGATCGCGGAGCGGAGGCGGGCGGAGGAAGCACTGCGAGAGAGCGAGGGGCGATACCGCGACCTCTTCGAGCACTCCCCCGTTTCCCTGTGGGAGGTTGATGGCTCAGAGCTTAAGAAACGGATTGATGCTTTACGAGATGCGGGGGTCGCAGACCTGAGAGCGTACCTGCAAGATCACCCTGAGGCTGTTGGCAGCTTTCCAGCAATGCTGAAGGTCCTCGACATAAACAAGGTGGGACGCGAGTCGCACGGAACGCACACGAAACAAGAGCTTGGGGAGCAGTTCGGGGCGCTTTTCACTGAGGAGTCGTATGCTGCGCTGCAAGAGGCGGTTGTCGGCCTCGCTGAAGGTGGGACTGTGCTTGAGGGCGAAACCGTTGTTCGACTCCTCACGGGCGAGAGGAGAGACCTGTCATTCAAGTGCTCTGCAGTCCCTGGCCACGAGGCAACATGGTCAAAGATTTTGTTGTGCTTCACCGACATCACGGAGCAGAAGCGGGCAGAGGAGGCGCTGGCGGAAGAGCGTAACTTGTTGCGCGCGGTCATGGACAACGTGCCAGACTGCCATATCTTTGTGAAGGATAGCAAGAGCCGCTTCGTGACCACCAACGCCGCTCACCTCAAGACTCTGGGCGCCAAGAGTTTGGACCAGGTCATCGGCAAGACGGACTTCGATCTGTTCCCTCCGGAACTCGCGGAGCAGTACTATGCCGACGAGCAGAACGTAATATCGTCCGGAGAGCCTCTGGTTGATAGGGAAGAGCCGGTGGTGGATCAGGACAGTAGGGAGAAGTGGTTTCTGACGAGCAAGGCGCCCCTGCGAGACAGCAGCGGGGCGGTTGTCGGCTTGGTCGGTTTGAGCCGGGATATCACCGAGCAGAAGCGGGCGGAGAGAGAGCTGGAGATGATGCGGCAGCAGTTTGAGATCATACTGGATTCCGTGCCCGCGATGATTTTTTACAAAGACAGGGAGAATCGCCTCGTTCGCGTCAACAAAGCCCTCGCCGATGCGTTCGAGGTGGACAAGGAAGACATGGAGGGGAAGAGTTGCTTCGACCTCCATCCGAACCAGGCGGATGATTACTGGGAGGACGATAAAGCGGTGATGGCGACGGAGCGCCCCAAGAGAAACATACTTGAGCCCCTCGAGACGCCCCGGGAGACCCTGTGGCTCCGGACGGACAAGATCCCGTACAGGGATGAGAAGGGGAACATCGTTGGGGTGATAGGTTTCTCCGTTGACGTTACGGAGGCGAGACGGGCGGAGCGGGCGCTGAGGGATTCGGAAGCTCTTTACCATTCCCTCGTTGAGAGCCTGCCGCTCAATGTCTTTCGGAAAGATTTGGAGGGAAAGTTTACCTTCGGAAACAGACTGTTCTGCGAGACGCTTGGAAGATCGCTTGATGAGATTATTGGTGGGACAGATTTCGATTTTTTCCCAGGAGAGTTGGCTGAGAAGTACAGGCACGACGATAGCAGAGTCATACAAACAGGGGAGCTCTTTGAAGACGTCGAGCAACACGAACAACCGGATGGCGAGAGAATACATGTTCAAGTCTTCAAGACGCCAGTACACAACTCCGAGGGAGAGGTTACAGGAACGCAGGGGATGTTCTGGGACGTCACGGAGCGGAAGCGCATGGAGGATGCCCTTGTTGAAGAGAGGTACCTGCTCCAGACCCTGATGGATAAGCTCCCTGACTGCATTTACTTCAAGGATACCGGCAGCCGTTTTACGCGAATCAGCAGGGCCTTGACCGAGCGCTTCGGGCTCACGGATCCCTCCCAGGCGCTGGGAAAGACCGATTTTGACTTCTTCACAGAGGAGCATGCCCGCCCGGCATTCGAGGACGAACAAGAAGTGATGAAATCCGGGAAGGCTTTGGTCGCCAAGGAGGAAAAGGAAACGTGGCCGGATGGCCGTGTGACCTGGGTTTCCACGACCAAGATGCCTCTTCGCGACAAAGACGCCAGAATCATCGGAACCTTCGGCGTCTCCCGCGATATCACAGATCGCAAGCGAGCGGAGGAAATGCTGGCGGATGAAGCGATTCGGCGGTACATCTTGGTTGAGCAGTCCGGGGACGGGATTGTCGTCCTCACCGAGGACGGCAAGGTTTACGAAGCGAACAAGCGCTATGCCGAGATGCTTGGGTACACTCCCGAGGAAGCCCTGCAACTCCACGTGTGGGATTGGGATGCCCAATGGACGCGCGAGCAATTGCTTGAGATGCTCAGGCAGGTTGACGCTGCAGGTGACCATTTTGAAACGCGCCACCGCCGCAAGGACGGGACCTTCCTCGACGTCGAGATAAGCACCAACGGAGCCGTGTGCGGCGGGCAGAAACTGGTGTTCTGCGTGTGCCGGGACATCACCGAGCGCAAGCAGGCGGAGGAAGCCCTCCGCGCCAGCGAGGCCAAATACAGAACGCTCCTTGAGAACCTTCCGCAGAGAGTATTCCTCAAGAACACAGATTGCGTTTACGTGTCGTGCAACCGGAGCTATGCTGACGCCCTCGGAATACCGCCTGATGAGATCGCCGGAAAGACAGACTACGACTTCCATCCCACGGCGCTGGCCGACAAATACGCAGCCGACGATAGGCGCATTATCCAGTCGGGGCGGACCGAGCGCATAGAAGAAAGATACATCGAGCAAGGACGGGAACTGACCGTCCAGACAGTCAAAACACCCGTTAAAGACCAAGCCGGTAACGTCACCGGAGTATTAGGCATTTTCTGGGACATCACCGACCAGAAGCGAGGGGAGGAGCAACTAAAAAAAACCGCGGCCGAGTTGGAGCAGTTCGCCTACGTCGCCTCGCATGACCTCCAGGAGCCATTGCGAATGGTGGCGAGCTACACGCAGCTACTCGAAAAACGATACAAGGGCGGGCTTGACTCCGACGCCGACCAGTTCATCGGCTACATTGTGGACGGCGCCACCCGAATGCAGAACCTCATCAGAGATTTGCTCGCCTACTCCCGCGTCGGCACTCGCGGCAACCCCTTCCAGCCCACGGATTCCGAGGCAGTGTTGAAGCGGGTTCTTGCCAACCTGAATATGGCGATTGAGGAAAGCGCGGCTGAGATCACGCATGACTTTTTGCCGACGGTGACGGGCGACGAGATACAACTGGGTCAGCTCTTCCAGAACCTCCTCGGCAACGCCATCAAGTACCACAGCAAGGAGCCTCCCCGCGTTCACATTTCGGCGGAGCGGCGCGAGGAGGAATGGCTTTTTTCTGTGTGCGACAACGGCATCGGGATAGACCCCCAGTTTAAGGAGCGTATCTTCGTGATTTTCCAGCGGCTCCACAATCGAGCGGAGTATGCGGGGACGGGCATTGGACTATCCATCTGCAAGAAAATTGTGGAAGGACATGGGGGGAGAATCTGGGTCGAGTCGCGTCCGGGAGAAGGCTCGACGTTTTACTTCACGATTCCCGACACAGGAGAGGGGTAACAATGCAGCGTTCATCCCTTGGTCAACCGGTGGAGATTCTTTTGGTGGAGGACAGTCCGGGGGACGTCCGGCTCACCCAAGAGGCTCTGCGGGAGAACAAGGTGCGCAACACGTTGAGCGTCGTGACGGATGGTATGGAGGCGATGGCCTTCCTGCGCCGGGAGGCGAAATATGCCGCAGCCCCTCGCCCGGACCTGGTTCTTCTCGACCTGAACTTGCCCAAGAAGGACGGTCGGGAGGTCCTGGCAGAGATCAAGGCAGATGAAAAGTTGAGGCACATTCCGGTAGTGGTACTGACGACCTCTGAGGCGGACGAGGACGTCTTGAAAGCATACGACTGCCGCGCGAACTGCTACGTGACCAAGCCTGTGGACCTTCAGCAGTTCCTAAAGGTCGTGAAAGCCGTCGAAGACTTCTGGCTGACAGTGGTGAAACTCCCCTGAGGAGGAGGGGACATGGTTGACTCATCGTTTCGGATTCTCTTGGTGGAGGACAACCCCGGGGACGTTCGTCTGATCCGGGAAGGGCTGGAGCAAGGCAATATGCGCTACACGCTGAGCGTCGTTGGGGACGGTGTGCAAGCCATCGCGTTTCTTCGTCAGCAAGGGATGTACGCGGAGGCGCCGCGACCGGACCTGATTCTCCTCGACCTGAACCTCCCACGGAAGGATGGGCGGGAGGTGCTGTCCGAGATCAAGGCGGACCAGAAACTCCGGCGGATTCCGGTGGTGGCGTTGACGAGTTCGGAGGCGGACGAGGACATCCTCGAGGTTTATGGGCTGAGCGCGAACTGCTACCTCACGAAGCCGGCGAGCTTGGACCGCTTTATGGATTTGGTGCGCGCCGTTCAAGAGTTCTGGCTGACCATTGCTACGCTTCCGCGGAGGTGAAAAACATGCAGGAGAAACTTACAACGATTCTTCTGGTAGAAGACAATCCCGGAGACGTCCGCCTGTTGCGCGACGCGCTGGCGGAGACCGGCGGAGAGTTCCGGCTTGTAGCCGTGGGAAGCCTCGCGGAGGCCCTCCAACGACTGACGGAAGGCGGGATTGAGGTGGTGCTGTTGGACCTGTCGCTGCCGGATGCGCATGGACTGGAGACGGTCACGCAAGCTAACGCCGCGGCGCCGAGACTGCCGATTGTGGTGCTTACCGGCCTGGAAGACGAAGCCCTCGCCGTTCAGGCGGTTCGCCACGGCGCCCAGGATTACCTTGTGAAGGGGCAAGTCAATAGCCAGTTGCTTGTGCGCGCTATACGGTATGCCGTCGAGCGAAAGCGGGCGGAAGAAGCGGTTCTCGCCAGCGAGGAGAACTACCGAACGCTCTTCGACACCAGCCCTGACGGGATTGTGATCACCACCCTCGAGGGACAGATCGTTGACGCCAACCGTGCCTTCCTGGAAATGCTCGGCTACTCCCTTGACGAGCTCAAGAAGAAGAACTGCAGGGAGATTACGCCAAGCCATTGGCACGAAGCCGAGGCAGACGCAGTCCGCACAGCTCTGGAGACGGGACACGGCACCTTCGAGAAAGAATACATACACAAGGATGGTAGAGTCTTCCCCATCTCCTTAACCGGATGGGGCATCCGCGATAAGGAAGGGAAACCCGAGAGACTCGGCGCCTTCGTGCACGACATCAGCGCCCGGAAAAAAGCGGAGGAGGAAAAGCGCCGCCTTCAGGAGGAACTTGCCCAGGCGCAGAAGATGCAGGCCATCGGTACCCTGGCCGGAGGCATCGCCCACGAGTTCAACAACATCAACGCTTCCGTCATCGGGTACGTTGACCTGACACTACAAACGGAGCAGCTCTCGGCCAGCGCACGCAGAAATCTCGAGACCGTCCGTCGCTCGGCCGCTCGCGCCGCAGACCTGACCCGCAGCCTCCTGGCCTTCTCCCGGAAGGAGGTGGGCGAGAAGAAGCCGGTGAGCTTGAAGGCGGTAGTGGACGAGGTTCTGCGGCTGACCGAGAAAGAGTTCACCAGCGAGGGGATTGAGGTGACGGTCAGTCACTCCACTACAGTGGGGCCGATCATGGGGGATCCCGGTTTGCTCGTCCAGGTGGTGATGAACCTCCTCATCAACGCCCGGCACGCCATGCTCAGATCCCCCGTCAAAACACTCACCATCCAGACCGGCCAGGAGGACGAGCGGCCTTTTATCCGAGTCCGCGACACCGGCTGCGGCATCCCCAAGGAAAACCTTCCTCGCATCTTTGAGCCGTTTTTCACCACAAAAGGAGCCCTCGTCAGCGGCGGCGTTTACGACGGCAAGGCCCACGGGACCGGACTCGGCTTGAGCGTCTGCCATAGCATCGTGAAAGGACACGGAGGGGAAATCAAGGTCCGAAGCCAGGTGGACAGGGGCACAACCCTCACCGTCTATCTCCCCCCCTCGCCAAAACGGAAAACCACCCGGCGGGTCCCCGCGGACGGCCTCGCAAAGACCGACGCGCGCATCCTTATCGTTGACGACGAGGAAGCCATCACCGACCTGTTGATGCAGGTCCTCGATCGCCAGGGGTATGCCGCCGATGGCTTCACAGACCCCCATGCGGCGCTGGCCGCGCTCTCCGATCGCCATTACGCGATGGCTATCGTTGACTTGCAGATGCCCGGAATGAACGGGGAGGAGCTTATCGGGCACGTCAATCGCCTGCCCATGGAACAAAGGCCCCTGAATGTGATTCTCACCGGACGTCTTGCCACATCGCACGAGGAATACGCTCACCTGGATGTCTTTGCCATTGTCCAGAAGCCCTTTTCGACGGAAGATGTCCTGGCGGTCGTGGAGAAAGGGCTCAGCGCCCGAGCGCAGCCACGGTGAAGAGAAGGCGACCCCGCTACAGGCGGGGCTGCATTTGTGCGGCTTGTCCCCCCCCAGGCTCATCTCCCGCCTTCTCCACGATCCCCTCGCTTCGCATGCAATCCCTCCGCGCCGGGCTTTAGCCCTGCCACCGGCGGGGTTAGACACGGGCTTCAGCCCCGCCCGAGGCGGGACTTCTCGATGAGGGGATTCATCCATACCCCCTCATAGATGCCGCGCCCTTTCGTCGGGGTGCGGCTCTATTATAGTCGCATCGGACTATTGCGCCCCTTCCGTCACCGTGAAAGCGGGGTGGTCTCCAATGGCGGTGTGTGGCAAAACCGTCCTGACGCCAAGAATCGCCAACTTTGTTGACAGCAACTTTCTCGTTGTCTATAAGGTTAAAGGCGAGCCGCCTGGGTAACGGCGGGTCCGGATTGTCTTCCGTGCGTTTTGCGATGGCATTTCTCGAGGAGTGACCGATCTCGAAGTGTCGGAACGGGTCCCCGACCCCGTCAGAAACGTTTGACGTGTAAGAACGTATAATGAAGAGTGCTAAGCGAAAAAAGACCGGGAGGTTACCTCCATGTACAAGGCGATGACTTTTCTGGCGAGCGCATTACTTGTTTTTGCCGCATCCGTTCACGCTGGAGAACCCGAGCCTGTCCGGGTTTGCATGCTGTCTGGCTCGTGGGAATATAAGTCCGACGAGTCCCTTGCCGCCTACAAAGAGTATCTCGAAAACAACTATAACGTTGAGGTGACATTGCTGAAGGCGACAAGGCAAGATGATTTGCCCGGTCTCGAGGCGCTCGACAAATGCGACGTTGCGTTGTTCTTCACCCGCAGACTGACCATCACGGGCGAGCAACTTGACCGCGTCAAGAAGTATTGCCTCTCCGGTCGTCCGATCGTCGCTGTGCGCACCGCGAGTCACGGCTTTCAGAATTGGCTCGAGTTCGACAAACTCATTCTCGGCGGCAACTACACCGGCCATTTCGGAAGCGAGCCCACTGCCGCAACGAAGGTGAATCCCGAAGCGAAGAACCACCCTGTCCTCGATGGCATCGTCTCCTTTCAATCTAAGGCCAGCTTGTACAAGACCGCTCCCCTCGCCGACGACTGCACGCTTCTAATGACCGGCGCAACCCCGTGGTCGGATGGCTCTCAGCCAGTCGCCTGGACTCGCCTTAACAACGGCGCGCGTGTTTTCTACACGTCTCTTGGCTCGCCGGGCGATTTTGAAAACGCTACATTCCGGCGATTACTCGCCAACGCCTTATTCTGGACAGCCAAGCGCGAGATGCAGCGGAAAGAACCTCCGCCTCCTCCGCAACGGCCAAAGCCCGAAGGCACGCTCCGCCTTCCCCTCCGCGCACGCGTCGAGACCTTCAAGGGCAGCGGCGAATGGGACGAAGTCGTTGTTGAGAAAGAGCTTCCCATCGCGGAGACAGCCATCCTCATCTGCGACATGTGGGATAAGCACTGGTGTCGCGGGGCCACGGAGAGATGCGAGGTGATCGCGAAGAAAATGGCCACGGTGGTCAACGCTGCCCGCGCCAAAGGCATCCAGATTATCCATTGTCCTTCGGAGACCATGGCTTTTTACGCGGATTCGCCACAGCGCCGCCGCATGATGCTTGCGCCTGCTTTGCCCATTCCGAAAGACCGCGATTTGCCGACTCGCACGTTACCCATTGAAGTCGGATCGGAAGGCGGCTGCTTCGACGAACCGGTCTGCCGCAGCTATATGGCCTGGACGCGCCAGAACCCCACCATTGAGATAGGCGAATACGATGGCATCAGTGATAACGGGACGGAGGTTTACAACTTCCTCCGACAGCAGGGCATCAACAACCTCCTCGTGATGGGCGTCCACACAAACATGTGCGTGCTCGGCAGGTCGTTCGCGATTCGACAGATGACCCGCTGGGGAATCCGCTGCGTCCTCGTTCGCGACCTCACCGACACCATGTACAGCCCTAAGCTGCCGCCTTACGTCCCCCACGACGAGGGGACCGAGCTTGTCGTTCAGCACATCGAGAAATACTGGTGCCCGTCAGTTCTGAGTAGCGAACTTGAGCAAAATCTGCCACGAGCATCAGCAGGCTGGAAGCCTGCATCACAAGGTTGGTAAACGGATTGCCTTAAAGAGTGAATCGGAGGAAAAATCATGTCTCTTGCGAAGCGACAATTGGTCCCTGTTTTCACGGTTTCGCTTGTCCGGCTTCTCTCGGCACCGCTCTGTCTCGCATCTTCGCCGCGAGAGCTTGCGAGTAAGAATGCAGACCTCGCCGCCCCCGCGTTCACCGAGATGCACCGCTGGCTGCACGAGGTCGCGCTCCCAAAGATTGACCCGAAGACGAAGCTGTTCCGCGCCACCGGCGACTCGTGGAACTACCGCGACACTGCCGCGGACTGCTATCCTTTCCTCGCTTGGGCTGCTTACTTTACCAACCGTGAAGCTTTCGAGGGACCGGTCCGCGACGCCCTTCATGCCGAAATCAACCTCTGCTCCCAGCACGGCGCAATCCCCGTTGACTACGATTTCCGCACTTCCGAAAAACAGGTCAGCCAGCCCTACGACTCTGTGGTCTTCGGCGCATCGGAATACATGAAAGACGGCCTCGTTGCCGTCGTCGAGGCCACCGGGCCGGGCGAGTGGCTCGACCGCATGAAAGCCATTGCAGACGAACTCTGGAAGCGCGCCGGGATTGACACTCCGTATGGCAAGCTCGTCTCTTCAAACCTTGAGGTGAATGGCGACCACATGCAGGTCCTCGTGCGACTGTTCGGATTGACAGGGGATCAGAGATACCTCGAATACGCCCGGCGCATCGCGGACTATTACCTGAACGACCCTTCCTTCGTTCCCCGCTACCTCGACGACCACGGCTGCGAGCTGATCGGCGGGCTTGGGCTTCTTCAAGGCGTCTTGTCCTCCGTCGCGCCGGAGGAGGAAAAGCGATACCGCCCCCTCATCAAGAAAATGCTCGATACCATCCTCGAACGCGGACTCAACTCCGACGGCTTGCTGCTCAACACTCTCGCCGACACGCCCGGCCCCCACGATGACAAGCCCCTCACCGACAACTGGGGTTACAACTACGTCTCCTTTTACTGCTATTACCTCGTCACCGGCGACGCGAAGTACCGGGATGTCATCCGCACGCCGCTGACGAATCTCGCCAAGCCGAAATACCACCTGTATCCCTGGGAAGGCACGAACATTGACGGCCACGCCGATTCCATCGAGGGAGCCATTTATCTATTGAATGTCGTGCCCGTCGAGGAAGGCGTTCAGTGGGCGGACCGCGAAGTCGCCGACGCCCTTATCGGCAAGCCCATCCCCGGCACGAGCAAGTTCGAGTGCAACGCGATTCGGACGGTCACGCTTTATGCACTGAGCAAAACCCAGGGCATTCACATCCCGAAGTGGCGAGACGATTTGAAGCTCGGCGCCGCACGCGATGGTGATGGCGTGGTCATCTATGTCAGTGCGAAGGAGCCCTGGAAAGGCAGATTGATTTTTGATGTGCCGCGTCACAGCCTCTGGTTCAATTTCGCGCACGACTGGCCTCGCATCAACTACCTGCCCGAATATTTCACGGTGAACCCGAAACACAACTACACGGTCAAGATGGATTCCGGTACGGCTCGCGCCATGACAGGCGAGTCTTTGCGAAATGGACTGCCGATTGCCCTCGAAGCTGGCGAGGAGTTGACGATTTCAGTCAAACCCGATTGAGGACCTCAGCAAGACTCTCCACGCTGGATGGCGTGCGGCCCTTCCAGCGCGGGACAAGACCGTGCCAGCGAAATAGCGTAGAAGCTCGGCGCGCCTCCTCGTCGGCTTGTGCTCCCGACAAAACTCTCCGAGTGCCCGGGCCGTCCTCCCATGCCTCAGGAGTGTCTGTCACATTCGTGCGTCTCGATGGCCACCGGAAACGACGTCATACCGGGCTTCAAAACCACCTTGAGCTTCTCGACCATGTGGTGCGGATAATAGCTTTCCTTCGCCTGACGCAGCCCCGGAATGCCAAGGTCCTGCTCTCGATTCACGAATTCATATCCGCTTAGCGAATACTTCGCAAACCACTGGTTGATGAGCTGCCCAAGCCCCTGGATTCCCGGCACTGCCTTTTCAAAATGACACACTGCCGTGCCCGGGCTCAACTCCTCCCCGACCGCATACGCCTCGATCCTCCCGTCAACACGAACGGCGCTGCCGAACAACCCCAACTCATAGTAGTGCTCGAGCATCTCGCGAACCGCAAGGTTTTCCCGACACAGTCCGGGTTCCGCACCGCATCGCCGCGCCTTGCACCATCGCTCTTGAAAATCAACGCATTCGGGGAGATTCTGCTCGGTTATCTTCTCGTGCATACATTCGTGGGCTTCCAAGCACTGTTTGACCTGGTTCCTCTTTTTATGAAAGCGCCGCCCTGCCAGTTCCGACAGGTCCTTCACCCGGTACACGTAGTCCCAGTTATCCCTATCCTCTTCCATACGGAAGCCCGCGACCGCCAGCTCATTCGCTCCCTTGTGCGCCATTCGCACGGCGCCTTCAATCTCCTCACCCAGCGATTCGATGACCTCCAAGGCCGAGACTTCTCCGATGGGCGGCCCAAACATCACCCGGCGCACGACGCCCGCCTCCTCTGCCTCGACGAAGAATACCAGCGAACCGTCCACTTCCGCGAAAGTGATCGGCCGCGACTTCCGCCATACGAAGAGATTCGTAAACGTCAGCTCCGAAACCTCCGGCGGGTATCGCCAAAGCCTTTCCATGACCAGCGGTTGATCCTTCAGTTCCAGAGGACTTGTCGTCGGCATTTCTCCTTCTCATTCTCCTTTCTGTTCTCGACTCACCACAGTGCGATCTTCCGCGGCCGTCAGCGGGCGCCGGGTGTTTTCTCTTGCAGAGTTTTCATTCGCAGCGTAACTTGTGTTGCGGAACCATCGGAAAGCCAAATGACAACCCGGCGGTCGGCTCTCGGCCCGTCGCGCTCATCGTCCAATTATGTTCGAAGGCAAGGAGTGTTTCGATGAAAATCTCAAGGCGTGAATTCATGACCAAGACGGTGCTCGCCACGTCCGCGGCATCCCTATCGCGATATGCGTCTGGATCGGAACCCAGTCCCTCCTCTCAACCCAGGTCGGACAAGTCCGACCGGTCCGACAAATGCCGTTTTCAACTTGGCACTTCCACTTACTCCTACTGGCATTTCCGCGAGGAGAAGGTGCCTATCGAAGCCGTCATTGAGAAAGCCTGTGCTCTCGAGCTCGACGGCATCGAAGTCCTTCACGTCCAGATGACCGAGGAGACCCCGGCGTACCTCCAGAAACTGAAACGCCTCGCCTTCATCAACGGCCTCGACCTCTACGCGCTATCCATCCACCAGAACTTCGTTTCCCCGGACGAGGCAAAACGCCAGACTCAGATTGACCACACCCTTCGCTGCATTGACCTCGCCCACGAGATGGGAATTCCCTCGATTCGCCTCAATTCCGGCCGCTGGGGCACAATCAAATCTTTCGACGAGCTGATGGCGAAACGGGGACTGGAACCGCCGCTGGAGGGTTTCTCCGAGGACGACGCCTTTGCATGGGTCATCTCGTCCATCGAGAAGTGCCTCCCGCGAGCTGAAAAGGCTGGTGTGATTCTTGCCCTCGAAAACCATTGGGGATTGACCCGAACCGCCGAGGGAGTCCTTCGCATTCTCAACGCCATCCAGTCCCCGTGGCTCGGCGGCACTATGGACACGGGAAACTTCCTCGAAGAGCCGTATGACGAACTCGAGAAACTCGCCCCCCACGCCGTACTCGTTCACGCCAAGACCTATTTCGGCGGCGGAGAGTGGTACACCCTCGACCTGGACTATGACCGAATTGCCAACATCCTCCGAAAGGTGGGGTACACGGGATACATCTCGCTCGAATATGAGGGCAAGGAAGACCCCAATTCCGGCGTCAAGAAAAGCGTGGAGCTTCTCAGAAAGGCTTTCGCCTGAACGACAGGCTGGCTTTGCGCCCATTATGCCTGTGAGGCGCTTCCCGCGGCGGCGGGAGTCTTTTCTGCAAGAGGTTCCTCTTGCGCTCCCGTCAGGGCCATCTCTGTCCGGCGCTGGTACATCGTCAGAAGCGCTAACAGCCACGAAAGCGTGGACTCGGCTCCCTGGTTTTCATTCAGGCGGTCCGGATGCAGGCCGTCTCGACACCCCCCCGTCGAGTAGTCGTAGAGGGGAAGACGCAAGTCATTCCGCCCAAGAAACCACTCGAAGCACCGCCACGCCTCGTTGAGCCACTGCTCGTTGTCCGTGATGCGATGAGCCTCGATGCACGCCTCGATCATCGCATGTGCCTCGATGGGCTGCTGGTCAAAGCGCGCCTTCACCCCTCCCTTTCGGTACCATCCCTGGCTTCCCACCGGCGAAAAACAGCGTTCCGGCGAGGTCTGAATGCGAACCAGCCACTCTATTGCCCGAAGCCCTATTTCCGTCATCTCGCTGTGCTCCAGGCTGCGTCCGGCCAGCAACAGCGCATGAGGAAGCTTTGCGTTTGCATACGAGAGCATCTCCTCGGGCCATGGCCAGTCTTCCGTGGCATACCCGTTGAAGGCGTTCAACAGCCGCTCGGCAAGGAGTTGCAGCCTTCGCCTCGCGTCGGAGTCCCCGTGATAGCGTTTCAGGTAGTACTCCAGTCCGATCAAGGCAAACGCAATGGCACGGAGCGAACTGAACTTCTCCATTGCGGGGAGGGCCCGCTGAAACAGCTCCATGGCCACGCCCACATGCCCCTTATTCCGCCCGTAGGCCACGGCCATTCCCAACCCCATGAGCGAACGCCCGTGGCTGTCCTCCGAGCCGCATTTTTCGATCCATCGCCGGTCATACGTCATGAAGTTTCGAAAGCGCCCTGCCTTCTCGTCAAACGCGTACTCTAAGAAACTCAGATACCGCGTCGCCAGGGTATCCAGAACCGAGTCCGCCGAGAGAAGCCGGGACGCCATGAGAGCCGCGACCAGCGCCCGCGCATTGTCATCCGTACAATAGCCGTGCTCACGGTCCGGCACCGTGTACCGCGCATGCTGCAACATGCCCGTGTCATCTGTCAGAAGCTGCAAATGGGAAAGCCGAATCCTCGGCAGCTCGCCGCTCGCCGGCTCCGGAATGACCGCTTTCAATGCCCGAGGCACTCGCCGCCGCTCCGCTCTCGCCTCCGCGAAAACCTCCATGTACCGCCGGGCCACCTCCTTCCACACCATGTCCCGGCAGTAGATGTACGCGCGCTTTCGCATCGCGTGCCGCTCGGTCTCGTTGTCGAACAGGGCTATGCACTGAGCCGCCAATTCCCCGGAATTTCGGAAGCCAACCAATCGGCCGCGATTTCCCGCCAGCATGTCCCGCGCGTACCAGTACGGCGTCGAAATCACCGCCTTGCCGCTTCCGAGAGAATACGCCAGCGTCCCCGAAACAATTTGAGCCTCGTTGATGTACGGCGTCACGTAAAGGTCCGCTGCCCCTAAGAACTCGCACAGCTCCTCCATTTCAACGAACCGATTATGAAATATGACGTGGTCCTGCATCCCCAACTCCAATGCCAGGCTCTGGAGGTTCAGGCGGTACTCCCTGTCCGAGGTCCGGCTGACGTGCGGGTGGGTCGCCCCCAACACAATGTAAGCCACATCTGGGTATTTCTTCACCACCTCCGGCAAAGCCCCGATCATGTATTCGATTCCCTTGCCCGGCGACAGAAGCCCGAACGTCAGAATCACCCTCCGTCCTTCGACTGCGAGAAGGTCCTTGTAGTAGTTCGGGTCCACAAACGGCACGTCCGGGATGCCGTGGTGAATGAAAGCAATCTTTGACTCCGGCACCTTGTAGATGTCCTTGAGAAACCCCACCGCCGTCTCGCTCATCACCACCACTCGGTCCGAAAGCTTCGCGAGGTCCTTCAAGATCGCTCGCTGTTCTTCTCCGGGGTCCTTCAACACAGTATGCAGGGTTGTGATGATCGGCATTCGCATCTCACGGAGAAGGAGAAGGATGTGACTGCCAAAATCCCCCCCGAAAATCCCGTACTCGTGTTGCACGCACACGAGGTCAAACCGGTTCATGTTCAGAAAACCTGCCGCCAGCTCGTAGTCCCGAAGGTTGGTCTCCTGGACCTCGAATCGCACCCGCGGCGGATACCGATACCCTTCCGGGACATCATTCATCGCGATGGCCGCGATCCGCGCCCCCGGCGCCTCGGCCGCCAGCGCTTCGCACAGGTCTGTCGTGAAGGTTGCGATCCCGCAGCGCCGAGGAAGATAATTGCCGATTACTCCGATTCTTCTCAGCACATCGAATTCGCTGATCATGTTCCTTCTGTCCTCACATCTATTCCTTAGTTGATTCGGACAGCTTTTTTCGGCTCTCCCGGGACCCGCGCCCTCGGTTCCGCGGCCCCTTTCCCTCGCCCGACCCGCCCTTGTACAAGAGCTCTTTCGGCTCAGGGGCCAGGGAACCGATCGGTCGCGGCTTCTCGATCTCGATGATGATTCGCCCCCCACGGAATACTGTGACCGTTCCCGTAGATTCGCTCACCGTGATCGCCGTCGCATCCGTCGCGGCAGTAATCCCCGCCGCCGAGCGATGCCTTGCCCCCAGCCCGTGGGGGAGCTCGCTCCCCGGAATCACCGACCGAAGAAACATCCCCGCGGCGTCCACCACACCATCGTCCCGAATCAGAAACGCCCCATCGAGGGACGAAAGCTCTTTGACTGTCTCCCGCAGACCGGGGGAGAGGATGTTCCGATGGCTCTCCGAGTGCCCCTGGAGCGGGTTCAACATCAACGGCTCCGAGAACTCCTTCACCCGTTCGATGTCTCCGATCACGAAAATCGCCCCAACCGGCTTGCCTTCTCGCCCCTCTTGTCCCAGTTCCACGGCGATGTCCAGCACCCTCTCAAATACTTCCGGATTCGCGTGCTTCCGGATTTCCGCTCCTCCCCGGGCCGCGAACATCTCGAACTCTTCGCTCACTTCCGTGAACAGCACCGTGTCCATATCGTCGCTTCGGGGAACTCCGGAAAGACAAACCAGCCGGTCGCCCTGCCCCAACACATTGTGCGACGTCCCAAGCAGAATCGCCATTTTGATCTGACCCATTCGCGTCAGGTCCACCGCCGGCACCTCGATCGTCCGGATTTGTTCCGTGAGAATATCTTGAAATGCAGCGGCGTCGCGCGTCACGATGACCGTCTTCCCCTCCTCTTTCCCCGCCAGGCGTTCTTTCAGCTCTTGCGGCGAAGTAAACACGTCCGCGCAAACCACCAACGTCCTCGCCCCGCATTGCTGCGCCATTTGCCGAGCATGTTCGAGGACCACCTGCGTCACTTCTCGCCGATCACACTGCGTCATCGCTTCCTGCCTCCTCTGAAAGCGTCAAGGTCGTCGCGCCAAAGGAAAACGCCCCCTTCTCTTGCTGCATTCCCGCAGAAGCCGGCACCCAGCGAGTCGCCGCACCCTTATTCTATATTCTCCTGAATTTCCCGCCGCCCTCGTTCACTAATTTTGTGAACCCGTGCCGCTTGATATTCTTGTCGCTGAGGAGCGATTTTGCCGAAGGACCTGTGGTGACAGAGAATACGGAAATTACCCTTTCCACCGGCGACCCGCACTTCGGGCAGCGCTCCAGAGGTGCATCGCTCATCCGCTGATCCACCTCGAACCTCTCCGCGCAATAGCCGCAAGCCCTTGCTTCATCCTTGGCTCGATATTCGTAAGTCGGCATGCTTCTTCACCTCCTATTGTCCCAAACCCAGGATTGAAGACAATAGCTCTCTCGCGGGGCTCATCTCTTTGTCTGCCGAAGAAATGATAATCCCCGACCGCCCCCCTGTCAAGCTCCTGCCGCACCCGGCTCAGAGCCGGACGCGGGCGTAACGGAGGGTGTTCGGCTGATACCCTGTTCCGAACAGGTCAATGATTTTCGAGGGTGCTGAGCCGCCTCGCTCGCAAGCTGTGAAGAATGTCGTGAAAGGATGCTCGAGGGGGATCGTAACAGGCTTTGAATCCGTCTCCGGCAAAATCCGCGTGATTCTGTTCTCTGAGACCGGCTTCCCGTTTTTGTCCACGCCGCTGGAAAAGTACACCACGGACAGCTCTCCCTCCGCCGTCACCTGAAATCGAGCATTCCCCGGAATGTCGTTCGACTCGCCCTCGCCTCCCTTCAGTAACGTGGCGCGGCGAACCACGTTCCCATTTCGCAGAATGGTGTATTCGAGCGACGTCGTAATCTTCTCTCCAGGCAAGAACCTATCACGAATAAGGGCAGACTGCACCGGCATTTTCAAATACAGCACGTGAACCGATGATTCCGGACCCAGCCACAAATCGAGGTTGCGGATGTATCCGCCCGTCGCATCCAGATTTTCCAACTCGAGCGGCTCGGCAAAATCGGTCGTCGTGATGTCGCGCGTCCACGCATAAAACAGCCGTCGGAACACATAGTCCCATTCCCGCCCGGTTTTCTCCTTCTTATAGGCTCGCCACTCCTCATTCGGCTCCACGATGTCGCCGATTGCCAGAACGTGCGCCGCCCTGTCCTTCAATGCAACCTGCGGGTAGCACGACCGAATCGGGAATCGAATTTTCCCCTGCCGGCTCCATTTGCCGTCCGTGTCGAGGAAACTCCAGAACTGCTCGCCCGTCTCCGCGTGGATGTTCAGCAACAGAATCTCGCCGCGCGCACCGTCCGCGGCAATCCCGCGATACGAATGATCCGTGAAGCGCGTCTCCCCCTGCCACACGGGCCGCAACTGCTTAGGCAACTCACTGGGCTTCTCGGCGGAGAATTCCAAAAGGTGCGGCTCACACGGCCCGTATTGAGTCCCCGGCGGCGAAATCGAAGGGTTCACCGAGAGGAAAAGCCTCCCGGCGGAAAAGGCGACCAGCGGGCATGGTTCTCGCTCTCGGTAGGCGTCAGCCTTCCGCTGCAACTTCCATCCGTCATCGCCTCGCATGAACAATTGCCACCGAGTATTGCACAACTTCGGCACGCCCTCCCCCGTCTCCATCGCGCTCACAAACACCCTATCCCGCCACCGCACGATCAGCGGCGCCCCATAGCACCACAACGGACCCGCCCCATTGTCCGGCGGCACATACGTGCACACCACCTCCTCGACCTCCACGACCGGCTGCCACGATTCCTCGCCCCCTGTCTCAGTCGCCAGCCAGAATCCCCACACGACCAGAAAAATGAACAGTAATCCCTCCCGGTTTGTCAAGATGTGCTTCATTTTTTCTTCGCTCCATCAAGGGTTCCGCGGTGGGCCTGATTTTCACTGAGCCGCACTCTCATTGCGGCCTGTCTCCCACCGCGCCGTCGTGTTGACTACCTCGGCGGAAGGGGTGATTTCCCCTCAAACTTTGCGATATAGCAGACACAATTCAGGAAAAAGCTGCGCCCCGCCTCCGTCATCGTCGAGGGCGGAGCGGAGAAGCCCCACTGGAGGAAGTTCCCGTGGCGGCCGACAGCCACAGCACCGCTCATCTTGCCTTTGTTGTAGCCAGCGACCAGCGCCTCCGCATCCAGGTTCTTGTCCGATTTCCAGTCTCGCGAAACGGCTCCATAAGGACGCGTCGTGCCGCCCGGCTCATCGGTCGTCTTCTGAACGCGCCACACCTTCAGTTTATCGGGAAGTTTCTCGCCTCCGGGGTAGCCCCGGTAGTTCGATGGCGTCTCCCACCATTCGTAAACCGGCTTAACTTTGAAAGGCCCCTCGAACACCTCGTGCTTGGGCAGCTCACCCTGAGCCGCTTCCCCGAGGCAGTTTCAGAGATAGCCCGTCTTCAAGCCCAGGGAGTCGCATACGAGCGCTCCCGCGGCCCCTACCGTCAGAACCGGACGTGAGTAGCCCCTGCCGAAGGGTATCCGTGGCGTGACGATCGCATTCCCTTTGATCGTCAGCTCGCTGTAGTCCACAATCACCACGTCAAAGCCATCCCCGTCCTTCACCTCGACCTTCTCCAGGTCAGCCTTTGCGACTTTCGCAAAATGCTTCTCTAAGAACCCGACAAAGTCCTTCTCCCGGTCCGTATCGGGCTCCCCAACGTACAGCACCCGCAAGTTGACCTTGCCCTCAGCCGGCGTAATCCCTTCGCAACTCAGCGAAGCCAGGTGCGAAAGGATCAGAGCGGAGACACCCAAAACCAAAAGCGCCTGTTTCTTCATCAAAAAGCCTCCTGAAGCTCCACGGAATGCCTTCGTTGCCTTTCTCTCGTTAGATTGACACCCCTTTGACTACGATTGTTCCATAGAGCTGAGCCTCGCCAAGGGTGGCAGATGCCACAAGCCACCGCCTGCATCAGGGCGCCAGCAGAGGACCGCTTCCTCCGATCGGGGTGCAGACGAGGAAGGAGCATTCGAGGTTGCTTGCGCTCAGACAGGTCTCAGCAAGGTTGTTCCTCAGTTCCCGACACGCTCCGTGGTCCGCTAAGACCATCGCGCAGCCCCCCAACCCCGCCCCGGACAACTGGGCGCCATAAACCCCCGGCGTCGCCTTCGCCATGTCCACGATGAGGTCTATCTGAGGCGTGCTGCACCGGTACGAACCCGGCTGAAGGTGCATCGCGGCGGTTTGCCTCACCGCAGGGTTATCGCTCTCCGCACGCTCGATCAGGTCAAGGATCACATCGTCTGTTTCCGCGGTGGCGAACTCGACCCGCCGCCCCTCTCCTGAGTTGACGCTCACGCGGTCTCCGTCGTGGGAAATGTTCATCAGCCGCCCTAGCCCTTCCACGTCTCCCATTCGCAGGTACTCCGCACACAACCGACTTCTCTCGCACTCCGCAACACCGAAAAGCGCGACCCCCCTCACGTCATACCCGGACTCCGGCTTCCGGTGCGAGGCAAAAAGCTTCTCCGTCTCGCCTCCAGCCTCGTCAGAAAACATCTCCCGAAAAGCTTCCCGCGTCATCTTTCGCGGAAAGTTGATGATGGCACGATAAACCTCCCGGAGCGACGCCCCCAACGTCACCGGGTTGAAGTCCCGGAAGTGCTCGATCCGCCCGTCCCACTGCGGATTGCCCCTCTTGAGCAACGCCTTCGCCATCGCGTACGCCGTGACTTTCGCGTTGTAGATGTGTTTCGTGCTCTCGCTTTTCCTCGCCTTGACTCCGGAATCGCAGATTGCAAGGCAGCATTCGGGCGGAAAGGCGACGACCTCCTCCACCGCGAAATCGAAGAATTTGACCTTGAGGACGCTCCCTCGCTGAGCGAGTTTCATCGCGGCATGGTCGTTGAATCCGCCCCTTGTGCCAACAAACCATTCTCCCTCGCCCAGTAACACCGGAAATTCACCTTCTTCGACGGGCAGTCCATTGATGAGAATTGCCGCTTCCGCCGCCGCGACAACCATCCCGGAAGACGAACTCAATCCAGCCGCGATGGGTATATCCCCGGCCACCATCAGATTCATTCCCCGAAACTGCCGCTCTGGATACCGGTTCTGGAGACGCAGAATCGCCGCCAGAACGTATAGCGACCAGCACCCCGCGTTCTGTGCCAGAAAATCAACCGTGGTCTGCGCGTCAACGAACGCCTTCCACTCGTCCGGCGGCAGAACACGGTTTAGCTTCTGCAGCGAGTATCGCCTCGAGGGAAAACTCACCGGGTCAACGTTCGACAGTTCAATGACATCGTCGCGTCTCGCCTGCACGACCATCACGACTTCCCGGTCAATCGCCAGTGGGTTGCAGTGCCCTCCCTGGTGGTCAATGTGCCGCCCCATGAGATTGATCCGCCCCGGGCAGCGAACAATCGCCGCGACGCTTTGCCTCCCGTACTTCTGTCCGAAAGCAACAAGCGCCCTCCGAATCAGCGTCATCCGTTCTCGGAGAATCCCAGGCCGGTCTCCGTAGATGCCCACAACCGCCCGTCCGAAAGGGGACTCCAGCACGCTTCGGTCTCCCGCGCGGACCGCGTTGACCAATTCAATCCATTCTGTGACCGGTTTGAACATGAGCAGCGATGTCTCTCTTCCGCATGAATCTGATGTTGTTTTCTCGAGCTGGCAGGGCGGTTTTCGATCGCTGCCGCGCTCAGGTGGGATTATAGTCGCGCTCGGGAGAGAGTGGTAGGACAAATATCCCCGTCGTGAGTTCCTGACTCACTTATCTTGCGGGGCGGGGAGAGCCGGCCCGAGCCATCTTTCATGAATGGAAACGGCTGATGAGGTCAAACAGAAGAAAGGGGCAGGCCGTGCCCCTGCCCGGCGCGAGCTATTTGAAATCCTTCTTGTGGAACACAAATCGAGCGACGATCGGCATCCGCTGGGAAAACTCCTTGATCTTCGCGTTGTCCGCAGGAACGTAGCATTCTTTCAGATTATCTTCGAGGTCCTTGGGCACATAGATGCGCCAATCTGTCGCCTCTTGCTTCGTTGCGGTCGCAACGATGTAACCCTCGGGAGCCTCGGGCGCCGTGCTGCCCGCCTGTGCCAGAATCGCATGCGGTGTCCTGCCGAACTCTTTCTTCGCCGACTCAATCGCTTTTTTCAAATCTGCAACGGCGTCTGCGGCCTCTTTGAGGTCCACGCTGACGACGCCGAACTTCCCGACCTTCCCCCATTCAATCAACCCAACGCGCCCGCCTTGCGACTTCTTGATTTCGTATCGGCTCAGTATCGCCGAAGAACCCTGCGAAGCGAAGTTCTCCTGCTTGATCTCCAGTTTTCGGGCCAACTCGGGCGCCATCTCCTCGGAGCAACCGTGAATCGCCAGAACCATCGGACTCGTTTGCCGGATGGCCGTAACAAGCTTCTCCATCTGCGCCGCGCTTGGGGCCTGTCCCCTTACACTTATGTCGTACCCGACCACCCGCAGAGGCATCGGCCCCTTGCCGACGAGCATCAAGACCACCGTAATGCCGATGATTGCCGCCACGAACAGCCACGCGACAAAGAATCCGCTGAGGGTTCCGGGGCCGGGCGAGGCAATCTCCCAGGACGATTTCTTCTTTCCGTCTGTCATTCTTCGACGACCCTTTCTTCGACGACACTCAGTGCATCACGACAGGGATACCGGCTTCCCTGAGTTTATCTTCCTGCCCGACGGGCGTGTGGATGAGCGTATAGAAGTCGTCGAGTTCTTTTTCCGGTTTTCCTCTTGTGAGAAGCGACACAATGACCATCGCAAGTATGCCTGCCGCCAAAAAGGCGCAGATGTGCCACTCGTCTCGCCATACGTAAAGACCGTCGCCGGCCGGCTTGACGAAATTAAGCCTCTCCAGAAACTGAGTGATCCCCCAGGACCCAGGCCAACGAACAACCTTGAAAGGTTGCGGATACGGCCACGTCGCTGCCATCGCCGCCGCGCAGGCGAAGAAGCTCGCCCACATTCCCTTGCTGTTCGCCTTTCTCCAGGTCACCCCGAACCACCACGCGATCCCGAACAGAGGGGGAATCTGCATCGAGAATTTGAATAACTGGATGATGGACTCCGAGACAAGAGCAATGACCATGGCGCCGGTGATCACCAGCGCCGAAACCACCCGGCTGGCAGCCAGGTAATGCTTTTCCGAGGCGCCTTTCTTCATGTAAGGACGGTAGCAGTTGTTAACAAAAAGCCCTGAAGAGGCGACCATGCAGGCGCTGAGCGTGGACTGAGCCGCGGCAATGATGCAGGCGATGAAAAGACCTACCATGCCGTGCGGGAGAAGGTCTCTGATGGTCGCAGGAAAAGCATGCTCGCGGTCAATAAGCGGTCGCGACGCGTAAATCGCCGCCGCGATGACGCCCGTCAACACCCAGCCGACGGTGCATATCCTTTTCAGGAAGTTTCCATAGCACAATCCCCACCTTGCATCTCGCTCAGTTTTTGCCGAACCGCAAGTGCCCATCATGTGAGGATGAACTACGATGCCAATAAGGGCTTGCAGCGACATGAAGATCACCCACGCCAAAGTGAACTCCTCTGCCGCGAACAGGTCGAAAAGCTCCACGCCAACTTTCTCGTGCAATCCGGAAAAGCCGCCGAGCTTGACCAATCCAGCGGGAATGACCACGAAAGAAAGGAAGATAATCATCAGCCCCTGAATCAGGTCGTTGATGACGGCGGCGATGAGTCCCCCAAGCAGCCCGTAAACCAGAAACATGATGCCCGAAGCTATCACGATCCAGGTTGCCCAGGGGGTCGGCCCCCCCGCGATGTCAACCACGATTTTCTTGATGGCAAGGAGGTTGAGCGAGTTCAGCACAGCGTAAAAGATCAGCCCGTACACCGCGAAAGAGACTTCCTGGCTCTTCCCGAATCTCTGGCGGAAGAAGTCGCCCGTCGTCACGTACCGCATTCTTCGCCATACCGGGGCGATGAGCCAGTAGAAGGGCGTGCACATAAGCCAGAGAAGCTGTATCCATATCCCCGCGAACCCCCTGTTATACCCGGCCCCCGCGACCTGAATCGGGTCTTGCCCGGCCGTCCCCGCTCCGAACGCATGGAACATCACGAAAATCTTCTTGAACCGCCGCCCCCCCAGAAAGAAATCTCGAATCCCCTTGATGTACTTGTAAGATACGACGCCAATGAGCGCCATCGCCGTCAGGTAGCCGAAAATCACAACCCAGTCTGCCCAATTCAGCCGAAATTCAATCGCACAGAAAATCATTGCTGCATCTCTCGATGTGATGTCGTGGATGATTTCGCGGGCCGCCCACTCCGACCCGAGGATTTGCGAAACCGTACCAGAACGCCCCAACCCTGTCAAGCACACGTAAGCTTTTTATGCGGCATTCACTTCTGCGGTCAGCTCACCACAGAGAACACAGAGGGTGAATGGCACAACAGGTTTCCCCCCTCTGCTCTCTGCGCGGGCTCTGCGGTTACATATTCTCGCTACTGCGGCATCGGCACTCCCGCTTCAATCGGGGGATAGTAATACCCCATGGACTGCACAGCCACATCCGTCCGGTACTTCCGATCCTGCATCAAACAAACCCTCCGATTCTTCGCCGGAATCGTCGTGGTATAGATGCGCAACTCCCCTTCGACGCTGGTGATAATTTCCTCTCGCCAATCACCGAGACAATCCACAATCGCCATCACTTTCCCGTCGATTCGCCCGTAGTCTTCTCCCTCGTAGTCCCGCACTCGACCTCCCAGATTCAACTCCCTCTGCGGGTCCGCGTCCCAGTACACCGGCCTCGGCGATAGAGTGCCCATGCTCTTATCCGAGAGCCGATTCCCCTTCGCATCATACAGCCAGTAATTGCTCCCGTCCTTCTCCCCCGCGTAACACTCCATGCCGGGGATGCTCCCAATGATGTCCGCGCACATCCCTTGCCCGTGCACGTGCTTGCTCGGTCCCTTGTACCCCCAGATGATTTCTCCACTCTTCGCGTCAACCAGACAAACCGGGTCTTCTTTCTGGCTTCTCTCGATACCATAGAAAACTTCCAAACCAGGACGACCCGGATCAACGTCCCCCACATACGCCGCATCCGGATGGCCCTTCTTCAGTGTCCACATGGACTTCCCGTCGTGGTCAATCGCCGCGCACCCGATCACCAACTCATCGCACCCGTCTCCGTCAACATCCGCCGCATGCAGACCGTGCAATCCCTGCCCGCGATAGTCCTTGTTCTCGCCTGTCGCCTCCCAGTACCACACCTGCTTCAAATCCGCGTCGAGAGCCGCAATCTTGATGATCGTGTACGTTCCGCGCTCCATAATCAGATAGGGCTTCTTTCCGTCGAGATACGCCACGCCTAACAGATTCCGACAATAGTAGTTGTAACTCTCAAACCCCTCCCGACTCAGCCAGTCAATCTTCTTCACGACCTTGCCCGTCTCGCCATCTATCTTCACCAAATACTCCGGCCCCGACTGTACGCGCCCATCTTGGTCTCGCGGGTCCCCTTCTGCTGCCTTCGTATAGACCTCCGCTTTTCCGTCCCCGTCAATGTCATAGACCACAATCGGCGAATACCAGATGCCCTCCTCGATCGCCCAGCCCATATCGTACCGCCACATAAACTTACCATCGTGCCGGTAGGCTTCGATCTTGTACGTATCCTCGCTCTTCTTCCAGTATCCGGGCGCCTCGTAGGGGTCAACGTTGAAATCCGGCTGCTTGATCACATAATCAAGCTGCCCATCCCCGTTCAAGTCCGCCACCGCCACCATCTGCGCCCGATACTTCCCCTTCAACGGAATGGAGATGTATCCTCTGTCCTTTTGAAACTCTATCGGCGTAACGCCTGGAGCGACGGCGCCGCCGCCGTCCTTCCTGACAGTTTCAACCGCATACCGCAAACCCGTCGGTCCTGCCTTGTCAATGAAATTCGTACAGTCGGTGATTGGCTCGGCGTTCAGCTTCTTCGACGGCCCGTCCGGGCCCTCGCCACGCAACACCTTGAACGCGACATCCGTCGGATCGGATTGCAGCAACCGCCACCCCACATAGACCGACCCATCCTCCTGTATGACCGCAATCACCCCCCGATCCAGCTTCTCCACCGCGTGGGAAAAGCTCGCCAGCACGCAAAAGCAAACAACGCTCGTGACCAACACCAACAGAGACCGTTTCACGCCCATGGTTTCTCCTCCCTGAGAGACTGTTATAACCTTATCATCCTGCCTATCCCGTGATGCCGTCCGCTTTCCGCGAGCCTTTCATGTCCCACCGCCATCTTTGCGGCAGGGGCCCGCTCTCGGATTGCCCGATTCCGCCCTGCACCATACTCCCCCGCGCCGCAATCTGTCAACCGGACTCCCTTCTTATCAGCGATTCCGAAGGTTTTGATTTGGAAGGGTCGGACGGGGAGAGAATTGGTGGGTGTAAGGGCAGTACGCAGGCAGGGATGAGGGTTGGAGCAATTCAGGAGAGGAGATTCTGGGCTTG
>JAUYEE010000132.1 GCA_030691545.1 bacterium | reverse complement strand
AGGCTTCTTTCATCGAGCACTGGCGCCAGCAAATTGTATTTGCTTTTCAGCATTTCATCAGACATCATGCCTTCAATATACATCTTCAAAGGCACAATGTCAAGCCAAAATGTTCACCTTATTGTGAATAAACTCCTAAGTGGCCCGCCGCTCGACTTCTTCAGCTGCTTTCCTGATTGGAATGTCGAGGGAATGAGCGAGCTTCCCGATGGAAACGAGGTTTTCGCGATACGCCTCAAGGCATGTGTTGACGAACCTCTTGCCCAACCGTCTCTCCCAACTTGGCGTCTTGGGACCCCGAAAGAACGGGACCTCTGCCTCGACAAGCCTGTCAGTATGTCCCTTTCTTACAAGCCCAAGCCGCTCTAACCTGTAACCCAGGGCCTGGAGGCTGACACCCCATTTGTAGCGCAGCGGCCTTAACTCGTCTCCGGACGGCTCACCGGAGTAACCCCTCCTGGAGAAGTCTGCTCGAAGCGCCCCTGCCGGAAGAAGGAGCTCGACAGCGAAGGTATTGGCCTTCTGCTCGATCAGCGGTGACGGTCCACCAAGAGATTGCGGTATCGAGCAAACAGAGGAAGCATGACGATAGACAAGGTGCGCGAGTTCATGAGCTAAGGTGAAATTTCTTCTGCCCCTCTGCTCGCTTGCATTTACCAAGGTACACGGTCCGTAATCCGGGTGCCAGAAGGAGAAACCCGAGAACTCGTTGTTTGGGACTGGCAGTTCGAAGATCCTGGCCCCCGCTTCTTCCAACACGTCCCTCAACTTAGGTACAGGCTTGTGTCCAACACCCAATAAGTCGCGCACCTCGGCGGCCGCGCTTTCCGGCGAGATGGATGAAGACAAACGGGGGACATTGCAGGTTGTTCCCCTCCCGAGGAGTCCCTCAAGCTCGTACGCACACCGACATAGCTCTTCGAATCTTGCGAGAACGACCCTGGCTTGCTTGGGCAGGTGAGTCAAAGCCTGGTCGGGCGCGGTGCGGAACCTTATATTCTCGGGCGGCTCAGGTGTTTCACCGAGAAAGTAATCCACTTCCCTGCCATACAACTCGGCCAGATCCTCAAGCTGCCTGAGAGAAGGCTCCAACTCTCCAGTTTCCCACCGGGCCACATCCCTCACGCCAACATGCAGACCTTCTGCCACTTCCTCGGGCGTAAGCTTGAGAAGGCCCCTTGCCCTACGGAGTTGGGAGGGCAGAACCAACGTGCCTTGATCTTCCGAAGGCTTTGCCATGGTTAATCCTCAGACGCGATCATTTCCGCTTTAGCCTGGTTGACTCAGTGCCAAATCTCAAGCTTGTCTAATCGCAAGACCTGGCGGATCTCGAGACTGTTTCGGCGCGTCAAAACAACATCAACTGCTCGCTGGATGTGGCGGTTTCTTTCTCCCCTCTGTTGCTCATCGTCAGACCTTCCAGAATTCTTCCAACGCCGTTATCTGGCAGGATTTCGATTCCGCCGCGGTTTATCAGCGACTTGTTGCCGGGAGGCGCTTTTTTGAAAGCACTCGCGCTGACGACAAAGAGCGGGATGCCCATTTCCAGAGCGCTTATTCCGGCATCAAACGTTCCGCTCATGCTTCCATCTTCGCCGATTTTCGAGCCGGATTCAACGACAATCACTGCCTTCGACAAAGCGCAGACGAGCTTATTTCTTATCATCGCATTCCCCGGATTCCATAGAGCTTTCGGGTCAAACTGGGAAACAATCAGTGCATTCCCTTCAAGGTCCAGATCCTCAAAGTTTTTTTTTCGTGAGAATTGGAGAATCCCTTGACTCAGAACGATCGTCGTGGTCCCTTCTTTTTCGAGTGCACCCGAATGAGCGGCCATGTCTATCCCCTTCGCGTATCCGGAAATCACATTCTCGCCCGCCAGCGCCAATTCGGACCCAAACTGCTTGGCTATGGCGAGTCCTTCGTCGGAGGCCTCCCGAGACCCAACGATAGCGATCCCTGGCGATTTCAACAACGATAGCACTCCCCTACAGAACAACACAGGCAAAGCATCACCTCCCTCAAGCCGGGCGACACCTTCGGGATAAAGCGAATGCCCCGGGTGGACAACCTCAATCTCCTGATCCTTCAGAGCCTGATACTCTTGATAAAGCACATCTTCGTCGAGACCCTGAAGCGCCTCAAGGCTGGCCCCTTTCAGCCTCCCCTTCCCGAGCAGGGGAAACCGTTCCTCGAACTGCGAACGATCCATGGTGAAAACGTCTCCAAGCGCCACGCCGGCCTCCCGGACGCCTTCCCAGACCACCTGTCTCGCCTTCGGGCCGAATCCCGCCGCCCGAAACAGCTTATACCATGCAAACGCTTCCTCTTCTCTCACCTTTTCGTCCTCGTCTTTGTTATAGTCAGCACGAACACTCCCGAAACCTTCCCCTCTGTCAGCAAAACGTAAGCGATCTGGTTGAGGGTTTCTCCGGAGCGGAACAGGTCGTCAAGAAGCAAGATCCATTTATGAGCGAAGCGGCTATCCTTCACTTTGAAAGCTCCGGCAAGCTCCTGCTTTCGACTCCGCCTATGCTCCACATCCTTCAGCGCCTTGGTCTCCTTAACCTTCATTAAGTAGTCCAGAGGAACAGCCAGTCCCAGTTTCCCGCCAATCGCAAGGGCAAGCATCCAAACAGGTTGAAAGGGGCGACGCAATTCTGAGGGCGGCACGGGGATGACCCCCTCCAACCCTCCGAGGAAAGCCATTTCCTTCAGAAAGTTGGCTGCTGTCTCAGCGATCGGTTCGACTTGGGTCCTGTCAAACCGGTATTTTAGCAGATGCAATGCGCGTCCTATCTCGGTGTACTCCGTATCGAAGGTACCATCATCCCGGAGCTTGCTCGACGATGTATGCAGATCGAGCGCCCAACCTGCCGCCCAGTTGCCCCTCAGAATCTGCGGGTTGATCTCCATCTGCCTTTTCCACGCGGCCAAACTTCTTGCAGCCGCCAAAACCACCGCCATTCTCACGCCAGACAAAGGATTGGGGTATCAACTCCCCATCACCCTTGCCACAGTCCGCCCGATGTCGGCGGGGGACTCAGTGACACTCACGCCCGCGGCGCGCAGCGCGTCAATTTTCTGCTGAGCCGTCCCTTTCCCCCCGGCGATGATGGCGCCGGCGTGCCCCATTCGCTTTCCCTTCGGCGCCGTAAGACCGCAGATGAAGCTCACGACCGGCTTCGTCACATGGCTCTTGATGAATTCCGCAGCCTCTTCCTCGGCCGTCCCGCCGATCTCGCCGATGAGGACAATGGCTTCCGTCTTCGGATCGTTCTCGAACATCTCGAGAAGCTCGACGAATCCCGTTCCGAGAACCGGGTCGCCGCCGATGCCGATACACGTTGATTGCCCCAGGCCACGGCTCGTGCACTGCCACACCACCTCGTATGTCAACGTCCCGCTGCGGGAGACCACGCCGATCGGTCCCGGCTTGTGGATATACCCCGGCATGATGCCGATTTTGCATTCGCCCGGGGTGATGATTCCGGGGCAGTTCGGCCCGATCAAGCGGCTCGGCTTCCCCTCCATGTACCGCTTTACTTTCACCATGTCGAGCGTGGGGATGCCCTCCGTGATGCAGACGATCAGCTCCAGTCCCGCGTCCACTGCCTCCATGACCGCGTCGCCCGCGAAAGGCGCGGGAACGTAGATGACCGATGCGTTCGCGCCGGTCTCCTTGATGGCTTGCTCGACCGTGTCGAAAACGGGGATACCGTCGAACTTCTCCCCACCTTTACCGGGGGTGACGCCGGCGACCATTTTCGTTCCGTACTCGACCATCTGCCGGGTGTGAAACGCCCCGGCGCTGCCAGTAATCCCCTGGCAGATGACTCGTGTGTTCTTGTCAACCAGTATGCTCATCGCGCTTCCTCGATTCGTGTGTCATGGCCTTACGATTGTAGAATGGCCCTTGAAGTTCCCACCAAATCAACCCTTACGACCGAGAAGCACCGACGACCTTCTGAGCTGCGTCGGCCATTCCGTCTGCCGTTATCAGAGAAAGCCCGGACTCCTCTAAGATTCTTCTTCCCAGCTCGACGTTGGTGCCCTCCAATCGGACGACCAGAGGGACCTTCATCTCCACTTCTTTAAGCGCCCCGAGAATCCCATTGGCGATGACATCGCACTTCATAATCCCGCCGAAGATGTTCACGAGGACTGCTTTCACCCGTTTGTCGGCGAGGATGAGCTTGAACGCCTCCGTCACGGCCTCCGTTGAGGCGCCGCCGCCCACGTCAAGGAAATTGGCCGGCATGGCTCCATAGTGCTGGATGATGTCGAGCGTGGACATCGCGAGCCCTGCGCCGTTCACCATGCAGCCGATGTTGCCGTCGAGGCGAACGTAGCTCAGCCCGCTCTCCTTCGCCCTCGCCTCGATGGGGTCTTCCTCCTCGATGTCCCGAAGTTCCGCGATATCCGGATGGCGATAAGTCGCGTTATCATCGAAATTGACCTTGGCGTCGAGCGCTACGATCTCACCTTCGCCATTCACAATGAGCGGGTTGATCTCGACAAGAGAACAATCTTTCGTGATGAAAAGCCGGTAGAGCGAGCAAAGAACGGAACAGAAGCTCCTCACGAGGCTCTTATCTATCCCGAGGGCGAAGGCGAGCTTCCTCGTCTGGTACGCTTGAAGACCGACGGCAGGGTCAATTGCCTCCTTGAAAATCTTCTCCGGACTTCTCGCGGCGACTTCCTCAATGTCCACTCCGCCTTCTGCGCTGACCATGACGACGGGCCGGGCGAGCCTTCGGTCGAGGACCATGCTGACGTAATACTCCTTCTTAATCTGCGCGGCACGTTCGATGAGAAGCCGCCGGACGGTCTTCCCTTCTGGTCCGGTCTGATGGGTAATGAGCTTCATCCCGAGCATCTGGGAGGCGAACTGGCGCACCTCGTCAACGGTTTTCGCGAGCTTAATGCCGCCTCCTTTTCCTCTTCCCCCGGCGTGGATTTGGGCTTTCACCGCCCAGCGGTCGCCGCCCATCTCCTTTGCGGCTTCGACGGCTTCCTCCGGCGTAAACGCGGCCTTTCCGGGTGAAACCGGAACCTCGTACGCTCGGAGCAATTCCTTAGCCTGGTATTCGTGAATAAGCATTATTCTTTCCTGCCCTTTCCCTCCGCATAAAGTTGTGCGTCTTTCTTGAGACCTATCTCGAGTAGAAACTCAGCGATTCTCGCCTCCCGGTCGTCCGGGAGTCGCCCGACTGCCTTCTCCAACTTCTGCGTGCAATCCTGACAGAACCACACATTCCCGGGGTCCAGTTCATGCAGGCTATTATGATAGCACATGGCACACTCAATCTTGTTGCAGTGCTTTATCCCGAATGTGTGCCCCAACTCGTGATAGACGATCATGAGCGCCCTTCTGCGAAGTAACAGCTCGTTCTCGCGATTTCCCCAGAAGGATTCGTGCAGGCGAGCGGTGGAGGCAACGCAGCATTTCCCAGGAGAGTTCGCCAGCCCGAAAATGAAGTTCATCTCCCGAGCGTAAATGTCCTTCTCCGTGACGCCCACAAGCTTTCGTGCTCCCTTCGGCGCGTTCTCCTCGAGATAATCAAGAAGCTCACTGGCCCGATACTGCTTTCTAACGGCGTTGTAAGTTCTTGAGGGAAGAGGAAGTGGGGGCATCACCTTGCAGGGAAAGCCGTACGCAATTTCAACAAAACGGCACATCCGGTCGAGGAGATTTCCATCAACCTTGCCCAGCGGGCAGAGGGCGAAGAAGCCTTCGGTGGATTCTTCTTTTGTGCAGCCGGTCAGGCAGAAAGGGAAAACGGCAACGATCATAACAAGGTTAAGAAGGCGCATTTTCCTAACCGGTAACGAGGGCAAGGAAAGCCCGCCACTGCCCTCGCCATCATCCATGCGGTTCGTTTCAACAACCGCAACTATACTATAGCCGAGTAGGAACGCATCAAGAAATATTCCGCCTGCCGGGATAGTCCATCGGTTGCGGCGAGGCTCACCGCAGGCAGCGCAATGGGTAAGAAGAGTCCTGCCCGTAGCCCGATTGGTGAGGCAGCAAATGGGACTTACTCTTCGATGTTTGCTCCGTCTGCAGCAGGGATGCTCCGCCGGCGATTAGGCGGACATGGACAAGCCTGCCCGTGGTCGCGATCGGCGTCCGATGCTGGGAATCCGACTGTGCTCGCGTACGGAAGCCGGAGGGCGTGCCCGGCCAGGGATGCCCATGCCACTTCTGCCTATGCGTCCTTCGTGTTCTTCGTGGTTGGATTCTTCTTACGGGTTCTCAAGGAGGCGGTAGAAGCGCTTGGGCGCGAGGAGAGGCGGAACGCCCGTGAGGGAGCCGTCGTCGAGCCAGGAGGTGGTTTGGTTGCCGGAGGAGGGGAATGCGGCGATGGCGGTGTGCCAGGTGAAGAGGTCGTCCGTGTAGAAGACGGAATAGGTTCTGTCCTCGAGGGAACTCCAGGTGAAGATG
>JAUYEE010000238.1 GCA_030691545.1 bacterium | reverse complement strand
TCAAGGGCGGAGGGAGCGAGAACGTTGGCGCCCAATACAGCCTTCCAAACGCCGCGCTTTCCGCCGGAAGAGACCTGGAAGGGGTCGAAAGATGCGTCATTGACGCCGTCTTCAAAGCCCAGGGCGAAGGGTGTGCTCCGGGCATCATCGGCGTCGGAATCGGCGGAGACAGAGGGTCGTCTTACGTCCTCTCGAAGGAACAGTTCTTCCGTCGCCTTGACGACAGGAATCCGAATCCCGTCCTGAGGAAGATGGAAGACCGGCTGCTTCATAAGCTGAACATGCTTGGGATTGGCCCCATGGGTCTCGGTGGAAACACGACAGTGCTTGGGGTGAAGGCGGGTGTGGCGAATCGTGTGCCAGCCTCCTATTTCGTCTCCATTTCGTATATGTGCTGGGCGTTTCGGCGGCGGTCCCTGCTTCTCAGTGGAGGAAAGGCAATCTATGATCCGGATTGACCTGCCAGCTTCGGAACAGGATATGCGAAGGCTAAAGGTCGGCGACGAGGTTGTTCTCAATGGTCGCATGGTGACTGCGCGGGACATGGCGCACAAGTACATGGTGGAGAAAAAGCCGGGGTACCTGCGCGACGTGCTGAACGGGTCGGTCATCTACCACTGTGGGCCTGTTGTGCGAAAGGCGAGGGGCAAGTACGAGTTCGTCGCGGCCGGGCCCACCACCAGCATTCGGGAGGAGCCCTACCAGGGGCAGGTCATCGCCGAATACGGGGTCAGAGGGGTCATCGGAAAAGGAGGGATGGGGCCGAAAACGTTAGAGGCTCTCCAGAAGTACGGCGCCGTGTACTTCAGCGCCACCGGGGGGCTGGCGGCCGTCCTCGCCAATGCCGTTGAAGAAGTCGAGACTGTTTACATGCTGGAGGAATTCGGAGTGCCGGAGGCGATGTGGGTGCTCCGCGTCGCGGATTTCCCCGTCATGGTAACGATGGACTCCCACGGCAGGAGCCTCCACGATGAAGTGGTGAGAGCCACTCGGGCAGCGTTCGAGAAGCTCCTCGGCAAATAAACCGCCCTTTCTACGCGCTGAGCCGATTGATCTCATTCCGCAGCCTCGCAGCATCCTCAAACCGTTCTTCGGCGACCGCGCGCGCCAGCTCGACCTTGAGAATGTCCAGAGGGGAGGGTGACTTTCTCGCTTGCAGTTCCTTGAGCATCCCGTTGAGCACCGAAAGAGACCGCTTCTTTTCGTAAAGAAACGTCGTGTTATCCATGTCAGGAAGGCTCGCGATCCTGTCCATGGCGTCGCGAACCTGGCGGGCAGCCGCTTCATAGTTGTGGCGCTGGGCGTCTTTCAGGGCCCGGGCTGAAGCGTTCATCCGAATGATGTACGGCCGGTGCTGCTCCAGGATCAGGGCGTCATCCTTGTTGCTCGCGTACTTCCAGACGAAATCGAAAAGGCTCGCGTTTCGCTCCGTGTCCCGGATCGTCCGTTCATAATCGCCCAGTTCGAAGAACAGGACGTACCGGTGATAGTAGAGCAAAGCCTCCTGACGAAGCTCGTCGCACGCCTCGCCATCGAGGGAAAACCCTTCATCACTTCCGCGTCTCGAGGCGTATTCCTCGAGCTGTGACTCGTAGTAGTCCAGGAGAGAATCCATCCCGTACGGCCTCTTCCCGTCCGGCCTTCCATCCACCTCCATCTGGAGGATCCCCAGCTCGACCCTCACCTGCATCTTCTCTCTGCCGTCATCGCCGACGATTTTCCGGACGTGGTTGAAAGGATCGTATTCCCATTCGTCGAGAAGCTTGCTGATATCCTGGCTCATACCCAAAACAACTTTGGTGTTGCCTCCCACTCGGAGCGGTGGATTCAACCGCCGACGGTTCCGCTGGACTTTTTTGAAGCCACGGCGAGAAACAGCAGGACTGACCTGCCTGCGCGATTCAGGTGCCCCACCGGCCGGTCATCCTGGTAACAAGACTGCCCGGTAGGCGGTTCCGCGTTTCTCCGGCGCTCACCCGGTCCTTCTCCGGGCACAGAAAGCTCCCTCGCGGGGTGTGCGAGGGGCGTCCAACAGCCAACCTTTGAGAGACTGACTCTATCATGCCCACAGATGCGAAGCGGGGCGCAAGGGAACGCCCTCACTTCCTTTAGAATATTACCATCTTCCGCAGCGCTGTGCAAGATGGTCAAGATGGTGATGATACCTCACCCCACACCCGGTTTTGAAAACTACTTGACGCGAACGGCCCACCGACTGTAAACTACAGCCGAAGATTGGAGGCAGTTCGGAGGAAGAAGTAGATGGTGAGACAGCCTTACCTTTGCGGTCGCCGCCTTGCGGCGGTATTCGTCTCGGTTGCCGCCGTGAGTGCGCTTCTCTGCTTCCTGGCTCTGGGGGCCAGTCATGCCCACCACGATTTCAAAGGCCACAGAGATTGTGCAGTCTGCCTCTGGCAAGCCTCCTTTTTCTTCCTGCTCCATAGCGGGATCCCTCTGGCTTATGTCGCTCCAGTTGCTTTTCTGATATTGGCGCGACTGCAGTTACCCCTCCTGACCCAGGTAATCCGACAAGTCTCTATCCGATCCCCGCCCGATCTCCAGGACTGAAGTAGTTCACGTCATGCCGTGGTCGTCACGATTTCAATTGTGACATCTTGTGTTTATACCGAAGCAAAGCGAAAAGCTGCTTCAATCCAGGGAGGTGGAGACTGAAATGCGTTGGCATAGATGCGCATTCCTATTACGTCTTTCCGTGGCACTGCTTGTCGCCTGGGTCGTATCTCCAGGGCAGGCGGAGGAAAGCGGAGACCTTAAAGCTGAGCTTGAAAAGCTCAAGACTGAATTCGAGCAGATAAAGACTTCCTACGAGGCGCGAATCAGGGCACTGGAGGAAAAAGTATCCACGCAGGAAGCCCTGAAAGCAACTATCGAAGCGAAGCAGAAAGAGATTCAAGCCCTGAACGACAAAGTGGTTGAACTGAAGAAAAGAGGGGATGTCGAGGGGTTGGCTGGGAGAGTGGAACGGCTCGAAGAGGCCGAGGCGCCGCGGCACAAGGCGGCGCCCGTGGGCGCGTACGGCGGTCTCATGAACCCGGACATTAGCCTCGTGGTGGACGTGAAAGGATTGCTTTCCGACACGGAAACGAATCCCCTCGACGAGAAAATCATGCTCGAGCATGCCGAACTCGCCATCCAGAGCTACCTCTGGCCGGGGATCCGAGGTGATTTCATTGGCGCCATCGGACAGCACCCGGAGGATGGCGGAGCAATCCACACTCATACCGAGATCGAGGAGGGGCACGTTTCTTTTCTGGATTTGCCCGCCAACTTCCAGCTCCAGGTCGGCCGGAAACTGCTGGACTTCGGCAGGCTCAACTCGATTCATCCCCACCACTGGGCCATTCCGGACACGCCTCTGCCGCTTCTCCGCCTCTTCGGCGATCATTCCTGGTATGACGATGGTTTTCAGGTCAGTACCCTGATTCCCAATCCCTGGGATGTTTACTTGAAGGTGCAGGGAGGCGTCTGGAACGGGAGAGCACTCGGCGAGGCCGAGGACCACGAACATGAGCACGCCGCCGTTGAAAACAACGTTTTGGGCTTTCAAGGGCCCGTGGACTGGGGCGGCCGCGTGTATACCGCACGAGCCAGCGTTGATCTCCCTTTGAGCGACGACACCAACCTGATGACCGGCTACAGCTTAGCCGGGGGCGAGGGCGGTGAGAGTGTTGTTCATGGGGCAGACCTGACGCTGGTCCATCGCTGGCCTCAGTCGTACAGGAGAATTCGCTGGCAGAACGAGTTCTTCTTCGGCGATTTTGAACTGGCCGAGGAGCAGGAACTCGAACATGAACACGAGCACAACCGCATTGGGGAGTATGATGCCGACGCCTGGGGGCTTTATTCCCTGCTTCAGTTGACCCTCAGCAAGTACTGGGAAACCGGCGCCCGTTACGACCGGTGGGACGGAGACTACCTCGAAGCTGAATGGGGTGCGACGGCTTTCCTGAGTTACTACTTCACCCACTCCATGTACGTCAGGCCGTCCTACCGGTACAGCGAGCTTGCCGATGGCGAGGACGAACACGCGTTCATGCTGCAATTCGTGTGGGGTCTCGGTCCCCACGCACATCGCCTTGAGGATTGACTCCCCTGAGACTGGAGGTGACTTAGAAATGAGAATTCACACACAAACAGCCGTAATCGCACTTCTCCTGGCGGCGAGTCTGACATGCGCGGCCGCCGAGAAGTTGAACGTAGTCGCTTCGACTCTCGATATGGCGGATATCGCCAAGCAGATCGGTGGAGACAGAGTGAGCGTGGATGCTATTTCCACCGGCAAATACGACCTCCACTTCTTCGACCCCCGCCCCAGCCAGGTGATGAAACTGAGAGAGGCGGACGTGTTGATTGTGGGAGGTCTCGATGTGGACATCTGGATTCAGGGGCTGATTGACGCATCGCGCAACAACAAGGTAAGGTTCGGAGCGGAGGGGTACGTTGACCCATCCGACGGGGTGCAGCCGATCCAGACCCCAAAGGGGAGAATTGACGGCGCCATGGGGGATGTTCATCCCTACGGCAATCCGCATTACTGGGTCACGCGGGAGAACGCTCACATCGTTGTTGAGAACATCACGAAGGGACTCAATCGTGTCTCGCCGGAGGACGCTGAGTACTTCGGGAGAAACAAAGAGGCCTACCTGAAGAAACTCGACCAGGTTTATGACGGCCTTCACAGGAAGCTTGAGCTCTTCAAGGGCACGAAGATCATTCAGTATCACCAATCCTGGGACTACTTTTGCAGTGAGTTCGGACTGGAGATTGTCGGCAGCCTGGAGCCAAAACCGGGAATCCCTCCGTCTGCCTCCCATCTGAAACAAGTCGTGGAGGCCGCCCGACGAGAAGGCGCCAAACTCATGCTCATCGAACCCTACTATCCGGAGCGGCCAGTGCAGTTTGTCGCTCGGGAAACAGGAGCAAAAGTCCTTCGCCTGCCCTTCTACGTCGGCGGCAGGAAAGGAGTCGTCACCTTTCTCGACAATCTGACGTACAACGTCACCGAGATTGTAGGAGCGCTATCCCGATGAACCAGAGCGAGCAACCAGACAACGCCGTAGTGCGGTTCGAGGGAGTCTCCCTCGGCTATGGCCGCGGCGCGGTCCTGAGAGACCTCACGTTTTCCATAGCTGAGGGAGACTTCCTGGGCATTATCGGCCCGAACGGCTCGGGGAAGACCACGATTCTGCGGGCAATTCTCCGTGTGATCAAACCGCTTCGCGGCTCAATCCACATTCGAGAGGGCCTGAAGTTCGGCTATGTCATGCAGCGACAATCCCTCGATGAGATTTTCCCGCTGAGCGTTCTGGATATCGTGTTCATGGGCAGGCTGGGGAGAACGGGCCCCTTGCGGCGGTTTGGCAGCCGCGACCGCGAGAAAGTCGAGGAGGCTATTTCCGTCACGGGAATCGAAGACCTTCGCCGGAAACGATACCGCGACCTTTCCGGCGGGCAGAAACAGAGGACGCTGGTGGCGCGCGCTCTGGCTTTCGACCCGGATGTTCTTCTTCTTGACGAGCCGACCAACGATCTCGACATCCAGGGCGAGGATCAGGTCATGAGCTTGATCCGCCACGTCCATCACTCCATGGGGATCACTATTGTCCTCGTGAGCCATCTCCTCAATGTCCTATTCAACTACGTTCATCGGGTCATGTTTTTGAAAGGCAAACAGATGCGAATCTACGACCGCCACGAAGCGCTTTCTCCACAACTTCTGGGGGAGATCTACGAGACACCCCTCAAGGTCGGAGAAGTTGACGGGAAGTTCGTCATTGTGCCTGGAGGTGAGAACAATGCCGGCTCTTCCTGATGTCCTCCTCCAATTCGCGGCAATGTTCTCGACGGAGGTGTTTCGCGAGTCATTCTTGCGATACGCCCTGTTTGCAGGGCTGTTAGCAGGGAGCGTCTGCGCCTTTCTGGGCGTCTATGTAATCCTCCGGAGAATTGTCTTTCTGGGCGTGGCCCTCTCCGAGGCAGCGGCCCTCGGTGTGGCTCTCGGGCTATTCGTCGGATGGAACGCGGAGGCGGCCGCGTTCGGCTTGACTCTTCTGACGGCTCTCCTTTTCTCTCTCTCAGGGAGATACGAGGCTCTCTCCAAAGAGAGCCTCATTGGTTGGGCCTATGTCGTCGCAGCAGGCGTCTCAATTATTCTAATCGCCAAAAACCCGGCGGCCGAGGCGCATGGCCTCGACGTGGTTTCCGGGACGCTTCTGTACTCTTCCAAAAGGGAAATCTGGCAACTCGGTTGCGTCGCGGGTGTCGTCTTCCTGACTTTCGTCTCCTTGCACAGGATGTTTATCTTCGTTTCCTTCGACAAAGAGACCGCTCGCTCCATGGGCTTGCGAACGTCGTTATACGAACTGGCCTTCTACGCCTGCCTGGGACTTTCGATTTCTCTCGCCATGAAAACCGCCGGAATCCTGTTCGTGTTTGCCTCGTTGCTCATTCCGGCAATGATTTCGCTCACTCTATTCCGGCAGATGTGGTTGATTCTCCTGGGCTCCGTTTTGGTCGTACTCCTATCGGTCCCTGCGGGCATAAGCCTCTCTTTCCGTGCGGACCTACCTACAGGTCCCGCCATTGTTTGCGTGTACGCGGCTCTTTTTCTTCTGGTTTCGTTTGGCAGGGCAGTGCATTCGCTGGCCAGGTAGATAGACCGAGCACGGAAGAGCGTGCGACGGGTCCGACCGGGTCGTACTCCCCAAAATCATGCTTTGCGACCACTATAGTTGGCGGGCGCGGTGTCCGGGGGGAAAGTACGACTCAAGGGCCGCTATCTGAAGAAGCTGTCAGGCTGCCTTCGCGTCGCCAATCGGTGCGTGCTAAGAAGAACGCGAGGACCAGGAAAGGCAAAAGGGTGATGGCCTGGGGAACTCGCTCCAGCCCCTCGAGGGCGAGCGAAACCTTCGTGTACTCGAAGCCAGCGAGGATGACGAGCATGGTGGCGTCTCCGGCGATTAGCCCGGAGGCAAAGAGGACACCCGGTGTAGTCTCGATTCCCGTCGCGGGTCCCCGCGACCTTCGCCCCACCAGCAGCCAATGAAGAATTCCCCCGACAATGATCGGCGTAGAGAGATGGATCTTCAAATACAACCCGATGGAAAAAGGAAGAGACCGTACGCCGAGAAGCTCCACGGCGAGGGCGGTCGCCATTCCAATCAAAACGAGATTCCAGGGGAGGTTCGCCTCCATGACGCCCCGAACGACGAGCGACATGATCGTCGCCTGAGGAGCCTCGAGTCCCTTTCCTATCCCGTATGCTTTGTGCAGCATCATCACGACTAAGCCTGCCACCACGGCGCTCGGGAGAATCGCGATCAATTCGCCAACTTGCTGACGCCACGGCGTCGCCTTGACCAGGAAGCCGGTCTTGAGGTCCTGAGAAGTGTCGGCAGCCATTGAGATGGCAATGCAGAGGATGGCGCCGATGGAGAGTGCCGCAGCCATGCCTGTCTCTCCGCTATACCCCGTCCCCTTCAGGATGGCAGCGCAGACCAAGAGCGCGGCAATCGTCATGCCGGAGATGGGGCACGAAGAGCCGCCTACAATCCCCACGATCCGTGAGGCAACCGCAACGAAAAAGAATCCGAACACCGCGATCAGCACTGCTCCGAGGATTCCTACGGGTATCGTCGGCAGAACAGCCATGATCACAATCAACGCGACGACCCCGCCCGCGACAATTCTCAAATCCATGTCCCGTTCGTGAAGGGGAACCGCACCGCCGCCTCGAACGCGGCTCGAAGAGCGCAGAAACATCGCTCGAATGGAGCGGGAGATCGTCGGCATTGACCTCAGGAGACTGACAAGCCCGCCGACCGCGACACCCCCGGCGCCAATGTAGCGGATGTAGTTTGACCATATATCGCCGGCGCCCATCTCCGAGATCAGCTTCGTGGCGGGGTAAAGCGGCTGGGAGAGATGCGCACCAAATTCGCGGATCGCCGGTATGAACACGAGCCATCCGAGCACTCCCCCGGCGAAAATCACTGCGGCGATTCGGATGCCGATGATGTAGCCCACGCCGAGGAGCGAAGGGAGAGCATCCATCCCGATGGCCGCACCCCGATAAACCGGCAGCCCTGATTCGATGGTGGAGCGGAAAAGCTTCAGACCATCGGCGAGAAATTTGTAGACCACCCCCAGCCCTACCCCCTGAAAGACTGTTCGCGCCCGCAATCCACCTTGTTCGCCTGCCTTGAGGACCTCCGCGCAGGCGGTCCCTTCCGGATAGGGGAGCGTCTTGTGTTCCTCGACAATCAGCAACCGCCGGAGGGGAATCATCATCAGAATTCCCAGAAAGCCCCCCAGCATCGCAAACAAAAAAGTCTGAAACAACGAGAGGTCCAAGTCCAGGAGGATGAAGGCGGGGATAGTGAAAACGACCCCGGCTGCCAGCCCTTCCCCCGACGAGCCAATGGTCTGAACCATGTTGTTTTCTAATAGGGCATTGGGTCTGCGAAGCGCCCGAAGGACAGCCATCGAGATGACAGCCGCCGGAATCGAAGCGCTCACAGTCATCCCGACGCGAAGCGCAAGGGCGGCATTGGCTGCGCCGAAAACGACCGCTATGGCAATACCCAAGCAAATGGCGAGAAATGAGAGCTCTCTTGGCGTCTGCGCCTTGTCTGGTGATTGAGGAGTTTTTTCGGGCACGGGCTTCTCCGATAACGGGCTTTGGAATTCCTGTGGCGTTCTTCCAGGTTTTTGCGTAACATTCAATCAGGTCGAACGTATTCTATTCGGGATGTCTTTGATTTTCAACGTCCAATCGCGCAGCTTGGATTTATTGCGTTGCTGTGTCAGAAAGGAGAGGAAAATGGCGCTGAGCAAAGAAGTTTCTCGTCGAGGTTTTCTGAAAACCGTTGCCGCGTCGTGCTTGTTATCGGGCGGTTTAGGGCGAGCCGTTGCAGAGGAGCCCTCGCCCGCACGAGCGAAGGGCGGGAAGATGAAAATCGGGTCCGTTTCATGGAACTTCCGGGGAATCGGGGCCGGCCCGCCGATGGATGAGCCGATTGAGATTATCGGGGAAATGGGCTTCGACGGCATCGAGTTGATCGTCTCCCAACCGGAAGACCTGGACACATATTGGAAGGAGCCGGTCATATCCCAGCTTCGCAAGAAGCTCGACAAGTATAACCTGGAAGTCTCTCAGTTCGTCCTGTTTCAGAGCGCCGTGGCGGGGCTCTCCAGCCTGGGGGCCGAGGAAAGAAACGCAAGCCTGCGTGTCTTCGAACGCGGCTGCAAGATTGCGGCGGAGCTGAACGCACCATTCATCAACATCGTGGCGCCTTGGGCCACGGAGTTGAAGGGGCCCAGTAGCTACCTGCCAAGATACTACGCCGTTACGGAAGGGGCTCCCAACGTGAAGTACCGCATTGACATCGCCGAAGCATTCGATTTCGACGCGGTCTGGGAGCAATTCGTGAAAACGATGAAACAAGCGACGGACATGGCCAAAGCGCAGGGTCTTCGCTTCTCGCTCGAGAATCACACCCACACGCTTGTCCCCGACGCCATGTCTTTCCGGACGCTCTGGGACAGAATCAAAGACCCCGCTCTGGGCATGAACCTCGACATCGGCTGGCTGCAACTTCAGCGCGAATACCCTCCCATTGCCATCTATCAGGCCGGCGACAAACTGGTGAATGTCCACATCCGCGACATTGATGGAGTTGGGTTGCGATTCGTCGGCATCGGCGAAGGAGTGATGGATTTTCCCGGCGTGATCAAGGCGCTGAAAGACATCGGATACTCCGGCTACCTGACCTTCGAGCAGGACGGCGTACCGGACATGAGGGGCGTTCTCGCGCGAGGCCGAGATATGCTGCGAAAGCTCATCGCATAGGTTGGCTCGTAGCTCGTGCAGCCGAGCCGCACCGCGGTGTCCGGACCAATTATGCCCCAGATAGGAGAGTCAAATCGCTGCAGCTTTTTCTTGACATGCTCTCGGGGATTGTCTACATTGATCGAAAATTGATGGGAATCGCAATTTCGCCGCAGCATCTCGGGGCGGGGAAATTCTTGTGTGCTCGAGGTTGAGCGCCCGCCATAACATTCGGTAAGGGTATAGTCAGGCGAAACAACCAAGTTCCGCCATAAGGGGTCAAGCGTTGCTCATGAGAACCAGGGCGCCAAAGATTCTTCTCATTGACGACGATCCCAACGGCCGCGCACTGTATCTTTCGGCCCTTCTTCCTCTGGGCTGCCGTGTCATCGAGGCGGGGAATGGCCGGGAGGGCTACGAGTGCTTCTCGCGGGAAGGAGCGGACCTGGTCATTTCCGTGGACAGTCCGGGCGACTGCACGGGCCTCGAGATGGTGAAGAAAATCCGGCAGGCAGACGGGGGAGTCCCGGTCCTATTCCTGAAGCGAAACGGACAGGACGACCTGGAAGACGAGGCCAAGAAGCTCGGGGGCTGCAAGGTATTGAGGGAGCCTTTCTACCCGCGCCAGTTGCGGACGGTTGTCGAGGCGGCTCTCCACCAGGGCTGAGAAACCGGGAAAGCCACGCGGGACACCGGTGCAGGCGGGTATGATACCCCAGTGCCCGGCAGCGTGCGTGGGGAAGACTGTCGCGATGTGAGGGTACGTCGCTCCGAGTGAGATATACGGAGTCCCTCTTTTCCCTTTCGCGTCGAGTTTCTGGTCCTCTGCTCGTTCCCTTCTTCTCTGACCTCTCCACTGGTAGCTTCCTTCTGGACCGCCCAAACATGTCGTGTACAACTGGCTTCGGTGCCAGTATAATCACGCTGCAGGCTATAGGAATTGCACGGACAAAACTGGGAGCCAGAAGATGGTTGACTACGTCAGGATTATCCCCTGCCTCGATCTGAAAGATGGAAGGGTCGTTAAGGGAGTTCACTTCGTGAATCTCCGCGATGCAGGCGACCCTGTCGAAAACGCGAGTTTCTACGAGAAAGAAGGCGCCGACGAAATCGCAATGCTGGATATTACCGCCACTGTTGAAGGGCGGAAAACACGCATGGACGTTGTGAGGAATGTGGTCGCAGCGGTGAGCATCCCCGTGACAGTCGGCGGAGGCATCTCGTCTCTGAAGGACATCGCGGCCATCATTGATGCTGGCGCCTCGGCGGTATCCATCTCGAGCGCGGCATTTCGGAATCCGTCGTTAATCTCCGACGCTGCCTGCCAGTTCGGCAGCGAAAGGGTGATCGTCGCCATAGATGTGGACCGAAACCCGAACCTTCCTTCCGGCTACGAGGTGTGGATTGACGGTGGTCGCACGGCCACGGGGTCGGATGCCCTCGAATTTGCCAGAAAGGCAAAGGAACTCGGCGCCGGGCAGCTTCTCCCCACGAGCAAGGCGACCGACGGCACGAAGGAAGGATACGACCTCACCATCACCCGGGCGATGGCAGAGGCGACGGGATTGCCGGTGATTGCCTCCGGGGGCGCAGGGACAATGGAGCATATGTACCTGGCTGTCGTCGAAGGGAGAGCGTCCGGCATCCTGGCGGCGTCTGTCTTCCATTTCCGGGAGATCGCCATTCCCGAACTGAAAAAATACCTCTCCGAGCGAGGCGTGACTGTCTCGCGAACCTGAGTCGCCTTTTGCTGTGGCAGGAGCGGATGCAAACCAACACCACAAAACATCCTTCGGCAATCCAATCCGATGACAGCAAGAGACTTCCCATCTCCGCTTGCGTGATCACGTACAACGAGGAGATGAACATTGAGGATTGCCTGCGGAGCCTTTCTTTCTGCGATGACATCGTGGTTGTGGATTCGTTTAGCACGGATCGCACGTTGGAAATCTCCCGCGGTCACACCTCTCGGATTTATCAGCATACTTACGAGGGGAATATCACCCAGAAGAACTTCGCCCTGTCCAATGTCAAATACGAGTGGGTGCTCTCTCTTGACGCCGACGAGAGAGTCTCGCCCGAGTTGGAGAAGGAGATCCGAGCCGAATTTGCTCGGGGATTCGGCGGCTACTCCGGCTACCTGATTCGGCGGCACGTCAACTATCTGGGGAAGTGGATCAACCACTGCGGTTGGTTTCCGGATTACAAGCTGCGGCTTTTCAATAAGCGGCATGCGCATTTCGGAGGCAGCGAACCCCACGACATGGTCATCACGTCGTCAAAGGTCAGGCGACTCCGGGGCAAAATTCTTCACTATCCCTGCGACAGCGTCTCTGAGCACCTCAGGACAATAGATAAGTATTCGACTATTACTGCGGCGAGACTGTCGAGCTGCTCCTACAGTCGCGCCGTCGCTCTCCTCATCCTGGCTCCGCTGGGGAAATTCCTCGAAATGTACGTCCTGAAGGGAGGAATCCTCGACGGGATCCATGGGCTTATCATTTGCCTCATTTCGTCTTTCTCTCGCTTTCTGCGGTACGCAAAAATCATCGAGATGAAGCTATCGAGCGAAGAGGTTAACAGATGAAGAAGGTGTGGAGCTGCAATTTGAGCACAAGCTGGGCTTTGCTGATCCTATTCCTTTGCGGGCCGTGTGTAGCGCAGGACCTGCGCCTGGAAGTCCAGGAGCATACGCTCTCCAATGGGTTGAAGGTACTGCTCCTCGAACGCCACGATGTGCCTGTTTTCTCCTCATGCATCTACTATCGAGTCGGTTCCGTCAATGAGAGCATCGGAAGTACCGGCATCTCGCATTTCATCGAGCACCTGATGTGGAAGGGGACGCGAACGCTGGGCACAAGGGACTTCGCTGCCGAAAAAGAAATTATGCGCGAAGAGGACGAGGTGATGACCCAGCTCGATGCGGAGAGACGGCGAAGGGAACCGCGGCCGGATGTGGTCCAGACCCTCCAGGCCCGATTCGAACAGCTCGATGCGCAACACCGCAAGCTCATCGTCAGCAGTGAGATTGACAAGGTTTACACGGAGAACGGCGCCACGGGGGTCAACGCCTCGACTTCCTATGACTGGACGAATTACTATCTCAGCCTTCCCGCCAACCGCTTTGAGCTATGGTGCGCCGTGGAGTCAGATATTATGCGCTATCCCGTCTTCCGCGAGTTCTATCAGGAGCGAGGTGTGGTTCAGGAAGAGCGACGCTGGCGCTATGAGACGAACCCAGGCGGGGCTTTATACGAGCAACTCACTGCTGCGGCGTATGTCGCGCATTCGTACGGGAGACCTGTTATCGGTGTCATGTCCGATCTGGAAAACTTCACTCGCAAGCAAGTGTATGATTTCTACACGCAGTATTACGCGCCCAACCAGGCCGTCGTCTGCATCGTCGGGGATGTTCGTCCCGACAGGGTGTTACAGATGATCGAGAAGTACTTTGGTTCCATTCCCCGTCAGCCGGACCCTCCTCCTCTCGTGACGGCCGAACCGGAGCAGAAGGGCGAAAGAAGGGTGGCCGTGGAGTTCGATGCGAATCCCGAGGTAGGAATCGCCTTCCACAAAATGGCCATGACACATAGCGATCAGCCGGTTTTCGACGTCCTTGCACAGATTCTCTCCTCCGGCAGAACCTCCCGGCTGTATAGAAAGCTGGTCGAGGAGCTGCAGATCGCTGTGGACGTGTGGTCGGGCGATCTCGAGAGCAAGTATCCTGACCTCTATTTCGTCTTCGTTGAACCGCGAGCCCCTCATACGGTTGAGGAGGTTGAGGCGGTCGTGTACGCGGAGCTCGACCGGTTTAAGAAGGAACCGGTATCCGACTGGGAATTGCAGAAAGCCAAGAACCGACTGGAGGCCAATTTCATCGCCTCTCTCGAGTCGAACGACGGTCTCGCCGCAAGAATCGGGTTTTACGAAATGATAGACAACTGGCGACTTATCAACACGGTCCTCGATCGCTGGAAAGCGGTTTCCGCCGAGGACATCTGCCGTGTTGCGGCCACCTACTTCACGAAAAGCAATCGGACTGTCGGCTTTATCGAAAAGGTGAGCCTCGCCCAATAGGGAGGGAGCGCGCAACATTCTAATCATGGGCAAGATGCCCATGCCACCTCTGGCTGTCCGCATTCAGGAGGAAAAGACAACGGAATGACGAAGCTATCCACAAAGGAAATGGTCGCAAGGGCGAAACAAGTTGTGCAGCGCGAGGCCCGTGCCGTTGCGTCTCTCGCAGACCAGCTCGATGAAAGTGTTACGCGGGTGGTCGAGCTTCTCGTTAACTGCAAAGGGCATGTCCTGGTGACCGGCACGGGGACGTCCCACGCGATGGCGCTGCGTCTCGCGCACCTGCTCGCCTGTTGCGGTACACCGGCGCTCTTCGTCAATGCGACGGACGGTCTGCACGGCGGTTCCGGAGCGATTACAGCCAATGACGTTCTGTTCGTCATATCCAAAGGCGGACAGAGCGATGAGATCAACCGGTTTGTCGAGATTGCCCGCGCCCGTGGTGCAAAGATTATCGCGCAAACGGAGGACCCCAAATCGCCGCTCGGCAGGCTAAGCGATGTGGTTTTCCACGTAACGGCAGAAGGGGATGTTGACCCCTACGGCATGATTGCCACCGGCAGTTCGCTCGTCAACGGCGCCGCCGGCGATGCGGTCTGCGTTCTGTTGCTGGAGCTTCGCGGTTACACGAAAAGGGATTTTGGGAAGACTCACCCTGGCGGGGCCGTAGGAAGGAAGCTATCTGATGAGACGTGATGGTCATTGCACCCCTCGGACCGCTGTTCGTCCAGGTTCTCGCCATTCAACGAGAGGGCTCCCGTGGAAGCAGCCGTCCTGACCGGTCCCCAAAGCATCGAAATCCGGCATTTACTGGACCCTGCCGCGCCGAGCGACGGCCTCGTCCTGAAGGTCGAAGCGTGCGGCATCTGCGGCTCTGACGTTCGCCGTTGGAAGGAAGGGCCGAGCAAGGACGCCGGAGCCGTGACGCCCGGTCATGAGGTCTCGGGGTCCGTGCTGGAGGTAGGCAGCGGCGTGAGGGACTTCAAACCCGGCGAGCGCCTGGGGGTCGGGCCGGACATCCACTGCGGGAAATGTTATTATTGTCGCAGGGGCATGTACAATCTCTGCGATAACCTGCGCTTTCTCGGCATCACCCCCGGTCATCCGGGCGGTTTCGCGGAGAAGCTTGTCTTGACGAAGGACACGCTGACCAATGGCATCGTGCACCGCATGCCTGCGGACCTATCCTATGTGGAGGGCGCCTTGGCGGAACCGTGCAGCTCGGTCTTGACCTGCCATGAGAAGGCACGGACCGGCTACGACGACACCGTCGTGGTTCTGGGAGCCGGGCCGATTGGATGCCTCCACGTTTCTCTGGCGAAGGCGCGCGGGGCGCGCACGTTTGTTTCCGAACCGAGCGAAAGCCGTCGGCGCCTCGTTTCACGTTTCCAGCCCGATGCTGTCGTGAATCCTGAGTCCGAGGACGCAGTGGCTCGTGTGCGCGATTTGACGGACGGTTTGGGAGCGGACATCGTGATTTGCGCGAATCCGGTCGCAGCCACGCACCAGCAGGCTGTCGAGATGGTTTGCAAGGGAGGTCGCGTGGTCTTGTTCGGTGGTCTGCCGAAGGCAAACCCCATGACCACTCTGGATGCAAATCGGATTCATTATGGCGAAATTGAGGTTGTTGGTTCATTTTCCTATCAGCCAGTGGCGCACGAGCGTGCACTGGAATTGCTCAGGCAAAAACTGATTTCTTCTGATTTGCTTATCACGCACAGGTTTCCCCTGGAGAGAATCGCCGAGGCATTCAGAGTCGCATCCAGTGGCGAAAGCCTCAAGGTGATGATTGTGATGTCGAGAGAGAATCTATGATAGGTCTCCATGAAGAATTGGCCTCTCGCGCGGAAGCCGGGAAGCCGGTCAGAATTGGTTTGATCGGCGCCGGTCAGATGGGTACCGACGTGGTTGCACAGGTGAAGATGATGAGAGGCATCGAGGTGGTCATTGCCGCCGACGTCCATCGGGGTCGTGCGAGAGACGCGTACAGAATCGGTCTGTTCGACGACGAGGTTGTTGACGCCATAACCGCGGCGCAAGCCGACGAAATTGTTGCGAGCGGGAGAAAGGCGGCCACCACCGACTACCGCGTTGTCACGGACATGAGCCAGATTGACGTTGTGCTCGAGGCGACAGGGGTTCCTGAGGTCGGCGCCCGGGCTGCTTTGCGCGCCTCCCGGCGCGGTCATCCTGTTGCCATGATGAACGTCGAGACGGACATAACTGTAGGGCCCATCTTGAACTGGTATGCCAAGAAGCGAGGCGTCCTGTACGCGCTGGCGGCAGGCGATGAACCCGCAGCGTGCAAGGAACTGTACGATTTTGCGAAGGTGCTTGGGTTCACCATCGTCGCCGCCGGAAAGGGAAAGAATAATCCCCTGGACCGGTATGCGACGCCGACCGACGAAAAGTGGGCAAAGGAAGCCGCTCGACGAGGGGCGTCCCCGAACATGCTGGTGGAATTTGTTGACGGGAGCAAGACGATGATCGAGATGGCTGCTGTCTCGAACGCGACAGGCCTCGTCCCGGACGTCCGCGGCATGCACGGTCCCTCGACGAATCGAGATGACCTTCACAGAACCTTTGCCTTGAGGGAACACGGCGGCGTCCTGAACATGGCAGGCGTGGTTGATTACGCGGTCGGGCACGTGGCCCCGGGCGTATTCGTCATTGTGACGACGAGCCATCCCCGGCTACGCGAGGCCCTCGTGCTGCGAGACATGGGCACAGGGCCTTACTACACGCTTTTCCGCCCCTACCATCTTTGCAGTATCGAGGCGCCGCTCACCTGCGCCTCTCTGGTCGTCTGGGGAAAGTCAAACATGGCGCCGCTCGATCGGATGGTCTCCGAGGTTTTCGCCGTGGCAAAGCGCGACCTGAAACCGGGAGATATTCTTGATGGAATCGGCGGCTGTGCGTTCTATAGCCTCATTGACCGTTACGAGACGGCAACGGAAGAGTGCCTTCTCCCCATTGGTCTGGCAAAGGGGGTGAAAGTCGTCCGCCCGGTGGCGAAGGACACGCCGATCACGCTTGCGGATGTGGAGTTGCGCGAGCCGTCAACCGTGCTGGCGCTCCGCCGCCTCCAGGACCGCTGGATGAGCGGAGGATTGAAAGACGAAAAGCTGCTTGGGACGATTGAGCAGATTGCGGCCGAATAAAGTTTTCCCCACAGGATTGGAACAACCAAAAGAGGAGTATTGAAAGCATGGCAAAGATAACGCTGGCGGTGATCGTAGGAAATCGCGATTTTTTTCCCGATTGTCTCGTCACAGAGGGGCGCGATGACGTGCTGGCCCTTTTGAAGGAAATGAGTATCGAACCTGTCATTCTTGGAGAAAACGACACCAAGTTAGGGGCGGTCGAAACCTGGGAGCACGCGAAGCGCTGCGCCGAATTGTTCCGCGCAAACAGGGAGCGGATTGCTGGCATTCTTGTCACGCTCCCCAATTTTGGCGACGAGAAAGGCGTTGCCGAGACGATCAAACTTTCCGGTCTTGACGTGCCGGTCCTCGTCCAGGCATATCCTGACAGGCTCGACAGGCTCAATGTCGAATACCGCCGGGATGCCTTCTGCGGGAAAATCTCTGTCTGCAATAACCTCGTTCAATACGGCATTCCTTTTTCTCTCTCGGAGTTTCACACTGTCCACCCGCACAGCAAGAGTTTTCGCCAGGACCTTGCGGAATTTGTTGGCGTGTGCCGGGTCGTGAAGGGGATGCGAAACGCACGCCTTGGGGCCATTGGCGCGCGGCCAACCGCCTTCAACACCGTTCGCTACAGCGAGAAAATCCTGCAGGCCGCTGGCATCAGCGTCTCCACGATAGACCTATCCGAGCTCATCGGAGCCGCCAACGCCCTTTCTGACAAGGATTCGCTCGTCCGAGCGAAGCTGGAGGAGATTCGTTCCTATGCGGGATGCGGGGGAGTGCCGGAGAAGTCCCTGTCCTTGATGGCGAAGATGGGCGTTGTCATCTCGGACTGGATGGAGCAGAACGACCTCGACGCCACGGCAATCCAGTGCTGGACGGCCATCCAGCGGAACTACGGCGTCAATGTCTGCGCCCTGATGAGCATCATGAGCGAGAAGCTCATGCCGAGCGCCTGTGAGGTGGACGTCACTGGCGCCGCCTCCATGTACGCCTTGCAACTGGCTTCCGGCACACCGAGCGCCCTTGTGGACTGGAACAACAATTATGGCGACGATCCGAACAAATGCGTCTTGTTCCATTGCGGGAATTGGCCTAAGAGCCTCCTTGTTGACCCGCAGATGAAGCCCGCCGATATTCTCGCAACGAGTCTGGGGGCGCAATGTACCTACGGCGCCCTGGCGGGCCGTACCCCAGCGGGACCCATGACCTTCGCGCGCATCACCACTGACGACCCTGCCGGCGAAATCCTGTGTTACGTCGGAGAAGGGCAGTTCACAGACGACCCCCTCGATACCTTCGGTGCTTGCGCCGTCGTCGAGATCCCCGAAATGCAGGAGTTGATGCAGTTCATCTGCGAGAACGGCTTCGAACACCACGTCGCAATGAACGCCTCCCGGACGGCTCGCATTCTCGCCGAAGCCTTCGAGACCTACCTCGACTGGGATGTTTACCATCATCAGGCCTGACAGTGAGGTAGCGCAGGCGTGCGGAAGCGGGCCTGCATGATTGGCGTCCAGCTTTGGACGAAAGAGGTGTTTGCCAAACCATGTCGCTACTGGGTCTGGACATTGGCACTACGGGCTGCAAAGCTATTGCGTTCCGTCACGATGGCTCGATTCTCCGCCAGGCCGCGCGGGAGTATTCCGTTCTTAGTCCTCATCCGAGCTGGGCGGAGCAGGATGCCGAGCAGGTCTGGCAACTCGCCTGGGATGCTGTGCGGGAAACCGTTGCCGGTACAGCCGACGACTCGTTGGAGGCGATGGCCCTATCCGTCCAAGGGGAGGCGATTATCCCCGTGGACCGCGAGGGCCGCGCGCTGCGTCCAGCTATCCTCGGCATGGACACGCGCACCGTTGAGGAGAACCGCTGGCTCGCGGAGCGGTTCGGCCCGGACACATTGTTTCGCCGGACCGGCATGCTGCTCCACACGATCAATACGCTCCCCAAGCTCCTGTGGCTCAGGAACCGCGAACCCGAAGTCTGGAGGCGTGCCCACCAGTTTCTTTTGTACGAGGACTTCTTCCTCCGGCGCTTGACCGGGCGAGCCACGATCAGCCACTGTCTCGCCTCGCGCACGCAGATGTACGACCTATCAAGCCACGGCTGGGCGGATGACCTCCTGAGTGAGTGCGGGATTGAGCGGGAACGGTTGGCTCTTCTGGGGCCTGATGGCGGCGGCGTTGTCGGCACGTTGCGACGCTACCTTGCCCGCGAGTTAGGCGTTCCCGGCAATGTCTTGGTGGCCAGCGGCGGGCACGACCAGGCTTGTGCCGCACTTGGAAGCGGTGTCGTGGAGCCGGGGTTAGCCATGGTCTCAACGGGCACAGCCGAAGTCGTGGAGGTCGCCATGGAGACTCCGGTTCTCAACGATGTGCTTCGCCGGGCGAATATTTCTGTCTATCGCCACGTCGTGCCGGATTTGTACCTTGCCATGACGCTCAACCACAGCGGAGGGCTGGTCTTACGTTGGTTTCGAGACCGATTCTGCGCTCCAGAATGCGCAGCAGCGCGGAGCACCGGACAGGACCCCTATGACCTGATGCTTGCTGGTGCCCCGGAGGGGCCGACGCCGTTGATGGTCTTACCGCACTTCTCGGGCAGCGGGACTCCCACTCTTGACACCTCTTCCAAAGGCGCGATTCTCGGCCTTACTTTTGCCGCAGACCGGTCCACGCTGGCAAAAGCCGTGCTTGAGGGCTTGACCTTTGAGCTTCGCGTCAATCTCGACCTGCTTAGAGACGGGGGGATTGCGATACGGGAGTTACGGGCGGTCGGTGGGGGCGCCCGCAGCGGCCTGTGGCTGCAACTCAAGGCGGACATCTGCGGAATCCCGCTGCGAGTGCCGCAGGTCACTGAAGCGGCCTGTCTTGGGGCGGCAATCCTTGCGGGGACTGCGGCTGGCATTTACCCCGGACTGCAAAGCGCCGTCGCGCAGACTGTCTTTTCGCACAGGCACATCCAGCCCCGCCCCGAAACTCGCGCCGCGTACGAGACTCGTTATCAGCTCTATCGGCAGTTGTACCCCACGCTTATCCCGCTTCTTCGCCAGTTGTGAGGCAGCCGTGCCTGCGAGCGGAAGGGCATTGCCACTTCGACCGTCCCACGCCGCACCTTCCGTTCGCTGCTCACCCTGTCGCTGCAACCCGAATTCGCCGACGCTTCAGTTGCTGGAGTTTCACATGGCGAAGGCTGTCCACAAACACCGCAAAGAAAATGACGAAGCTGGTCACGAGCGGATAGACGTACTCGCTCGCCTTGATGAACACCAGTCCGCTTTCAACCGTCTGGATCAAAGCTGCTCCCAGAAAGGTACCGGGGAGGACCTTGCCTCTCCCACCGAAAAGGCTCGTCCCTCCCAGAACCGCCGCCGCAATTGCGGCGAACTCCCGCTGCAAACCTAACTTGGGTGAGACCAGCCCCAGCCGCGATAGATACACAAGTCCTCCCATTGCCGCGCATAAGCCGCTGACCACGTACACCAGAAACACTACGCGGGTTGTGTTGATACCCGCTTTCTTCGCGCCTTCTGCGTCGTTTCCGATGGCGTAGATATGCCGCCCGAAAGCTGTCTTCATCAGGACGACGTGGGCGAAGACCACGACGGCTCCGAACAACCACACCGGAGCAGGCATTCCTAGAATCTTCGATGATCCCACTTCCACCAAGCGGGGAAGATTCATGGCGCGCGTCTGCGTGATGAGCAAGCTCAGGCCCCTCCCTGCGAACTGCGTTGAGAGTGTCACGATGAAAGGCAGGATTTTCAACCGTGTAATGAAGAATGCGTTGATCGCCCCATAACCAACGCCGATGGCAATGGCGACGGCAAACGCCAGCGAGATCGGTTGTCCTCCCGCGATTAACTTGCCTGCCGCAGCCGCCGATAGGAACATGATGGAGCCGACCGACAGATCAATTCCTGCTGTTAGAAGGACGAACGTCATCCCCGTGGCGACGATTCCAATGGAGGCGCTCTGGATAAGAATATTCACGAGATTCTCGACGGCCAGAAACTTGGGCGAAAGAGTCGCGAACCCTCCGAACACCGCCGCAAAGAGAATCAGCGGGGCATTGTTCAGAACAAACAGCACGATGTTGCCCTTTCGAGTCGTCACGGTAGCAGGTTCTCCATGAGGGCATCCCGAAAGATTTTCTCTTTGTCAAACTGGGTCCGCGCCATGCAGCCGCGGATTTCCCCGTAGGCCATCACCAGGATGCGGTCGCACATCCCCATCAGTTCCTCGATCTCCGAGGAGATGAACAGAATGCCCGCTCCTTCTGCCGCAAGCTCATCCATGATTCTGTAAACCTCGAACTTCGCCCCGACATCAATCCCTCGTGTCGGCTCGTCGAGGACAAAGACCGACGGTTTCTCGAGGAGCCACTTTGCCAGGACGACTTTCTGCTGGTTTCCGCCGCTGAGAGTCTTGGCCGTTTGGCGGGAGAGGGAACTGCATTGCAGCCGCACCGCTTTCGCTGCTCTTCCCGCCGCTCTCAGCATCTCCGGGCGATTCACCAGTCCCGGCAACGCGCGGGCGAACGAGGGAAGCGAGACCAGGGCAATGTTGTCTTCAACCGACGCGTTCATCAGAAGACCCTCAACGCGGCGGTCTTCCGTCAGAAACGCCATTCCTCGGTGGATTCGTTTGTGCGGGGAGCACCGCTTGAGGGGCTCGCCGTTCAGAAGAATCTCACCGCGCTCAAATGCATCCAACCCGAACAGAATCCGAGCGAGTTCTGTCCGGCCGGAACCCATCAGCCCGGAAATCCCCAGAATCTCCCCTTTGTAGAGCTGGAACGCGATGTTCTCCAAGATCCCCGGCTCCGAGAGGCTTTTCACCTCAAGCACGATTTCCCCCGAGGGTCGCGCAGAACGAGAGGGATAGAGCTGATCCATGCTTCGCCCCACCATCAGCGAAATCATCCTTTCCAGTGTAAATTCCTCTTTCGGCCCCTCGCCGACAACCCTTCCGTCTCGAAGAATGAGGATGTCGTCGCACAATCGCAACACGTCTCCGAGATTGTGCGAAATGTAAATCATGGATATGCCCTGCCCGCGCAAACGCTGGAGGATGCTGAAGAGCCGCTGCGTCTCTCGCGAGGAAAGTGAGGTCGTCGGTTCATCCAGAATGATGATTCGTGCCTCCGCTCCGAGGGCCTTCGCAATCTCGACCATTTGCCGTTCGCCCGGCGATAGGTCCTCCACGAGAGATTCCGCAGACACATGCAGGTCCACCGACGCCAGCAGGGCTCGTGTTTTTTCGCGAATCTCCCTTCGGCGGATCAAGGGCAGCCTGACAATTCGCGTCTTCGGAAATGCGGCAATGAACATGTTCTCCGCAACGCTGAGGTTTGTGAACAGGTTCAATTCCTGGTGAATGAATGCAATGCCATCGCGGAAGGCTTCCGCGGGATTTTGAGGCGCATGGTTTCTCCCGCCGAGGCGGATTGACCCCGAATCCGCCCGCAGCACACCGCCGAGGATGTTCATCAGTGTGGACTTTCCCGCTCCGTTCTCGCCGACAATTCCAAGAACACGGCCGGCTTTCAAGGTGAGACTCACATTGCGGAGAACGGGAACTCCAAAAAAGCTCTTCGTTACGTTTCGGCACTCGAGAATGGTATCGCTCATAGGTTTCGCGCCCATCTCACTGCGCGGCGAGAAGCCGATTTCGCAACGCGTCCATCAACGCCGCGAACAGGATCACGGCGCCTTTCACAATCATAATCGTGAAATGCGAGAACTCGAGCATAATCAGACTGTTATCAATGAGCGTGATGAACAGGACGCCAAACACTGTCCAGAGGACCTTGCCCTTTCCCCCGAAAAGGCTCGTCCCGCCAATCACCACGGCTGCGATGATGTCTAGGAGGATGCGTTGCCCCAGGACCGGGTCGCCCGTCTCGAGGCGTGCCGTGTAGAGAACGGAAGCGACCGCCGCGCAGAATCCGCTTGCAGCATAGGCGAAGACCACTGTTCGGTTCACGCGAACGCCGGACACTCGCGCCGCCCTGGCATTGTGCCCAATGGCGTAAATCCAGCGGCCGACAACAGTCTGGCTCAACGTGACGTGTGCGGCTGTCGCGAGAACGGCGGCTATGAGGAAGGGGTAGGGGATAAAGCCAACGGACCCCACACCCAGGCCGACGAAAGCCCGGGGGAGACCCGAGATTTTCTGCGACCCCGTTAACCAGACGGCAAACCCGCTGAAGAACATCATGGTCGTCAGAGTGACCATGAACGGCGGCATTCGGAGGCGGGCGATGGCGGTTCCGTTCAACAGCCCAATGGCCACGCCTGTCGCTAACATCACCGCGATGCCCGCCGGAACCGCGAGGATACTACCCGAAAGCAGACCGCCATCCGACGTCATGACGGATGCCCCAAACACGCTCGACAGGGCAATGATGGAAGTTACCGACAGGTCAATCCCTGCCGTGACAAGCACAAACGTCTGGCCGATGGCGACCGAGAGAAGGGGCAACATGTTGGAGAAGATGTCGAGGAGGTTCCTCGGTGAGGCAAGTCTCGGGGCGAAAGGCCACACCGCGAGAAAATAGAGGACGCTCAGATACAGGACGAAGTGTTCTGAGAAGAGCAGCCGCCGCCAGACCGCGCGGGAACGGACCGGAACTGAGGAAGTCAAATCTGTCGCGTTGCCATGGTTTTTTGGAAGCACCGCCCCACTCACCGCCCGTTTGGTGCGTCACCTGCACCAAGCTCGCAAGCATCGTCGCCGGTTGTCCGCCTGCGGAATCCGCCGGTTCCGTTTAGCCGGTGCTTGATTTTTTTAACTGCGCACCCCACATTCGCCTGGAGGCTTCCCGCAAGTTCCCCTGGTGGATGACGAAGCCCTTGTCAAGAATCTGTTCCGGGACTTCCTTCCCGGCTCTCAGGTCTAAGATTGCTTGCACGGACTCCGAGCACTCGAAGTACATATCCTGGACGCCATCCGCGTCGAGATACCTGTGCACCAGCATTTGATAGGCTGTGGCGTCCCCATCGAACCCACCGAGGATCACGTGTCCTTCCTCGCCGATTTTCTTGTACTTGTCCACCGTTTTCAGCGCCGCCACGATGGAAGGGAACAAGAAATCGGATGAGGTGAAAATGAAGTTAATGCCCGGATACGCCTGCAAGGCGTTCGTCACGCCCGATTGTGCCTTTTCCGGGTCCCACTCCGTCGGAATGCGCGCCATGACCCTAATCGTATCGCTGCAATTCTTCACGACATCGTCGAAGCCGTCCCGTCGGCCGATAGCGTTGATGTCGCCGAGGTCGCCAATGAGAATCATCCCCTCGTACTTTTTCCCTGACGCTTTTGCCTGTTCCGCCATGTATTCCACGGTTGCTTTCGTGATAGCGTAATTGTCGGCGACCACCGTCACAGATTTCGTGTCGCTTTCCGCCGGCGGGCGGTTGTAGAGAACAATCGGAATCTTTGCTCGGTTCGCTGCCCGAATCATCGGAATGACGGTGTGCTTGTCCTTCGGCGCGATGATAATCCCATCAACCTGGCGCGCGATGAAATTGCGGATTTGCTCGAACTGACGGTTCGCGTCGCCGTCGGCAATTGCCTCCAGCATTTCAATCCCGCGCTTCTTCAGCTCGGCGCGGATCGTCTCGATGCTGGCTACCCAGTATTCCGTCTGAAGAGTCTCGAAGGCAACGCCGACTGTCAACCCATTCTTCCGGCGCCCGCAGCCCGTTAGAATGCCTCCTCCAAACGCGAGTGTTCCTCCCACTCCGACAGCGAGCTTCAACATTTCGCGCCGGCTGAGGTTTCTACCGGGCTTTCTCGCCAGTCCTTTCTTTTCGGTCATCTTTGCGAACCTCCGAAGAAAGAGTACCTGCCTATTGCTGTAAGTAACTGCGACGCCCGCTGGCTCGCCGCGCACCGAAGTAATCCTGCATGCCGACTGTTGACTATGTTACGCAACCGGGAGTCGCTGTCCAGCGATTTTTCAAAAGGCACACAGACGGAGGGGGCCATTTGAGTGGCACTGGCCGGCGTCACGTGCTGCACAGGGAGCGCAGCCCTCCAAAAATGAGGCCCGATGACGCCCTTCCTCTGGCCGTTCGGGCGGACGCCATCCAGAAGCGCGCACAGTCCGGTGTGCCGGGTCCAACGGATGTGGGCGCGAACGCGGGCAGGCAGGGCTTTTCAAGGTTGGGCGGCCGGCGTTCCCAGGGCGTTGCCCTGGGCTAAGGTATTTCGCCCCGTTGGGGCTCGGTATCTTCTCTTGAACTGAGCCCTGAAAGGGCGCCATAGGATAGCCCAGGGCAACGCCCTGGGTCCCCCGTCGAATCGAATCATCGAAGCCCTGTAAGGGCGCAATAGTCCCAGGCCATTGCAATGGAGCCACACAGACGCGGCGGTGAATCCGGCGACAATCCTGCTTCCAAAAGATTGGCTGCTGACAGGTCACTCCAAATTCCTTGCCTGTCGAACCGCTGAGACTTACCATGAATCTATTCGTCAGGCTGACGTTCCTTCCTGTCAGAGAGGAGGTATCCGGATGACTTGCCGTGGAGCGCGAAATCATGCCCCGATCTGGGCTTTTGGCATTGCGGTTGTTTTCACTTCCATAGCACCAGCGGCAGAGGAGCCCGCCCCGTGGCCGACTCAGCATAGAGACTACCAGCGGTCCGGCTACACCGACGAAATTATTCGAGGCCCCTACGAGCGCAAGTGGTACCGCGATTTCCACGAGGAGATGATTGCCACACGAGTCGAGGCAATCGTCGCCGAGGGGAAGTGCTTTGTCGGGACCTTCGCGGGAAATCTTTACGCCCTTGATGTGCGGGACGGTTCGACTCTTTGGCAGTTCAGCGCGCGAGGCCCCATCGGTCACTCTCCTTGCTACGACGCGGGGAAGCTCTTCTTCGGGGCGGATGAGGGCTTTCACCAAGGTAATCTTTACTGCCTGAGCGCAAGCGATGGCGCCTTGATATGGAAATACGACGCGGGCGCCGGCATCTGGGTCTCCCCGGCCTGCGACGGGCAAAAAGTCTATGTTGGCGATCGCGCGGGAGTCTTCCACGCTGTGTCGGTGGAGAACGGCGAGCGTGCATGGACGTTTCAAACGAACAACATGATTTTGACCCCTGCCTCGTTCTCGCCGGGGATGGACAGAATTCTCTTTGGCAGCGAGGACATGCACGTGTACTGCCTGACTCCGTCCGGGGAGTTGCTCTGGAAATCGCAGAAGCTTCAAGGGCTTTCCCTCCGCGACCATGCCCCGACCATCTGGCAGGGTCTGGTAATTGTCCGCACAAATCCGGCGGACGGATTCCACACCGTTCTGAATCGGAACGGCGACCTGCTGAAGAGCGTGCAGCAAGCAATCCCTCTCGGTCCTGAAGACCGAATCTTGTTCGACCAATGGAACGATGTCATGATGAAGGAGACCCCGGAGCGCCGCCGAGCGGAACAGGACGCGGTCGTCAAGTACCTGAGCGAAAATCCCCATGATCGCACGTTCTATGCGTTTCAACTCGAGGACGGCAAGGAGCCCTGGATTCCGCCGGTTCTTTACACCTGTGGTCTCCACAATCCGCCGACGCCGCCGACGTTCCATCCAAAGACGGGCGAGTTGTATGTCTATTACCGCTCAGCCTTGTCAGACTACCTGCGAGGCGTCCGCCGGTACAATGCGCTCGGGCGTCTCAACCGCCAGACGGGTCGTATTGATTTCTCCTGGCCTGAAGTCCGCCATCCCGAAGCCGATTGGTATGGCTTCCCGATGATTGGCGATGAGACCCAGTCGCTTTCTCTGATGGATGGCATACTTGTCGGCACCCATCAGGGCGAACTCAGCGGGCTGAACCTCAAGACAGAAAAGACCACGCATATCTGGCGGGGACGAGACACCTACGGCGGGATTTTCGGCCCCGCGGCAGTCAAAGGTAGCTTCGACGGAGCGCGGGAGCTCGCCGCAAAAGGTTTTCTCACGGGAATGCCGAACGAATGGCACGGACCCGACCGCTCCATCATCGCCATCGGCGAAGGACGAATGTTCTGGGTCGTAGGCTCACAGGTTGTCTGCATCGCGGGTCCGGATGTCCCCAGGACGGGAACCGGCGGGGCAACTCCACCTCCCACTCCACGAAGTCGGTTGCCTCTTGTTGGCGGCGGAAACATCACCCACGGCCCCGGAGGTTTTGATCCGACTGTCGAGAAAACCCCAATCTCTGCCCAGGACGTCGAGCAAGTCGTCTCTGCTGTGCCGCCTGTGCACGTGAAGCACGCGACATCTTCTTTGGCCGACAAACTCCGTTCGCTCCTGGACGCGGAGGTCACCGAGTTGATTGAAGGCGGACCCTGGGCGCCGTTCATTGTGGAACTGGGGATTGTGAATGAGCAGCGGTACTTCTGGCGAACGGCCGAAACGATGGAGATTCTTTCGTTGGCGCTGCCTCATCTTTCGCCTCCTGTGAGGGCGAAGGCGAAGAAGTACCTGGACCAGATGTACGCAGGAGGCATGCCGCTTAACACGCCCGTTCACGACAACGAAGGTCGGCGGCGAGAGCATTATGATTTCGGGCCCGGCATGAAACAATTCGCGCAGCGGCACGTGAACTACGCCGCGAACGTCGAGGACCTCTATGCGGTTTGGGCCTATGCCCATTTCGGCGACGCCTGGGATGAGGTGCTCAGGAACAAGGACCGGATAAAGAAGGTCTTTGCGGATTACGCGGCAAGACCTCGCGGGTTCAGTCACGATGACAATCAAAATGACGCCGCCGAGCACCTCAACGCTCAAATTGCCGGGACGCTGGCCTTTGTTCGTCTGATGAGAAAGGCTGGCGAGGAGGCGGAGGCGGAGCGCGCGGCAGTTCGCCTATCGGACCCGGTCGCCGAGCGGGTTCACCACGAGCGTGCGGACTCCAGACTCATTCGCCAATCTGGCTCGTCGCACAACTCGAAGATTCCTCGTTACGTCGAGCTTCAGCCGGAAGTGAGTCTCCTGCTTCGCCAGTATGCCAACGAGAAATTCAGTTACCACGTTCAGGGGCTCGCCAAGCAATTGCCAGTCTGGTATCAGGCGTTCGGCGAGCGGATGATTGGGGGCGAGAACTACACGAACCCGCCGCACCTGGCTCGCGGCCTCTTCGCCGCGCTTGCGGACGGGCTTGAACTCTCGCCGGGGGAGCTTGCGCGGTATCTCGACCAGCCGTGGTGCAGGGCGGACCTCTATCACATCGAGAAACTCACCTCGATCTTGCGCACAATGGATTCAAGTTGAAGGATGCAGGCGAGGACGCCTGCGCTACTCGATGGATAGGCCCGAATAGCGCGAACGGTCGCGATACTTTTCACGCGAGTTGCGCCTCCGATGCAGCACGCGACGCGCGAGAGGTGTCACGCCTGGCCCCCCAGCTTGCCCCGCGTTTTCATCTCTCCAGCACCTGGACGACCTTCGCTTCCCGAAAAAGCCACCTCCCGTCCGTCTTCCCCAGCAGGCATTCAAGCTCGTGCGATTCGTCAACCGCCTCCCCGTCCGTCGTCGTCCCCTCTGCCCTTGCGGTGACCGTGACCCTGGCGGTCTCGTCGCCAAGAAACTCAACGCTCAGGTCGTAGAACGTCAGGGACAGCCTCGAGAATTGCAGACGCGCGCGTGCAATGAGGCCCGACAGCTCCTCACCTGTGAAACTCCCTGAAAACCACGAGATGTGCGTCTCCAGTCGGCAATTGTCCGCAAACAGCGTCCTCAGCTTCTGAACCCTGGCGGCCGAGGCAATGGGGCTTTCGTTCGGAGCTTTTGACACCCACTTCGACAGTGATTTGAATTGCTTCCTGACTCTCTTTTCTTCGCTTGGGAAAACGCGCACCCCCACAAAAACGGCAATCGTCAAGAAAAGCAGGGCGAAGATGATGCGCTTCATTCTCACCATAGCGGAGACCCCACAATCCGATTCACAGGAGTCTGCCCGAACTGATGCTGTTCCATGGGCATACTCCGGTTGTCGCCTATGAGATACACATGGCCGGGCTCGACCCGCCTCGGTTGGAGATTCCATCCGCACGGATAACGGACATAGGGCTCCTCCACTTGCCGCCCGTTTACGAAAAGCTGCCCCTCGCAGAACTCGACCTCCTCTCCCTCCAGGGCAACAACCCGTTTCAAAAGCATGATCTTCTTTCCGGCGAGCCGAACGACCACGACGTCGCCCCTCTTCGGTTTTGAAAAAGTGTACCGAAATCTCCAGCAGAAATTGAATTGACCGTCTTGATATGTCGGCTCCATGCTGATTCCTCGTATCCGTAGAGGAATACACACTTGCGAAAAGAGGAGGTACGCCGAGAGCGCCATGACCGCGAGGCGAATCCAAAACCGACGCGTGAGCCTCGGAAAAAAGAATCCGCGAATTTTGGCGCCTATCGCCACGTTTCCTTTGCCTTCCATAGCTCCTTCCCGACCTGGCAAACATAGTGTAGCCGCAAACTGATTCCGCGGCAAGTCGGGAAGCGCAGCGGGTGCGGCTACGTTTGAGTGGTTCGTCCCGGGACAGCGAAGCTCATGAGAGACCGCGCTGAGTTTCCCCCCCCGGGACTGAGCCATTGTCAAAGTGTAAAGAAGTTTTCCCCTGGGACTGAGGCATCGCGCGAGTCCCGAAAATGAACTTGACATGACTTCAATCGCGCTGTAGGAGAAGGGCAAGGATTCCGATGAGCGGCATCCATTGTTGAGGTTACAGCCTCAGTCCCTCCCGCGAGGAGTCCGACCGATTCATGTTCGAAAGTGCATTTACAGAAAATAGCCCGAAGGAGTTGGTCCGCAGCGCGGTCCGGCACAAGGAGAGCCACAGAGTCCCCTACAACTTCATGTTCTCTCCTCCCGCGGAAAAAAGGCTGAGAGAGTATTACGGTGCGGATGACCTCATTGCGGCTCTGGACATGCCGATGTTCTTCTTCGGGGCGAAGGACAAGCCGCTCTACGCGTACCCAGAGATTTACGGCGAGACAATCACCGACCAATTCGGCGTGGTCTGGTCAACGAGCCAGATAGACCGCGGTTCCCCCATCGGGCCGCCTTTGAGGGACCCGGACCTTTCCCGCTACTCCTTCCCTGACCCGGATAATCCGACGAGATTCTTCGGCTTGGCAGAGGAAGTTGAGAGAAGGCGAGAGCGATTTCTCGTGGCGGTCATCGGCGACTTCTGGGAGCGGGCGGGGTTCATGCGAGGGCTGGAGCGACTGTGTCTGGACGTGCTCGACAAGCCGCGCTTCGTCGAGGAGCTGCTCGATGGAATCAAGGAATACGTCCTGCGAACGCTGGACCATCTGGCGACATACAAGCCGGACGCGGTCTTCCTCAGCGACGACTACGGGACGCAGACAGGCTTGATCATCGCCCCGCGCCACTGGCGGCAACTCGTGAAGCCATGTTTGAAGGAAATCTACCAGGCAGCCAAACGCCGAGGTCTTGTAGTGATGCACCACACCTGCGGCAACGTGAGAGAAATCATCCCCGACCTCATTGAGATCGGCCTCGACATTCTCCACCCGATCCAGCCCGAAACCATGGACATTTTCTCTCTGAAGAAGGAATTCGGCTCAGAGCTGACCTTCTGCGGCGGAATCGGCACGCAGCATCTCCTGCCTCACGGGACCCCGGCTGAAATCCGCGACACAGTGAGAAGAACGCTCGACGTGATGGCTCGCGGAGGGGGATACATCCTGGAACCGGGGATCACGCTTCAGGACGACGTGCCGCTCGACAACATGGTGGCGATGATCGAGACGGCAAGAGAATACCGGCGGTGAGAAGGAAACAATAATTCCGGCCTTCGTGCCTTTGTGTCCTTGTGGTGAAGGGGTCGGAGCTGCCGGGAACCACGAAGGCACAAAGACACCACGGACAACCACTTTCCCCTGCTGCGTGCTACTCCACGCGAACGACGTAGTATCTCTGGCGAACCGTTCCGTCGAGAGCATTGTCAGCAAGTGACATGGTCTCTCCGTTGCCCGCTTGAGCTTGTCCGACGGGTGACCAGGGTTGTCCCATCCGCTCTGCCGTGTAAACCCGGTAGAATCGCCCCGCGACAGATGGCCAGCGAATAACGAGCGTTGCCCCTCCACCGACTTCACATGTGGCTTTGAAAACGGAATTGGCGTCGAGAGGGTCTGTGCGGGCGATGTACTCGTTGAGATTCGTTGCACCGTCGCCGTCCGGGTCGCCATCCGGCGTCACGTCCTCGATAGAGGTGAGGTCGTCATCGGGATCGGCTGAGACGATCGTTTGTTCCCACGCATCCGGCAATCCGTCTGCATCGGAATCTGAGAGATTCGCATCGAGCGAGAACGGAGCGGTTGTTCCGCCGGGCCGTGCGGTCTTCCCCGCGAGGCGGATTCTGAGGCGGAGGCTTTTTGTGTTCAGCCCCTTGGTGTCCGGCACAGAATCCCAGATGAACGAATGCGGCGAGCCGCCGGGCAAAGAGGACAAATCTATCATCCCCTCCCCGCCCGCTCGGGACGCTGGTCGCCATTCGCTGCTCCCAAAGGCAAACTCCACCTCGATTGAGGCGGAAAGCGCGAGGGCGTTCCAGATTGTGTAGCGGAGAGTGACGCTGCCTCCGGCGCCAATTATGGGGGCAGGCTCGACCAGAACGAATATCGTCTGCGGGTCGTGCTCGTCGGCTCCGATGTCGGTGATAAGCTCGCCGTAAACGGCAATGGTTCGTGGCTCTCGCTGGATATCGGCGGTGGGCAGGCCGGCCACGCTTTGGAGACCTGCGTCTATACAGGGGGAATTCGGAAGAAGCTGGTAACACCCCTCCCCCGGCGCCACGAACAACGGGTCTTCCGATATGTTCCCGTTGCTGCCGACGAAGAGGCTGCCCTCCATGTCGCAGTGCCGCACATCCTGACCGGTGGGAATGAAGGGGTCGTTGCCATTGGACCACACGATGGTGTTGATAGCGCGAATGGTTGAGCCGGGGTCCGCGAGAATCCCTTCCCCTGTGTTGTCAGCGACGGTGCTGCTGATGACATCGAGAACTGAAAGGCTCGCCGCGAAAATGCCTCCCCCGCCGAGCGTCCCGGTGTTGCGCACAACCTCGCAGCTTGTCAGGACAATCGAACCGCCCGAGATGACACACACTCCTCCGCCCGATTGCTCCGCAGTATTCTCGGAAAGGCGAGTCCGGTCCAGGAATGCCTCGCAGCTTTCGTAGCAGAAGACTCCCCCTCCACTGGCGGCGGTGTTGCCCGAAACGGTGCAGTCTTCGAGTGTAAGCGTCGAGCCTCGATCCACGCAGACACCTCCTCCCCAGGTCGCGGAATTACCGGAAATCACGCAATTCGACAGAAGCGCCGCAGAGTTGACGCAATAGGCACCGCCCCCCACGCGGCTCTCTTTTCCAAAGAGACTGCCGCTGCCGCCCGTGATTGTGAAACCCTCGAGGATTGCGAGATTGAGGTTCTGAAAAACAACTGTGGAACCGGGGCCTTCTGCGTGGATCGTTGTCACATCCGCGCCGGACCCGCGCACCTCCACGTCGTTCTTCATCAGAACATTCTCGTAATAAACTCCCGGTCTGACGGAAATGACGTCGAGGGAAAGCGCTCCCTCCATCGCTTCTCGTATGGTCGGGAAATCATCCGGTACGATTATAGGCACGACCCGGAGAATCACCCGCACCTTCGCGGGAGAAAGGGGTTGTCCCACTGCGGAAAACGCCACCTCACACTCATATTCCCCGATATAAAGGCCGGATTTCTCAACCGCCACACGGATGACCGTTTGCTCGCCGGAGTTTGTCCCGCTCGCAGGTGAAACAAACAGCCACGGCGCATCGTACGCTGCCTGCCACTCCACGGCTGCCCCGCCGGAGACCGTCAGGCGGAGTTCCTGTTCCGGCGGGTTGGCGCCGCCTCGCCGCGTCACAAACGTTACTTCGCTCGGGCTGACGAGGAGTTCGGTCACCGCTGGCTCGATGTCCAGGGAGACCACAACCTGTTGGGGCGAATTTGCCGCGTCGGGCGAAGAAATCGTGATTGCGCCCGAATACGACCCTGCGGCGAGTCCGCCTATATTCACACGAACTTCGACAGCGTCGCTTTCTCCCGTGCTCGACCCCGAAGACGGAAGGAGAGTTACCCAGTCCTGGTCTGCCACAGCGCTCCAGAACAATTCCCCGCTTCCGGCATTGCGGACGTGAACGAGCTGCGCGGCCGGATTTGCGCCGCCCTCGCGCGCGTTAAAGGAAAGGAGCGCCTCGGAAAGGTGCAGCGCCGGTGGCGCGGGCTGAACGTCGAGCGTAACAGGAATGGTCGCTGGCGAGCTCAGCGCCTGTGCCGCCGACAGGGTTATGTTTGCATGATAGGTCCCTTCCCTTAGACCTGTGATATCCACAGAAACCGCGACGTTGCTCTTTTCTCCGGAGCTTACCCCAGTGGAGGGGTCAAGAATCAGCCACCCCGCGTCGCTCTCCGCGCTCCACTCGAGCGAATGGCTGCCCTCGTTCCAGACCCCTAGCGTCTGGCTGGGAGGCGGGTCGCCGCCTTCCGCAGCCAAGAAGATGAACGCCGTCGGCGAAAAAGCCAACTCCGCGGGACGAAGGTTGTCCACGACGAAATCTCCGGTCTGGGCAGGGGCGCCGACCTTCGCGTCCTGCGGGATGATCCTCATTCGAATCGCGGACGCGTACTCCTCTCCGAGGTCTGCAAGGGAGTCCCACAGGTAGGCATGGGCTTCGCCGGATGGACTACTCTTGAGGCCGGATGTCCCTTCGCTCCCGGCAGCCTTCGACGCTGCCAGCCAGGTCCGTCCTCCGTCGATGGAGTAGTGAACTGCCACGGAGCAACCATCGCTCTCGCCGTCAATTAAGGCGTAGTTCACAGGGATGCTCCCTGATCGCCCAGAGAGAGGCGTCTCGATGATCGCCGAAGGCGGCATGTTATTGTCCACCCGGAAGGGGCCCGTTTCCCCTGCCATTCCCACCTGCATATCTACCGGCGTAATCCGAATGCGCACGTCGTCGCGAACCTTGTGCCCAACGTTGGCGAGGGAATCCCACACAAACGTATGCGCCACGCCTCCAGGGGACGATGGGAGCGCCCGTGTCCCATCCCCTCCTGATCCCATCGCCGCATCGGGCCAGGATGTCCCGCCATCCACCGAATACTCGACCTCGATGAGACATGGATCGTTCTGCGTATCGTAAAGTGTGTAACGGATGGCGATGTCGCCGGTGCTCGTACCCGACGGCGTCTCAACCAAAACCCGCGGCAGCGTGTTGTTGTTCACGGAAAAGTCGGAAGTCTCCGCCGGGGAACCGGGATTGGGATCGAAGGGGATGATGCGAAGCCGAACCGAATCGCTGTTTGTCTGTCCGAGGTCGCTGAGACTGTCCCACACGTAGCGGTGCAGGACCCCTTGTGGTGACGAAAGGAGCCCTTTCGTTCCCTCGCCGCCTTGTCCGGCAACCGCTGGTATCCAGGAAGCCCCACTGTCGAAGGAGACCTCCACGCGGATCTCGCACGACTTCTCAGCCGAGTTGAACAGGATGTAGCCAATCGGCACAAGACCCGACATCACCGTTTCCGGCGTGAACACCTGAGCGTACAACTCGCCCCGCGGCGAGATGTCTCGCACCGTTACCGCTTGATTCGCCGAAAGACCGCACCGGTAAACGACGCTGCCGTCGGGAAAAATCACGCGAACGTCCGCGCGCACGGAGTTCCCTAATCCGAAGTGCGGCCAGAGCTGCCCCTGAGAACCGGCCCCGCTTCCGCCATCCACGCATTGCACTTCCAGCCGCTCCGGCAGTGTCGCCGAGAAATTGACATTCCCATCGAGGTCAACCTCGATGATGGCTCCGATGGCATCTCGATCGTCGGAAACATTCTCATCGGTCGCGTCGCCGTCAGCATCCGTGAGGCATCGAACTCGCAGCCAGTTGCCCGCGGTTCTTCGGTTCAAGTAAAGCACATCTTTTGCCGCGGTGTTCGCCACGTAAAGGTCGAGAAAACCATCGCCATTCACGTCCAGCCAGGCAGACCCTCTGCTGTCAGCGACATCCGTTATGCCCGCCACTGCCGCCGCGTCCGCAAACGTGCAGTCGCCCCGGTTGATGAAAAGCGCGTTTCGCCCGTTCGCCGAGACAAAGATATCCAGGTCGCCATCGTTGTCAAAGTCCGCCACCGCCGTGCTCTGGCCCTCTGGCGGGCCCTGCAATCCGGCTACTGCTGTTTCGTCGCGGAACGTCCCATTCTGATTGTTGAGATACAGAGCGTTTCCCTCGAGACCAGAGTTCACCACGTAAAGGTCCGGGTAACCGTCCGCGTTGAAGTCCGCCCAGACGGCCGCCCTGCCATCCCTGGGATCGGAGACGCCCGCAGTCGCAGCCACGTCCGGGAAGGTTTCGAGGAGGTTCTGAAAGAGAGAATTGCTGCGTTCTTCTGCGATCACACCGCCGTTCACCACATACAGGTCCGTCCTGCCGTCCCTGTCGAAGTCCGACCATGCGGTCGCGCGCGTCGGAAAGGGGCAGTTCACTCCAAGAAAGCCAGCCAGATTGAGAAAGCCGGACCCCGATGTGTTCCGGTAGAAAGCATTGGATGCCGACCCGAGCGCGGAATCGTTTCCGACGTACAGGTCGAGCCAGTGGTCGTTGTTGTAATCGGCCCACGACGCGGCCGTGCCCCCTCCTGAGTTATCCACCCGCAAAAGCGGCGCCACATCTGTGAAACGGCCCTGCCCGTCTCCCCGGTAGAGCTTGTTCGGCCGACCGCCCACGACAAGATAGAGGTCCGGGGACCCGTCGCTATTGAAATCGCCCCACACACCGCAAGTGGACAGAAAGCTGCCGCCCAGTCCCGCATCACGTGTCGCCAAAACCAACTTGCCCGCATCGTTGCGAAGGAGGAAGTTCTCCTGTCCGAAGTTTGCGACGAAAACGTCAAGGTCACCATCATTGTCGAAGTCCGCCGAAGAAACGCCGCGTCCATTTGCCACCGGGACGTCCAATTCCACCCGCTCGAAGGGGACTACATCGTTATACACTCCTGGCACGACAATCTGCGCTGCCTCACCCTGTTCCCCGTCCGAAGGCGTGATTCTCAACAGGACGTTGTCCACGTTGTTCTTTCCAAAGTCGGCTTCCGTATCCCAGAGAAATTGTCGGGACACTCCTTCGGGCCGGGCCTCGACGAGCATCAGGGTGTCTCCGCCTGCCTGACTCGCCGCGGACCACGTCCTTCCGCCATCGGCCGAAAACTCAACAGCCAGGTCGCATTCATCGTAGTTGTCGTCGAAAAGCTGGTAGTTGATTGGAACGGTCCCCTGCTGCGCGCTGGTCAGTTCCTCGACGACAACGGAAGGCGGCGTCTGCGGCTCAAGCAGAATCAGCGTACCCCATGCGGTCGTCAGCGGCCAGGAGCGCTCGTACCCCTCGCTCGACCAACTTCCATCGGCGTTCTGATTCGCCAGCAAGTGCGCGGCATATTCGTCACGCCAGTTTCGCTCCCCGATCATCGCGCGTTCGTACGCTCGCATGGCATTGGCGACCGCGTTCATGCTGAACATCGAGCTCAGATGCCCGAATTGTCCTGTCGCGTCCCAGTTCGAGACAATGTAGCCAAGCCCGCTCGTCACCATGGGGTCGGAGAATGGAGCACCGGCCCAAGCGGAACAAAGAATGCCAATACCGGTGAGCCCGCAGTTTGTGCGACTGGTTGGTGTGGGAAGATAGAGCCAGCCGCCGCTTGGCGTGTCATACGCAGCGACGAGCAAATTGTCCCGCAACTCGCTTTTGACCCACGCCGGAACCGACACGCCATGTTTTCCCCAGTTCTTCTCCGCTGTCATCATACCGAGAACCGGCCATTGCGTGCACGCCATGTCCGCCTCGCCGCTGTTCGGCGACTGGTACCGCCAGCCGCCACGGCTACCCATTTCTCCCACGTTCTCGTCCGTTTGCCCGTACGCGAGGAAATCCACCATGTCTTGAGCAATGTCCGCCAACGTGCGCCCCGCGACGTCTGGCCCCCCGACCGACGCAATTCCGCCCGGATCGCGGCTCATGACGAGCGCCCTCAGAGCCAGCCCTTCGCTGCTGAAGATGTGCTGAGGGTCCTGCCCCTGGTGGCACAGAAGGCCGATCCCATTGCCGTTGCCATCGGGGTCTCCCGCAGCCTGGACGGAGATCGTCTGCGCCTTTGTCAGGACAAGCAGTTGGTTCAACGCGCGCCGAACATCGTCCACATAGGGACTTCCGTCCGGGTCATCGAAGGGGAAATTGCCGAGGTTCTCAAAAGCCTGAAGACATCCCGCAGTCATCCCCGCAATATGATTGCCATAGTCATCATTGTCCCAGTACCCGAGCGCAGCCCCGTCTTCCTCGTAGCGTTTGAGCCGCTTGTGGAGATTCCACAGCGCGAAATCGCACGCGATGAGGACCCGCGTACGGAGGGTACCTGGACGAAGCCGGACATAGTACTCGCCGCTTCCGAAGGCCCCGCTTTCATCCCACACGGTCAGGGTCGCCCGGAACACTCGCCCCACCGGACCGGCGTAGGCGTGCCGTGTCTCCAGAGCCAGGGGGTTCGTCACGGCGACGCGCGGTGATACCGTCCCATCCCCAAATTGCCATTGGAATTCCGTGAGTGCCGCACCATCGGGGTAAGCGGCGCCGGCCAGGAGGACTTCGACGCCGCTGATCGCGTCATGGGGATAGGTCGGCTGCGTTGGCCGGCGGGCAACGCACACCACCTTCGGCGAGCCGAATGCGCGCCCAGTCGGCAGGAGAGCCAAAACAATAGCGACTGCCAGCCACCCCAAAGGATGGACCGGCCCCCGCGACAGTTTCATCCTCCGCATCGTTAGCAGGTGAGGGAAGGTCTTTGAACTGCCGGGGAAAATGAAAGGCCGTCCGCCGTGGCGCCCGATCAAAGCTTTCAATTTAGCCGACCCGCCGCGGCAGCGAGTGCGCAGGTTCGTCCGAAGGGCTCGGAAGGCTGAAGAAAAACCAATCACTTCCTTGCTTTCTCGAGGTTCAGAGCCGGCGATGTACTCAACGTCGGCTCGACGAAAGGCTGACCCGCTCCGCGTGCGCCGCACCCGAGGCGGCGCGTCATTGGGGATTCCAGAGGTGCGCCTGCCCGGCCAGAGAGGAGGAAACGTGCCCACTCACACCTCCGACACACTCTCTATATAGCACACCGCACACGCCGCTTTCAAGAACCCACTCGAATTGATTGAACTCATAGGCTCGTTCCGGTATAATTACAAATTGTTGACGTTTCCGGGAGGCCTCTCGGGGGGGCAGAACAGAACCGACAGACCGCTCATTCGGGAGGCACGAACATGCGAAAAAGGCTATCGCTAATCCTTCCTGTGCTCTGCATCTCCTCCTGTCCGGCCCCGGGCGCCACCTGGTACGTGGACGACTCGGTTCCCGCATCGGGCGACGGATTATCGTGGGAAACCGCGTTCCCAGCCATTCAGGAAGCCATTGATGCTGCATTCGACGGGGACAAAGTCTTCGTCGCGCCAGGAACCTACCTTGAGAACGCGCACTTCCACGGCAAGAGCATCATCCTTCGGAGCACCAACCCGTTCGACCCCGGGGTCGTCGCTGCCACGATCATAGACGGCAATAACGCCGGTCCCGTCGTGACTTTTTCTGGGTCGGAAGACCGAACCTGCGTCCTCGAAGGGTTCACTCTCCAGAACGGCTTTGCCTCGAACGGCGGCGGCGTTTGCGGGGGCACTCGTGACCAACTCACCCGCGCGCGCATCCAGTACAACACAATCACAAAAAACAAGGCCGGGTACGGCGGCGCCATTGCCTGGTGCGGCGGAAGAATCCAGATCAACACAATCACAGCCAACTCAGCAGTGTACTACGGAGGGGGACTGTGGGAGTGCTTCGGGACAATCCAGAGCAATAAAATCACAGGGAACTCCGCCGGAGACGACGGTGGGGGACTGCATAACTGCGACGGGACGATTCGCAGAAACACCATCCGCGGGAACTCTGCCGGCTGGTTCGGAGGCGGATTAGCTGGCTGCGACCACCTCATTCGAAACAATGTGATAATTGCCAACTCCGCGGAATGGCGGGGTGGGGGACTATGGGGATGCCGCGCCATCATCGAGAACAACCTTGTCGCGGGGAACTACGCGGGCAGCGATGGCGGGGGATTGTATGCTTGCGACAAGATTGTCGAGAGCAACACGATCGCCGACAACTCGGCCGGAGGCTACGGCGGCGGGACCTCCTCCTGCAACGGGACAATCCGAAATTGCATTATCTGGGGGAACACGGCCACCAACAATCCGGAGATTGACCACTCCAGTGACCCCACCTACTCCTGCGTCCGTGATTGGAGTGCCGGCGGCGAAGGAAACATCGCCGAGGACCCGGCTTTCGTTGACCGCGATGGCCCCGATGATAACCCCCTCACTTACGATGACAACGATTACCGTCTCTCGTCTGACTCCCCCTGCGTTGACAAGGGCAAGAACGAAGACTGGATGCAGCACGCTGTTGACCTCGACGGGAAGACACGCATCTTCGACGGTGGCGTCTCTTTCACGGTTGACATGGGCTGCTACGAAGTCGGACCCTGGACCTTCGGGATATTTGAGGTGATAATGGGTGAGATTGGGGAACCCGAAGTGACCTGGAGGGGCTGGCCCGGCGACACTTACACTGTTTGGTCGTGCCTCAACCTCCCATTCGAAGGTTGGGTACAGGAAGCAGCCGTTCCGTCCCAGGGCACGACAACCACTTGGTCTGACCCCAATGCCGCACTCCTCGGCAAGTTTTACAGGGTCGAAAGGAAGTAGCCCCCTCGCATTCTCGTCCCGAGGTTCGCCCGTTCCGGAGGAGAGACGGAGTCTCGTCCTTTCACTTGTGTCGCGGGGAGCGATGCGGACCGTGAAGGGGTGCGGCTACATTTGAGTGGTTGGTCGCAGCACACCCAAACTCACGTCTCCTCGTCCCCATGGTTGTGTCGCTTCACGCCGAATCTTTCCCCGCCGGGCTTGAGCCGGCGCCTCCCTTAGACACGGGCTTCAGCCCGTGGTATCCCGAAACCGCACGTTTCTGCCTCAGCAGGCTTCAGCCTGGCTTCTCGATGAGGGGATTCATCCATACCCCTCTCATACGTAGCCACACCCCCGTGAAGAACCTCGTAGACCGACAGGGGAAACTTCAGTATCCTGTAAGCCATCGGTCGCCGAAGTCACAGACGCAAATCGCAAATCCTGAGCGGAAAGGAGAGCGTTATGAAAGAGATGTCCATTGGGGTCTTCACGTCGGTCGGAGCGGGTCTAGGGGCTTCGCTCGATTTTGTGAAAGAGCTTGCCCTCGACAACGTTCAGCTTCACACTCCGCCGCCGGAGGCTCGTTCACCGGAACGGACGCAGGAACTGAAAAAGCAGTTCGAGGACGCGGACATCGCCATTACCGTGGTCTTCGCCGGCTTCGCGGGAGAGAGCTACGCTTCGATTCCAGTGGTCAAAGACACGGTCGGCCTTGTCCCGGCGAAAACGAGGAAGGCGAGACTGAAAGAGACGTTCGAGATTTCGGACTGGACGAGAGCGATGGGGTGCGATGCCCTCGGAATGCACATCGGATTCATCCCGGAAGACACGAAAAACAGGGTGCACAAGGAATTGGTGAAAGTGGCGAGGGACGTCTGCGATTACTGTGCCGACAACGGTCAGCGATTCCATTTGGAGACCGGGCAGGAAACGGCAGATGGGCTTCTCGCATTCATCGAGGATGTCGGCAGAGACAACCTCGCCGTGAACTTCGATCCCGCGAACATGATTCTCTACGGCACGGGCGAGCCGCTCCCTGCCTTGAGAAAAATCGGCAGCTTCGTCAAGAGCGTCCACTGCAAAGATGCCAAATGGTCCGACGATCCGGGCGTCGCCTGGGGGACGGAAATGCCGCTCGGTGAGGGCGAGGTGGACATCCCGCTTTTCATCTTCACACTCAAGGAAATCGGCTACCTCGGCCCCCTGACCATCGAACGCGAAGTCCCCGGCGAACAACAGAAAACTGACATCCGCAACGCGGTGGAGCTCTTGCGGACACTGCGGTAGTTGGGGCACCCAAGAGGCGGCTAGCGCGAGCAGTGGGCCAAAGGGATAGACGACCAAAGCCAGGCTGCACGTTGGAGAGGGTCGCTCGAACTAGCTTCAGGGAGCCTTCGGCTGTGGGTAGCGCAGGCATCTTGCTTGCACTCTGCAAGCTGGAAACTTGGGCTACAACTGACTGTCAACGTGCGGCGGATGGGAGCCGTCCTGTAATCTTGTCTAAAATTGAAATGCTAAAACACGCAATGATGGAGGTGGAGGTTATGAACCGCTCGATGAACATCGCTACCGTTCTGAGTTTTGCCGTGTCTCTTGTCTGTTGCGGTACCGCATTTGCCGCAATCACCGCAATGGGCAACTGGGAAGGCACCTGGTACGGCGATGGCGGCACGGAAGGGACGCTGAGCGCACAGGTCGTGGATGAGGGAAAAGGGGACTTCCGAGCTTTGCTGAAAGCGGATGTCGGTGGCGACACCCATGAGGGCATCATGCGGGGAAAGGTTGTCGGAGATGCCATCGAGCTGAAGGGGACGATTGATGTGGGCGCCGCTTTTGGCGGCGTGTACGAGCTCTGGGGGAAAATCGTCGGAGAGAAATTCACAGGAAGATTTGCCGGCGCGGAAGATCAGGGGAGAGTCGAGCTGAAAAAGGTGCTCAAGAAATCGCCCACCCTCGGAGCCGAGCCGCCTCAAGGCGCCATCGTCCTCTTCGACGGCAAGGACCTCTCGAAGTGGGAGACGAAGGACGGCAAACCGAATCCCTGGAAGCTCCTTGTCGGTGCGATGGAAGCTGGCGGCGGCGACATTCGGACCAAGCAGGAGTTCGGCGACTTCAAGCTGCATCTGGAGTTCATGATTCCAGTCATGGAAGATGCTCGCGGGCAGGGTCGCGGCAACAGCGGCATTTTCCTCCCCGGCAACTGCGAGGAGGTGCAGGTTCTCGATTCCTTCGGTTGGGAGACGGACAAAGGCTCCTGCGGCGCCCTTTACGACCAGAAACCGGCGGACGTGAACGCGAGCCTCCCGCCGGGCGAATGGCAGACCTACGACATCACCTGCCTCGTCCCGCGCTTCGACGAAAAGGGCAATATGACCCAGAAGACCATCGTCACCATCCTCCACAACGGCGTCCTCATCCACGACCGCTTCCCCGCGAAGCGCCAGACGGCCCGCAGACACGGAGACGACAACCGCCGCATCCTCCTGCAGGACCACGGCAACCCCGTCCGCTTCCGCAACATCTGGCTCGTCCCCGCAGTGTCCAACTGATTTATCTTGCGGTTGGGGGCCCGGCTCGGGCGATTGTCATGGATTCGGCGGTACCATACGCATGATCGGTCATCCGCAGATTTCCTTTTCGATCCGGCGGATGATGGCGTCCCAGGAGAATTCTGTCTCGACGCGTCTTCTGCCGTTTTGGCCGAGGCGGCTGGCAAGCTCCTCATCGAGGAGGAGTCTGAGAACAGCGTCGGTGATTTGCTCGACGCTTCCCCCATCAACTAAGAGACCGGTCACTCCATCGAGCACCGCCTCGGCGCTGCCGCCGGATTTCCCCGCCACGATGGGTCTCCCGCAGGCACTCGCTTCGAGAAAGACTGCCGGGAATCCCTCGATGCCCCGCGAACCGCTTTCCGTATGCGTCGTTTCCATGGACGGAAGGACAAACACGTCGCAGAGCGCATAAAGCTCGGGGAGCTTCTCGTCAGCGATGTATCCGAGAAAGCGGACCTGTTCGCTCAAGCCTATTTCCTGTGTTAGCGCGCGCAGCTCCGGCTCCGCCGGTCCGCTTCCCACGATCAGATACAGCACTTCCGGCACACGCTCCATAATCTTTGGCAACGCCCGGATGACCTGCCCCTGCCCCTTTCTGCGGACGAGCCGCGACGCCGTCAGAACCACTTTTCTTCCCTTGAGTCCGTGCTTCTCCAGAAGGGCCTCGCGGTCCGCCGCTGGCTTGAAGATTTCCGGATGCGTTCCAGGTGGAATGACCGCTGGATCGTGCGACTCGGGAAATCGCCGAAGAAGCGTCGTGCGCGTGAAGTTGCTGACGCAGATGATGTGGCTCGCGTTCTGAAAAATCCGTGAGACAATCCACTTCGTCTTGCGCTTTTGCACGAACAACTCCGCTCCGTGGACGAAGATCGAGAACGGAATCCCCGTGCTTTTTGACAGGAGCAGTGCCATCGGCCCATACGGAAACAAAGCCGCCAGAAGCATCATGTCAATCGAGAGCTTCCTCACGAGGAGGCGAAGGGAAAGGAAATCGAGCCAGAAGGAAGGCGACCGAAGATTCTTCTTTGCGAAACTCAACGAAGTGAAGGCGCGATCACCGAAAGGGTCCGGAATTCCTTTCGTGAAATCCGAGACAACGAAAACCTTGTGCCCGAGTTGCCCCAGCCCGTCCGCGACCTCCCGCGAGTAACGGGCGATTCCTCCCCGCTCGAAATCATAAGCGAAGAAAAGGATGTTCATGTTGCCTTTCGACAGACAAGAACGATGTCCCGGCAGTTGGGTTTTGCGCCGCGAATCACCGCCCAGCGGCCGGACTCTGGCTCCTCCTGAATTGTCTCGCCCATCTTCTCTTTCATGCCCTCCTTCATCCGGTCTTTCGAGCGGCGAGGCAATAACTTCCTGACATGGAGAAAATCGAGCGCCATCAGCCACCGCACGATGCGACGCGATTTCTCAAAGGGATTCTCCTGCGAAAACAGTTCGACCTCGGCAAAGTACCGCTGGCATAACTCCTGCAATTCTCGAATTGTGAACTCGTGAACGTGAAAATCATGGATGGGCGTCTCTCGTCCGGGGGAAGTGACGTCCTTGTTGGGCGTCGAGAGAATGAGGATGCCGCCCGGTTTGAGCAATCGGTGCATCTCCTCCATGACTGCCGCGTAATCGTGGACGTGCTCGATCAGCTCCAGGCAGACCACGACATCGAAGGACTCGTCTGGGAATGCGTGTTTCTCGGCGGGCATGCAGCGGAACTCGATGTTTGACAGACCGTATTTGGCAGTGGCGTGAGCAACGACCTTTTCCGAGCTGTCCGTCCCGACGACGTGGGCAGCATGTTGCGCGAGCATCGCGCTGCCGTACCCCTCACCGCATCCGATGTCGAGGACGCGCTTCCCCTCGACATATCGCGCGGCGAACTCGTACCGCAGACGGCTCGCCAGTTCTCGGTCGAGCGTCACTTTTCCGGGAACAATCCTCTCGCCGGAAAAATCGAGGTCGGGAATTCCACTTTGTCTTTTCTGAGGCGGATTCATAGCGGATTCAGATGCTCAAATACGCGGTAAGATGCCGCGCCCACTCGGTTACAGGCCGCTGATAATCTCCGCCACTTTCTCCATGAGCCGGTCGAGGCTGTGGTCTCGGACAACGGTCTGCCGAAGAGCCAGTCCCAGTTTCTCCTGTTCGGAAGGCTGCATCCGCGCAACCTGAATAATCCGTGTCGCCAGCTCGCCAGGATGCGCATCGTTGACAATGAGCGCATCGGAGTATTCCCGCAGAACAGGAAGAAAACTCTGATTCGTCGTGAGGACAATCTTGCCGCACGCCATCGCCTCAAGGGGCGCCTTATCAAGCGAGTGGCGGACGTGCGTGCTCACGAACACGTCACAAGCGGCGTACTCCTCTTGAACGCGAGTGTAAGGCACAGCCGAGCGAAACTCTACAACGTTCTCGAGGTTCTTCTCCCGGACGAGGCGCTGCAGCTGGGACAAATACTGATGGTCTCTTTCGACACACGGCGAACCGAGGATTCTCAGAGTGATGTCCCCATGCGACCATTCCTTCCTGGTTGTTGCCACGGCCTCAATAAGAACGTCATACCTTTTCTCCCGCGCCATTCGCCCAGCGGAAAGAACGACGACGCCGTTGCGCGGCTTCCCGGCGATGGGCTTGAACTTCTCTGTATCTATTCCATGCCCGACGACTCTGACCTTTTCCGAACGAATGGGACAGCTTTCCTCGACGGGGGTCAGAACGACGTGCGAGATTCTGTGCGCGGCGGTGAGCCAGCGGCTACTGGCCCATTGGGCATACCAGAGAATGATGGGAACGTTTCCGCGGAGGATTCTTCCGGCGGCGACCGCGTATTTCGGACACATGTGGGCAAAGACCGCGCGGACGTTCATCAGCTTCAAATCGGAATTCAACCCCTTCCTTAATCGGCACAACCTTCTCAGCCTTCCCTCGCCTAGGACGTGGAGCGAGACATTCTCCGGAAGGTCGCATTTTCCCTTGCGGAGGCAGTACACCGAGAGCCGCCCGACATGCCGAGCGAGGGCGTTGATCCAACCCGGCGTGAACCCGAGAACCGGGTCCTCTTCGTCCACCGCTTGGGTTATCATCACAAGGTCGGGTCTCATGCTGCCTTCCCTTGGCGTGCGACCTGCGACCACATCTGCATCAGGCGCGGAAAATTCTTGCTCCGGTCAAACAACGTCAAAGCGACCTTCTGCCTTTCCGCGCCCTGGCGGAAGCGCTCAACGTCGCTCAGAACCTCAACCAGCTTTTTTCCCATGACGGACGGGCATCCAACAGGGACTACGAAGCCGTTTTCGCCGTCGGCAACGAGCTCCGAGACGCCGCAGACCTTCGTCGTGACAATCGGCAAACCCGCTGCCACGCTCTCCATCAACACCCTCGCGGTGCCCTCGTACCCTGACGAAAGAACGAAGACGTCAGCTGCCGCGAAGTACCCGGGCATTTCGGCGTAGGGCACATTTCCCGTGAAAATGACTCTGTCGCCAAGAGCGAGTTTCGCCGCGAGTTCTCTGACACGCGGCAGTTCTTTCCCCTCGCCAACGATAACAAAACATACATTCCGCAATGTCCTTACCACGCTCTTCGCCGCAAGAAGAAGGTCCGGGATTCTCTTCTGCTTTGTCACTCGACCGACGAACAGAACCATCCGGTCGCATCCCTCGGGCAGAAGCCTCCTGCGAACGCCGGACCCGTCCCCGAAGGAGAACTTCTCGATGTTAATGCCCTCACCGCCGGGGATATTCCAGATGCGGCCGCCTGGGATGCCCAGGCGCAGCATCTTCTCCCTCTCCGACTCGCTCACGACGCGCACATTATCCGCTCGCTTGACAATCCACCTCCCCGTAACGTTCAAGACACGGTTCAGCAGCCTTTCGTTAATCCAGTAGCGATTCCCGATGCAGTCCGCATGGACCTGCACTTCAAACGGAATCCGGTGGAGTCGGCTAATCGCCCAACCCACTACTCCGGTGAAAAACGCGTCTTGAGTCGTTACCAGCTCGACCCGATGCCGCCTGCACACTCGCGCCGCAACCCGAAACGCGTCTGGGGCGCGCGTCAGCTTGTTGAGCGACTGCGTGGGGTGGAGCGTCAGCGTATCCGTTGGATGCAGGCGCGTGTGCTTGACCCTCCCTACGGAAAAGACGACCACGTGGAAGTGGGACAGCCTATTCGCTATTTCTCTGTGGCGGAGGAGCGTGTCGCTTCTGACAGTGCCCTCTTTCGCTAAGCACGTGGCGTCCTGGCTGATCATCAGAACGTTCATCTCGGTCTGTTCTCGCAAAAAAGCTTCCGCAGCCGGCGCTTCCCTTCAGTCCGAAGTCCGCAATCGCAAATCCGCAATTCGCTCACGATTTCGCTTCGGGCATTTCGGCTTCGTCAATGAGCATCACGGGAATTCCGTCGCGGATCGGATACCTTCTGCTGCACTTGAGGCAAACGACTTTGCCCTCTCGCTCGATGAGATCGCCGTGACAAGCCGGGCAGCACATGATTTTTAGAAGTTCCTCGTCAATCATCGCCATTCTCCTCAGTTGCGAAAAACGAATAACAGTCACCGCGGTCCGTGGTGACCTACGGCTGAGACTCGCTCCTCTGAACATCCCCAGGCGACTCTGATGCCCGGGGACCCTCCGTTTCGCCGACGGACTTTCCAGACAGCTTCCCTCTCTCCGCCCACCAGATGATGCCGCCGATGACGCCGACGAACACCCATAGGAGGCGCATCATCAGGGCAAAGGCGCCGACGACGGAACGGTAACTCTCCGGGTCGCCCGCCTCCAGGAAAAAATAGGCATAACCGAACTCCGCCAGGCCGATGTTTCCCACGCTAATCGGAAGGACAGAAATGGCGCCGACCAAAGGGATTCGGATGAGGTACTCGAGGGGCGTCGCCCGGATGCCGACCGACTCCCCGACAAGCAACGCCGCCAAAACGAGGAGCACTTGGATAAACAGAGACAACCCCAAGCAAAAACCCAATCGCATCTTGTGTCTTCTGTAATGGCGGAACGCTTCGTAGATGCGGGTAAGATGTTGCCTGTACGGGAGGTGCTGGCTCACCCATCCGGCAAAAGGCAATCGGTTCAGAAAACGCCGGGTGAAGAACAACGCGATGACCGCCACCAGAGCCAGCCCGATGCCAACAAGCATCAACGCGGTCTCGAGATGCCCACGCCACAGCAACAGCGAAATCACCACGATCGCCAGAAAGCCCGCGGAGCCCACGACCCTATCCACCACAACTGTGGCCACGCACTCCGTTTTCTTATCAACGGTACAGTATGAAATATAATAGGAACGGATGATGTCCCCCGCGGCGAGGCCTCCCGGCATGAACTGGCCAAAAAAGAATCCCACTAAAAAGAGTCGGACCGTCTGGAAGAGCGGAATGTCCACATTATGGCTAAGTAGAATCATCTTCCATCGCCAGGCGCCGACCACGAACACAATGCCCACCACCCCCAAAGCCGCAACGAGCGACGGCCATCCATACCGAAAAGCCGACGCCATCTCGGCGGCGAGCCGGCGCCAGTCCGGAGCAATCTTACGAAAGACAAAGTACAGCAGACCGGCGCTGACGACAATTTTGAGCGCGAGGATGAGATGTTTTCTTTTCATCGAGGCGACTCTATTGGGTACCGCGGAAACGGGTGTCATCCACAAAAGAAGCCTCGGCTATTTCGCATAAACCCCGCCGGGGCGGGGTCAACCGGTCGAGCAGGCTTCTTCATCGTCTAAAGACAGGCAGTCGCGGATGAAACTCATCCCCTCGACAACCTGTTCTTCCGGAGCACTCACGAATGCTTCCACGACCTTGATGGTATCCCTGGACAAATACGGTTTCAACTTCCGAAAATCGAACTCACCGGTGAGAGGGACCCGGTGGTCGCTGACGCCGATGACATCGTGGAGATGGATGCCGAGCATCCGGGACGAGTACGCCTGGAGGTACGACTCGTGCGCGACAATGTCCAGTTCCTCGGAGCACTGGGCGTGTCCCACATCATGCCAGTAGCCGACGTTCGCTCCGGCGAACTCATCGAGAATCAGCTTGATCTCCTCGAACGAGGGAATGTCCTCGACGGAATACCGGTTCTCGATGCCGATTTTGACGCCCTTCGGCTCGGAATGAGCGACGAGTTCATCCAGGCTCTTGTAGAGCGCGTCGAGGTGTCGCTGGTGTTTCTTCTCCCGCCGGGCGAGGAGCTTGCCCTTGATTCTCCCATACCGAGGGGTATCTTTCAGCCCATTGTTGTACAGCGCGATGAGGGCGGAAGTCATGTCCTTCATATCCACCCGCCCGGAGTGCATGACTACAGCCTTCGCGCCGAATCGTGCCGCCATGTCAATTGTGTCTTTCGCTTTCTTGACAGCCATGCTCCTTTCCCTCGCGTCGAGAGAGGAAGGGGAATACGCGTCGGGTCCGGAAGCCCACATGATGGACGGACAGAAATTGTGGAGGCTGGAGACGGTCACCTCCCCTTTTTCGGCTGCGTCGAGAAACCCCGCCACCGTTGTGAGGCTCAGCGAGTGGTGCAGCTCCATGCACCGAAAGCCGAGTCGCCGCGCTTCCGCAATCAATTCTGCGGGGTCCTTGCTCCGTTTCACTCCCCAGGCTGTTGAAAGCGCAAACATCCGTTTCTGTCACCTCTCGCTGAGTGCGATCCCCTCTCTCAGAAGAAGAGCCGCGCAGACGCCCGGTCCGCTGACCAACTCTCCCTTGCGGCGGATGCTTGTGACGCCACACGAGGGGCTGTGCGCTTTGAAAATGCCCTCCGCAATGCCGAGCGCCCGGGCAATCGCCAGGGCCTTCCATGCGCCCTGAAGAAAACACGCCGTAACGTCCTTACCCTCACCGCTGAGAACGCGGCTTCTTCCGGCGAGAACGTCCTCGCCGTCACCCGTCTCGATTTCGCAGGGGGACCTGGGGATAGGGAGTCCGCCAAGCTCTTCCGGACAGAGGGGGAAGGCTTCTCCTCTCCGCGACATCTCCTCGATTTCCGCGTCGCGGCGGTTGCTGCCGTCATAGCGGCAATTCAAACCGGACAGGCAGGCGCTCACAATCACCATGGTCGCGTCAACTCTATCGCACAACCCCCTGGCCGAAAGGAGGTTTGAAGGACCACTTGCAGATGACTTTCCCCTTGATATTCCCGAAGGGAACGAACCCCCATCCCCGACTATCGAAGCTGCTGGCGGTGTTGTCGCCGAGGGCGAAGTAATGCCCTTCCGGCACCGTGAATTTCTGTTCCTCCTTGCCATACTTCCAGAAGCCCCGGACGCCTTCACGAGCACCGCCGTTCGTCCAGGGCAACCGGATGCCTAAGATTCTCACGTAATCCCATTCCTGGAGGCGGATTCTCTGCCCTTCTTGCGCGTTGGCGTGATGCAGGTCCGACAACCATTCGGGCTTTTGGATGAGGATCGCCTTCTCGCCGCCGTTCCCGTCGGGAACATACTTCAGGATTTCGCCCTCGCGAATCTCCAGCTTCTCTCCCGGCAAGCCCACAACTCGCTTCACGAAATTCTTCGGGTATTGGCTGGCGTCGGGGATGCCGTCGGTCGTGAATACGATAACGTCCCAGCGGCGGGGTCGGCAAATCTCAATCACCCGCGTCTTCATGAAGGGGATGCGCAACCCATAGATGAACTTGTTGACCAGAATCTTGTCGCCAATCTTGAGGGTGGGGATCATCGAGCCGGAGGGTATCTTGAACGGCTCTACAATGAAATGGCGGATAACCAGGGCAATGAGCACCGCCGTCGCCAGCGAATAGGCATAGTCCAACACAACGTCGAGCTTCGTGTGGGGGACGTGCCGGACGACGGCTTTCCGAAGAGTCTCCTTGGCTTTCCGGACCTGTTTTGGGGCACTGCGGGAGAGAGCTCGCTCCAATTCGGCGATGGACTCCTCGACCTCCTGCGTGCCCTCAGGTGTTATCTTCCTGACTTTTCGTTTCAGAAGGATTCTCGTTTCCCTAATTAGTTTCTTTGCTCTCATTCGCGTTCATCCCCGCTCATGCGGGGTTTCCCTTCGTGCTCTTCGTGGTTTTATCGGTCACTTCCCTTCCCCCTGCGCTCGTCTGAGTTCGTCTGGGCTTTCCTCAAGAAAACACGCCACAAAATGCCCCCCGCCGCGGTCGGTTAACTTCGGCTCCTCCGTTTTGCAGTCATCCTTCGCGTACTTGCAACGGGTATGGAAGCGACAGCCCCTCGGCGGATTCACCGGCGAAGGAACATCCCCGGGAAGGACGATGCGCTTTCGCTTCGTCTTCGGGTCCGCGACGGGGATGGCGGACAACAACGCCACGGTGTAGGGATGCTTGGGGTCCTCGTAGATAACCTCCGCGTCTCCCAGCTCCACGATTTGTCCCAGGTACATCACCGCTACTCTATCGCTCACGTGCTGGACCACGCTCAGGTCGTGCGCGATGAACAGGTACGAAAGCCCAAAATCTTCCTGAAGCTCCTCGAGGAGATTGATAATCTGAGCCTGGATGGAAACATCGAGGGCGGAAACCGGCTCATCGCAGACGACGAATTTCGGATTGAGGGCGACGGCGCGGGCGATGCCGATCCGTTGGCGCTGTCCCCCGCTGAATTCGTGCGGATACCGATTCACCGCATCCGCGGGAAGCCCCACTTTTTGCAGGAGTTCCTTCACCCTCTCCCTTCTTTCCCTCCGGGCACCCACTCGGTGGACGGCGAGGGGTTCGCCCACAATGCTGCCGACGGTCATCCGCGGGTTCAGGGAACCGAAAGGGTCCTGAAACACGACCTGCATGTTCCGTCTCATCTGGCGCAGCTCGGTCTTGTTGAATGCGAAAACGGAGCGACCCTCGAAACGGACGTCGCCGGCCGTCGGTTCGAGAAGCCTCAGGATGGTCCGGCCGGTCGTCGTCTTGCCGCAGCCGCTCTCCCCCACAAGCCCGAGCGTCTCTTCTCGCCCGATGGTGAAGGAAATCCCGTCCACGGCGCGCACGTATCCCTGGACCCGTGAGAACAGTCCCCTCTTGACCGGGAAGTGTTTCTTCAGGTCAATGACCTCGAGCAGACGATTATTCTCGCCAACACTCTCCACTTCCTCGTGTCCTTCGTGGTCTCATCTATTCCTCCACTTCCTCCTCTGCGTTCATCCGCGCTCGTGCGGGGTTTCATCTGAATGCAGGAGACAGTAAACAGAATACAGGCATCCCCGTTCATCTCCGCCGAGGCGGGGTTCCCTCTGTGCCCTTCGTGTTCTTTGTGGTTTTATCCTTTCCTCCTCTGGCCGTAGCCCTCGGGCAGGCACTTCCCGCCCTGCGTTCATCCGCGGTTTCATTCGCCGAAGGGACATCATGCCGCTTCAGCCTCCTGACGACAAGCGGGATAGAGGAAGCAGGCCGCCTGGTGACCCCAAGCCACTTCCGCTGAGGGCGGGATCACCTCGCGGCACATGTCCATGACGTGGGGACACCGCGGGTGAAACCGGCAGCCCGGCGGAAAGTAAAGTGGATTCGGCACATTCCCGGGGATGACCGCCAGTTTTCCGCGTTTCTTCCCGAGTTTCGGGAGGGAGCCGAATAAGCCGACCGTGTAAGGATGTTTTGGGCTGGCAAAAAGATTCTCCGCGGAGGTGTACTCGACAATTTTGCCCGCGTACATCACCGCGACAGAATTCGCCGTCTCAGCGATGACCCCGAGATCGTGAGTGATCAAAAGGACCGACATATGGAGGCGCTCCTGCAACTCGTTGATGAGCTCTAACAACTGCGCCTGGATGGTCACGTCGAGGGCCGTTGTCGGCTCATCAGCGATGAGGACCGCCGGGCTGCACGCTAACGCCATGGCAATCATGACTCGCTGTTTCATTCCCCCGGATAGTTGGTGGGGGTACTCATGAATCCGCTGCTCCGGGATAGGCATTCTCACCTGGGCGAGCAGCTCGATAGTTTTCTGCCGGGCCTGCCTCCTGGACAGTTTCTGGTGAAGACGAAGCACCTCCATGATCTGATTGCCCACTGTGAAAACGGGGTTGAGGGAGGTCATCGGCTCCTGGAATACCATGGAAATCTCGTTGCCGCGCACTTTTCGCATCCGCGCTTCCGAGAGCTTGAGGAGGTCCTTCTCCTTAAAAAAAACGCTCCCTCCGACAATCTTTCCGGGGGGAAAAGGGACCAATTGCATGATGGAAAGGGCAGTCACGCTCTTGCCGCACCCGCTTTCTCCGACCAGCCCGAGGGTTTTCCCCTTTGGAATCCCAAAGCTCACTCCGTCAACGGCTTTTGCTATGCCGTCATCCGTGTGGAAATGAGTTTGAAGATTGACCACGCGTAATATGCTGCCGTTGTTCTCCATAGGCCTGTTAGGGTTCGGGCATCCTGTTGATGGGCGGTTCGGTTCGCCCCGTTACTCTCCTGGGGGCGGAGTCGTGTCGGGCTGTGTCGGAGCGTGCTCGGACTCCCCGCCGGTCTCTCCGCCTTCCACGGGGGAGAGAGTCCCCTCAGAAGGCGCGGTCGGCGCCGGTTTGGGACTTTCCCCCTCAATAGGCGACGGCGATTTTGTCGCCTCAGGAGCGGGCGGTTTCGATTCCTTCTCGGGGACCTCGCCTTCTACGGGGGAAAGCGCCGGTTGTTCTTTTGTTGCAGGGGGTTCGGCGAGAGCTTCCTCCTTCTTCGTTTCCCCTTCGACCGGCGAAAGGGGTTTTTCCGTCGTCGCTTCCTCGCCGGGGGGAGTGGCTCCTTCTTCCTTCGTCGGTTCCGGTGCTACTTCTTCTTTCCTGATTGTTTTGGCGAAGGTAGCCCTTCTCGACTGAATCGCGGCGATGGAAATGCAGGTGATTGCGAAGAGCACCGCCAGCACCGTCGTTGTCCGAACCAGGACGCTGGAGGTGGCGGCGCCGAATAGGGGGGAACTGCCTGTTCCGGTGCCAAACGCTCCGGAAAGCCCGCCGCCTTTGGACGCCTGCATGAGAACGAGCAAGATCAGAAGTGCCGCCACTAAGATGTGCAGGCCAACGAGCATCCCATAGAAAATGGATGCGACAAAGATGTAACTGCCGATTAGGGAGCTGCCAATCATTGAATTCTCTTCTACCTCCTTGTCAAAACCTCACTTCGGTTTTCGGATTTCGCACTTCGCATGCGTTCATCCCCGCTC
>JAUYEE010000167.1 GCA_030691545.1 bacterium | reverse complement strand
AAGATAGCTTCTCGCGGCTTTTCTTCCGTAAAGCATCGCCCGGAGGTTGGACAGTCCCTCCAGGAACGCGCTCTCCGTTTCCGCATCGGATTGCTCGACCCAGAGTTCCTTGAGGTCCATGTAGCCCATATACCTATCCGTTTCATTCAGATAAGCGGCGACGAGCTGCATTCTGTCTTTGGTGACGGCCCCGTACACGGAAGGGAACATCTCACCCACGCCACTAAAGTCGGCGACAAAATAGTCGTTCTCGGTGGCGGTGTTGTAATAATAGGTCAGGATGTTGGGGCAGGCGTCCGCCGCGGCAATAGGGAGCGACCAGGCGATGGGCAGGGAGCCGCGTGAGGCGTGGTCCCAGTGAACGGCGCGGGCGGACATCAGACGGCCGAGGCTATTGCCGTTGGTCAGGACGAAGCTCACGTAAGTCTTCGCCGGATCGAGCTGACGGAAACGAATTGGCTTCTGCTTGTAGGTCGTCCTCTGAGGGTATCTCTCTCCGGAGTGAAAGCTGACGTTGGGAGCGTCAGCGAAGTCAACAAAGAATTTGCCGAAGCGTGAAAACAGGCGAAGAAGTCTTGTCCGGTCTGCGACGTATCTCTCGCCCGTCTGCCAGGTCAGCGTACCGACAACCGGGATGTTCATGGGGCTTTGCCCGAGGACGTACTCGAGGAGCCGTTCGTCGCCCTTGGTGTCGTCGCCCGCATAGAAGCAGAATAACTTGAACTGAGTTGCATAATCCGTCAGGTCATTGCCCCGGCTCGGATTCCCCATGGGAGGGATGAAGCACACGGCGTGATGGTCGCAGTTTTTCCAGAGGTTGTTGAAGGCCCAGGTATAAAGCCTGCTTTCGGCTTCCTTTTCGTCGCCGTTGTAGCTGGAGATCATCCAATCCTTCCGCGTTCGCGTGTCGAGAAAAACGGGAAGGGGGGTGCGGTCGCCGAGAGAAGGATTTTCGACCTTTGCCCGCGTGAGTTTCTCGTAAAGCTCAGGAGTAACAGGCAGGGCTTGTTCCACCGCGCAGAGGGTCCGAATGACGTTGAGGAGGGCACGAGGGTGCGAGGGTTTTGCATTCGGGTCCAGCAACGCAGGATCATAAATGACGACCCCTTTGATCATGATCGGGACAAGCTCGTTGTAAAACCGCTTGAGCCCCCAAAGGAAGTCTTCCGCGCTCACGCGGTAGCCTACCTCGGCGGACATCCCGCTGCTTTTCCCATAGGGGGCTTGAAATGGTTCGCCGGCGATGCCGACTCGCCAGGGCGCCCTTCGTCCGCGATACCAGAAGTCATCTTTTTCTACGAGATACCAGAGCGGGGCGCGCCTGTTTACCAACCCCACGAAGACCTGAGCGAGGAATTTCTCCTGGGGTGTCATCCCCTCGGTGTTAAGGGTTATGACTTTGGCCTGCGCCGGACAAATTGCCCTGGGAAGAACCCCCTCGTAAAGCTTCATCTCCTCGATGGGCGGCAGATTGGCTTTCCGCCAGCAGTCGCACCAGTGGCCCGTGAAGTAGCCGATGAAAGGGTCGCTTGGCTCGCCGCCCAGAGACGAAACGGCGCCGAGGCCTGCGGCGCGATAGTTGACGGGGCTAACCCCTTGGTGATTCAGAAGCACATGCACGGCTACTGCACATGCGGAGAGCGCCAGCACAATTGTCAGGACTCTTGCAGCGAACTTCATAACTCCTCCTTCAAAACTCTGCCTCATTGTTCGGAAAGGACGGAAACCACTCGGTCAGTCCGTCCGACTGTCGTTTCACTCTGCCACGAGACGCTGCCCTTTACAGAAGTAGCCATAACTCGAACGGAAGACCGGCAGCCGACAAAAAGTCGCCGTCAGAACCCGGTCCTCCGGACAATTCTCAACACATTTCAGACACAGGATGCAGTCCCTGTCAAGGACGCCCGGCTTGGTCCTTTCGAGATACGGACGCGTGAGGTCCGCCGGGCAGACCCTTGCGCATATACCACATCTCGTGCAGGCGACGGTATCCTTTTTCAGCCGCGTCAGAGAGAACGTGTTGAGACGGACAACGCTCATCAACGCTCCCAACGGACAAAGGCGGCACCAGAACCGCCGGGATGAAAAAGCCCCCACAACGAACAGTCCCAGAAACGTCATGCTCAGCAGGCTCATCGCCCGGCTTACCGCGCTGAACGGGTCAATTCTCAGGAACTCCGCGGTCTTGCCCTCGATGAGGGGGGTCAACTGCCGCGACGGACAGACCTGGCAGTACGGACGGAACAGCGCAGTATTGTACTTGAACAGTCTCGAGCCGGGCCAGCCAATCACCAGAGCGATGAACAGAGAGAGAACGAGTATAGCGTAAGCGCACACGCGAAGGACTCGGCGTCCGCGTTCGGCAAAGGCAATCCTTCGGAGCCGAAGAAAACGTCTCAGCTTCGAGAGAAGGTCATGGAGGAAACCGAGTGGACACACCCACCCGCACCACATCCGCCCGGCCAAAACGCCAAGAACAACGAAGAAAATCGTCGGCTCGATCAAGCGGCGATAGGAGTTGTCGCCGTCCAGGGTGAGAACCATCTGAAGGTCGTGCAAGTAACACCGCGCGATGTGCTCTCCATATTCGCACGACAGCGTCGGCAAGGAAGCCTCGACCGCAAACACTCGCAGGCGCCGCACACCCCACATGCCGAGGTACACGAGGCACACGAGCATCGCGATCTGCACGGCGAGTCTCAATCTCGAAACACGATATATCGTCACGCTTAAATCCTGCTCACTCCTCCTAGCGATGGAATCGGCGACACATCGCTTCCTTCCTACTGCACGGTGACGGCGACGATTCGCACGTCCGCAATTCCTTCGTCTCGCAGAGCCGCACTCGCCGGGTCATGCCGAGGGAAGATAATCTTGTCTATTGTTCTTGCTCTGCCGAGGGTAACGGCAACATGGTACATATAAACGGGGGAAGTGATGGTTTCTATCTCCTGTCCATTGCACAGGTGAACCTCGCTGTCGCGGAATACAATGTCGAGCTGGCTTCTTTTCGCCACATCGCCAAGAAGCTCCTGGCTTTGCATCCAGGGGCCGACAACGACCGGGTAATTCTCGTAACTCCCGTCAAGAAACTCCAGGCGAAGGACGGAATTGACAATCCGCCTTTCGGGGGTGACGTTGAAACACAACAAGTGGATTTGCTGAACCTGGACGTCGTCGCAGTCGAGATGTTGCCCGTCCTGCGCCATGGCATTCCGGAAGAACTCGACGTCCTCGCGGACGGTTCGCGTCTTTTCCACGGATAGGTACGCCAGGCAGGGGAATTGAAAGGCGACCTGCGGATGGTTCGGGCAACGGAGAATGTCGGGCATGTGCTTTTCCTCGAAGGTCGGTCCCTTCTCGAGAGTGCTGACATTGCTCACGTACCGGTCGTGGTCACGAGTTATCGCGTAAAGACTGAACGCCGGGGTGAGGTCCACAATGCCGCCCTCCACGACTCTGACCTGGAGATTCCGCTCTGCGTTCAGGGCGTTGACATGCTGTTTGCGGAGAACCTGCCACTGAGCCCCGTATTTCTCAGCGCTCGAGTACATGGGAGACGAAGCTGTCCCCTGCCACTCGGCGAGGGCGAGCTCTCTGCACTTTTCCGCAAGCGCCTCCGCGGACAACTTCGGGTCAAGACGAAGGGACTCTGCCACGGTGCGCGCACCCTCGCCCGTGACTCGTCCAAACCGAAGATTCTCGTACCAGTCCTCGTAGACCTTCGCCCGAAGAGAGTGGAACAGCAGATAGCCTGGATACTCCCGAATTGCCTCGTCGAGGAGTGACAGGGTGGAGCGATAATCAGCCCTGACGAAGTCGCCGCGAGAGAAATCGGTCTTCGCATCGTTGTAGCGAGACCGTGCCCCCGGAAAGTCTTTGTCATACGCGCGGTCAGGTCGCGTTCCCCAGGATAGACTTTGGAAGCTCCGCCCTTTCAGCGTGTAGCCGACCGCAAAGCCGACGGCGAGCGCCGCGGCGATCAGAAGATTGTAAACGTATACGAGTTTTTGTCTTGTCACAGTGCAAAGTCCGGCGATTGACCGTGAAGAATCTTGCAACAAACCGGGGACGCCTCTCCCGCCTGTTGCGACGCGCTACACTCAACCAGAGTTGGCATCTGCGTATCGCTGCACTTTCGGAAGCGAGTTCAATAGCTTCTTCGCATGGGGGTTTGACGGTTCGATCCTCAGGGCGCCCTGCAAACGTTCCTTGGCCATGCCGTAGTCTCCATCCGCGTAGTCGAGAACCGCCAGGCTGATGTACGCCGGAAGGAATTTCCGGTTCGCCTCGACAGCGCGCTGGAGTTCCTGACGAGCCGCCACAAGGTCGCCGAGGCGGATATGGGTCAGGGCGAGTCCGTATCGTGCCTGATGATTCGTTTCCTCAAGTTCCAGAGCACGTTCGTAGCACGATTTCGCGACATCGTATCGTCCTCTCGCGTAGAATCCCTTGCCGAGGTCGGTGTGGGTGCTCGAGTAATCCTGCCGGTCGGCTATCGCCTGCTTGATTTCGGCTTCGGGGTCGCACTCGCAACTGGGGTCCAGAAAGTCATGCTGGTGCGGCCCACGGTCCCGCGACTGCATCGGGTCGGCGCCGAGGCGCACATCCTCCCTGTCGCCGTCTCGGTTCAGAAACACTGCCACGGCAATGATGATTGCTGCAATAGCCACATAGCTTACTGCCCGGAAAATCATCGGAATGTCAACCTCTGGTGTTTCATGAAAACGTGGAAGTTGTCCGCCTTGTAAAGAAGGGTTTTTTCGTCGCGGTCGTACACAAAAATCACGTGAGGGGTTACGTTATTCAATCCCTCTCGGAATTCCTGCGCTTTGGGAGGGAAAGCCACATATTCCGTGAGAGGAAGCTCGCACACGCCATTCTCGTCGCTGACGCCGCGAACGATTTCGTGCTGGGGGTTGCCCTTCGCGCTTCTGGCTACGACGTGCAAGCCGCTTCCCGGAACCTCGACCCTCACGGACCACCTCCGCCGCACTTTGCCCGAAAGCGATGCGAACTTCACAGTCTGGAAATCGCAATCTGTCAGGAGGAGTTCGCCTCCCCCGGCGTTGTAAACGTCCGCCGAGAGGCCCCGGAACGCGCAACCGCGAAGTTCGAGAGGGTCCGGACACGAGCCGACGCGAACGCCGTAGTTGGCGTTGTCTATAAAGGAGCTGTCCTGGATGCGGATGTGCTGCCCGGGGCCAAGCTCGCAGGAAAGGGCGCCGTTCTGTGTGTAGGAAACGCTGGACCCGACCATCTCCACGGAAGCCCCCGGCTCAATGACGCACTCGATGTTGCCGGAAATCTCGCTGTCTTCTGCAACGAGTTTGCCGCGGACGATGAGGAGGTTGGGGTCTTTGCACTGATCGTCAGTCTCATGGAGAGTGATCAGTTTCGCCCGATTGAGATGGAGCTCGCCGACTCCGCCCGGTCCGGCGGCAACCTCTATCCTGACGGCGCCGCAGCGGGAAACGTTCATTTCCAGGATTTGAAACGGGGACAGGGAGGAATCAGCCGATTTGTCAGAGCCGATAAAGAGTGTCCCCCTGACGGTCAGGTTGCGGTTCGCGAGAGCCGCATTTCGGTCGCGGTCGAAAGAGAAGACCTCGGGGTCCGCTATGTCGCGGGCAACGGACTCAAGCGTATTGGGCTGCCCATCAAGGATGATCCTATCGCCCTGGAGATAGGCTTTTCCTGAACAGGGGCTCAAGATCAATGTCAGGAGCAGAGCGAGGACAATCGCCGCTGTTCCTTTTGTCATAACCACGCCGCCTTTCTGCGATTGAACTCTCGAAAATCAACCCCTTCCGCGAGGCATTCATACCAAAAACCCTGAACGCGGGCAAGATGCTTTTGGTTCCGGGCGTGGCGGCGCGACCTGCGCGGCCACTCCGCGACCCAATACAGCCACCCTCAGGGTTCCGCCCAGTTCGACGATTCTCAGAGTGGAACGAAGGAGGAACGCTGGCGCGGAGACATACGAGACGCTGGCTGCCTCGTCGCGGCGAGATTGTAAGCTCGTTTGCCAAGAGTGCTTCAATCACGCGAGAGCTCAGCTCAGCTCCTTTTTCTCCAGGCCAGCCCTTTTGGCGAGGTTTTCCCTGACGATTTCGATGACCTGCTTGGTCTCAAAAGGTTTGGGAAGTGTCGCGACAACAGCCGGGTCGTGACAGCGTTCCTCAAGGACATCCAGACGCCCCGTCACAACCACGCTCAACGGTCTTCTCTCCACAGGGAGAGCGCTGACCAGCTTGATGAAGTCCTCACCCCTCATCTGCGGCATCTGGAGGTCAACAAACGCCAACGAGTATGCCCCCTGTTGAAGCGCTCTGGCGGCTTCCTGGGGATCGGTGAATCCATCGGCCTCGTATCCGGCATGACCGAGGATGTCCACGAGGAGACTGGTAATCGGTTCCTCGTCGTCAACAACCATGATGCGGGTGGCGCCCGCTGGTCGCACCTCCTGTGCTTCTCGACGTGCTGTTTTTCGCGGGGATGCCGCGGGAAGGTAAACGGTAAAGGTCGTCCCTTTGCCGACCTGGCTTCTCACTTTGATCTCCCCTCCATGAGCCTCGACGATCCCATGGCAGACGCTTAACCCCAAACCGGTCCCGCGAGCTTTCCCGTCAAAGACCTCGCCGGAGGCCAAGGACCCTTTCGTGGTGAAGAACGGATCGAAAATCCTGTGAAGATTTTCCTCGGGTATTCCGCAACCTGTGTCTTCCACTTCAATGAAGGCGCTCGCCTTTTTCTGTCCTGTGCGAATGGTCAGCTTCTTCACTTTCGACCGGAGCATGGCATGTCTGGCGTTGATGACCAGGTTCATCACCACCGACTCCAGCATGGAGGCATCGGCCATGACCGGCGGAACATTTGCCGAGTGAGTCACCGAAATCTCTATCCCCTCGCTGGCAAACTCCGTGGCGGTCATCTGCAACACCTCTTCTACCACATCTCGCAGGATGACGGGTTTTTTCTCACCGACATCCTTTCGGGAGAAGACCAGCAGGCTCCGGGTCAAGTTCGCGCCGCGCGTCGCGGAGGCACGAACGGTCTCGAGGTTGCGACGAGCAAGGTCCGAGAGGCCCTCCGTCTGCAGGGTCAGGTCAGCATATCCGATAATGACGGCGTTGATGTTATTGAACTCGTGAGCGATGCCCCCGGCCAGCGTCCCCAGAGCCTCCATCTTCTGCGCCTGCGCCAGTTGCTCCTGAAGCGACCGCTTCTCTTCCTCCGCCTTCTTGCTCTCCGTGATGTCGGCGGCAATCAGAGTCAAGCCGACGACTTTTCTATGGTGTTTAATAGGCCCCACACGGCTGAAATACCATGAAGTGGTCCCGTCCGCCCCGACCCCAGCGACCTCATAGCCGGCAGCCTCTCCCGTTTGCACTACCGTCTGAAAGGATTTCCTCATCGTCTCATGAAATTCTGGCGGTACGTAATCATACACGCTTGTTCCGATTGATTTGTCTGGAGTGAGGCCCGACACAGTGCGGTTGATAAACAAAATCGTACCGTCTGGGTCCAGGGTGATAATGATGTCTGGTGCATTTTCCACAAGAGAACGCCACTTTTCCTCCGACTGGCGCAGCGCCTCCTCGGCTTTTCTCCGCTGCAAGGCGATGGAGGCCTGGTTCACAAATGCCTCAATAATATCGGTATTCCTGAGAGTGGCGCCCTTTCGCATGACAAGGCTCACGTTGCCAAACAGTTGCCCTTCTCGCACGAAGCCCATGGCGTGCATGTCCCCCAGGCCGACGGCCCTCTCGACAGCATGGCAAATGCCTTGAGGGACGCGCTGGAAAGTCCACTCATAAACCCCACCGGGGACCTGGATGAGCTGACCCTTCCTCAGTCCTTCTCTCGCCATGTCATCGAGCGAGAACACCATCCCGACGGGATTTCTGCCCACGATCTTGAACAGTTTCCGAACGGATTTGCCCAAACCCGCAACGGCGCGAATGCACACAGTGTCTTTCGCCGCGTCATAGGAGTTGACCAGGATAATCGCTTCGCCGACGAGTTCTCTGAGTCGCTCTGCCGTGAACCCATAGATGTCCGCGTCCGCGGGCAGTTCGGAGAACGCCATCGCGGTCTTCGATAGAAACTCGAGGTCGCGCACATAGCTTTTCCTCTGCTCCTCGACGAGTTTCTCCTCGGTTATATCCCGCGCAATGACCTGAACAGCGTGGAGCTTGCCGCCTCTGCGCAGCAGACTGGGAAAGGCTTCGAGCCATCGAGCTTCTCCATCGTTGCCCGTAACCCGCAACGCTGCAGGCCCGCTGTCCTTCCCCGCGACCAGGGCTGAAAGCAGCTTTACGTATCCGGGCAGGTCCCTCGCGTTCAGAACCCCCAGTTTTGTGAAATGCTTCCCGATGATTTCCTCCCTCGGGATGCCCGCAACCCTTTCGGCGGCCGGGTTGCAGTCAAGCACGATACCGTTCAAGCCGACCAGTGTGATGGACACAGGGGCCGACTCGAATAGCAGCCGGTATTGCTCCTCCCTTTCCCGCAAGGCCTCCTCGGCTTTCTTCCGGGCAGTAACATCAGCAATGATGTGCACCGCGCCCGTCAGACATCCAGCTTCGTCCAGCACCGGATCTGCAATTACATTTAGCGATCGGTCATCAACCTTTAGGGTGAGTGTCTCCCTCTTTCGCGATTCCTGCATGCGCACGATGGGGCATCCCACGATGGGGTTCCGTGTGCCATGCATCAGTTCGCAGCATCTTCGCCCGATGATGTCGGGGGACGGTTTTCCCAGAAGGCGCGCCATGGCGGCATTACACCGCAGGATCTTTCCCTTTGGATCCAGCAGGCACACGCCGTCGCTTATGGCGTCGAATGTCGCGCTCCATTCTTCCTTTGGACCGCGCGGGGCCTGGGCGGCCTCCAACCCAGCGACGCGGTGGCGCAGTCGTTTCAGCTCTTCGATGAGTTCCTCTCTCGTCTTGCTCTCATCCTTCATTTTGTGAGCCTCATGAGATAGAAGTCAGTCTTTTCGGGAGCGACGTTATGGATGAAAAACGACGTTCATAGCCCTCTCGAGGGGACAAAAAAACTCTATGCTCCCCCCTGTGAGGGACTCACAGAGCTCCGCGTCGCCCAGCAGAAGGCCGGGCAACACGCCTTAGCGTCCTCCACCCCCCGGCGGCGGACTTCAAAGTCCTTCGAGATTCAGCTATTGGCTATGTCCGTCTTTTCTTGAGTGTCAAACGTAGCACAAGCGAAAGCATTCGGTCAATCATCCTTGAGCTGCGCCAGTCGTGCGGAATCGAGCAAGCGTGCGAGTGGCGGGGAGGGGAACAATGGCGACGAGTGAGATTGAGGGGTGTTGAGGGGACAGTGGGGTGAGTTCCGGGGGAGCGGGATTGGTAGAGGGGAGAACCGGGATACGCT
>JAUYEE010000155.1 GCA_030691545.1 bacterium | reverse complement strand
GTCTCCCCGCCAAAGAGGTCTCCGTGATTCTCCTCCGCCTGGAAGTGAAACGCCTCATCCGTCAACTCCCCGGCAAGAGATTCGTCCGCGCCCGTCTGGTGACCTGAGCACAACCCGGGCAAACACTGCCAGCCGACTCCGCCGCCCGCACAGCTCTGCGACGACACGCCTAAGGCGCTGCTATCCGGTAGAACGCGCGGGGTCCGGCAGGTACAACGTAAATGCTCAGAGTGGCTCCAGTTCCCGCAATCTCCTCCTGCGTCTCGGTCCCATCCTCCGTGATATAGAAAGGCTCTCTCGCCCACAGCCCTTCTTCCATGGCACCGCATGTTTCAAGATGGTGCGTCAGACCAGAAATGCTCTGAAAGTCAATTCGCAGCCTGCCATTCGCCATCTTATTGATTGCGACGATGCGAAGGGTTTCCGGGCCAGTGATCGCAATGGCCTTGGTAAACTGGTTGTTGGCCTCACTTTCTTCGTAAACGTAGTTGTAGACGTCCACCAGCACGATGAGATAGTAATTCCCGGCGGCGACGTTCGGCACGGTCACAGTTTGCGCGAGAGTGTAAGTCCCTCCAGCCGCCACCGGCTGCGACCGCGCCAACTGTGCAAGGGTGAGGTCTCCTGCCCCCACAACCTCGTCCGCCGACAGATACAGCGTGTCATACCACGAAGCCTTCGCCTCCCCATTACCCCGGTTCTCCGCGTCCCACGAGACGTCAATCGTGTGCTGCGTCGTCCCCAACGCCGGGGCGGTTATCCCCGTAGGTCTCAGGTCGGGTTGACCCAACGCGCTGGATGCGACCACAAAGAGCGTTACCGTGCCAAGAACGCACGCACGTCCCTTGATGGCAATTGGACTCATGTTTACCCTCCCGCATAAGGACTCATTGTGCAAATTCGGGTTTTTGCTCCCGCCGGACGATGCCCCAGTATACATGGCGCGACCTGCGAAAGTGAAGGACATCTTAGATGGACACGTGATGCCCGACTCCTGGGGCGAGCTGCCTTGCAGTACCCCGAGGTCGTCCCTCCCAGGGGGACGCGAGGCGGCTTGGAGTGTGCGAGCTTTGCTCCCGTTTTCGAGAGATGAAGACGCACCTCAGCAGGCAAAGCTGGGGTCAACCCCGCAGATGGGTCTGCCTCGGAACCCGGATGTTCGCCCCCTGTCGCCGGGAGCACGAAAATTGTATTCGGGTCCCGAATGGGTCTTGACAAAAGAGCGGAAATGAAGTAATATGCTGCCATAAAGTTACAAGCAAGGCCGCTGCAAAGAAAACAGGGCAGGAGGCGCGATGCGGTGCTCAGCCGCCCGTCGCGCTCCTGCCTTTCTTCTTGCGCTCGCGGGAAAACGTTACAGAAACGGAGGGCAGCGATGAACGGTTACGACTGGGAGCAACGGGCAAAGTGGCGATTTCCTTTTCGTGCGGCATGCACGTTTCTTTCTTTTCTCATCCTGATGTGTCTTGTGAACGGCTGCGTGGTGAATGACATCTCCGTCGTCTCCTACCGCTCGAGCGCGGAGGTGAAGCCCGCGGAGACCTTATCCCGCCCCGTGGTGGGCTCTTCTCCGTTTCCCTGGGACATCGTTCTCGCGGGAGTGAGCGATATTTTCACCGGCGCTCGAAAGAAAGCCATCGAGGAAAAGGTCGGCTACCGGGAATCCCGTTCCTTCACCCTCTTTCGCCTGAAGAAAGCCGACAGTCAAAGCCTGCCGTGCAGCGAGAAGGCCGATCCGGGGAATCAAACGCCCTCGCGGGAGCAGGAAGAATGAGCCGGGCACGGGTCGCCTTCTTTGGGCTGTGGTTGCTCGTGGTTAGCTGCGGGACCGTTCCCGACCCGCCGCCGCTTTACGACGAGGAGGCTGTTCTGCGGGTCTGGGATGTTTTCGACGAGCATTACGGTGCTGATACCCTCTTCGAGTGCGAGCTTCACACAGTTCGCAGCGGGCAGATAAGTATCCACAGGCCCTATGAGATTGGGCACATTGCCGTCGTCGGCTATTCGTCCACGGATGACGCGCCGATCCTCTTTCGGGTTGTGCCGTCCGCCCCGGGTGAGAACGAGTTTGTCGCAAGCGGAGCGACCCTGAGCTTTCACGAATCGTACGAGGGGCAGAAATTGTTCGTCGCATGGGTCCCCCAGCATTCTCCCGTGCCGTCGCCGCAAGCGCCCTGCGGGATTGAGAGACAATAACAATGGCAGACATCGAGAGATACCGTCGGGCTGTCCTCGAGAGAGGCGTCCTGCCCGAGACGCCTCTCGGCAGCGATTACCCCCCGCCCTGCGAGGCGGAGGAAATCCCCTCCAAAAAGAGCTGGCTGCATCTTCACGGCCCCATCAGGGAGCAGGGGGACGAAGCCTCCTGCGCGGCGTACGGGATGCTCAAGGTTTACGAGATGGAACACCTCCGACAGACCGGCGAGCAGCTCAATGCGAGCGAGCGCTTCTGCTACAACATCTCTCGAATTGTGGACGACATCCCCGGTAACTTTGTCGAGCAAAAGGGCACAACCCTCCGTGCCGCGGCGAGGGTCCTCCGCCATTACGGGGTCTGCGATGAAAAGGATTGGCCGTACCTCCCCGGTGACACGACTCGTCTCGAGGCTGCTGCTTTTCTCAAAATCCTCCAGAAAGCCCGAACCCGGCGAATCGCCGAGTACCGGAATCTGCTCAAGGACGGCGTCACCGAATCCACACCCATTCTTATCAAGCAAGCCCTTTGCCGGCGACCGATTGCCTGCGGACTCCTCGTGGACGACAACTGGTTTGCCGTCGGGCCGGATGGATTCGTTACACCGGCAGACGCCCCCTTCGGCGGACACGCCGTCGCGCTTGCCTTCTATGACGACGAGTTGGAGCACAACGGAACTCGCGGCTGGTTCGGCTTCATCAACTCCTGGTCCGAGTCCTGGGGCGACCGCGGCATCGGCTACATCTCCTACGCCGCCCTCCTCCCTTCCCTCATCTCCTGCTACGAGGTCGTTCTGCAGAAAGTGTCTGAAAGAGGAAGGGTCTGGCAATCCCCGCAGCAGGTAGCGGCAACGCCTTGGGATGCCGTCCCGCCCAACCTCCGGTAGCCCTGAAGGGGCGTGATAGAGCTTCACTTGTGGCCGGATCGCGCTGTCTATCTGCCAGATGTACGTGAGCAGCACCCCCCAAATGTGGCCTCACCCTCCCTGTTTCACATCTTGCCCTGACCTTGAAGTTGTGCGAACTTGTCTGAAGTGAAGCTTGTACCCCCATCCGAAAAAAGCGAACCTTTCTTCCTCTCGCGGCTCTAACGATTACGGAAACAAACGCGATGTCCGGACAGGATAAGGCTGAAGATTTCGCCCGCGCGGTGGACGAACACTACGGCAGGGTGCTTCGGGCGGCGGTTTCTGTCGCGAGGGACAGGTGCCTCGCGGAGGAAATCGTGCAGGAGACGTTTCTCGCGGCCTTCCGGAAGTTCGGGAGTTTCTCCGGCAAATCTTCGCTGTTCACCTGGCTCTATCGGATTATGCTGAACCAGTATTGCCGGCATTACCGAAGAGAAAAGCTTCGGAGGCGACTGGGCTTCGTGCGAGGGGAGAGTCATTCTCGCCAGGTGGAGAATGCGGAGTCGCGGAATGCATCCCCCGCGGCAGAAGCCGTCGGTTCGGAAGAGAGGAAGCTTGTCCTGGAGGCTCTGGAGCGGTTGCCAGTGAAGTTGCGAGTGCCGGTAGCGATGCATTACCTCGATGGCCTGCCGCTCAGCGAAATTGCGGAGGTTCTCCGCTGTCGCCTCGGAACGGTCAAGTCGCGGTTGTTCCAGGCGAGAAGACGCCTTTGTGATGTGCTTCGCAGGAAACTTGTAGATAGGTAGAGCGCAAATGGACGAGAAGTTGACGTGCCGGGATGCCGGGCAAGAAATTCTCCACGTGAAGGACGCGGACGAAGGGCAGATGTCCGAACTCCTCTCCCGGCATCTCTCAGAGTGTGAGGCGTGCCGGTCTCAGTTCGAGGCGATGGAACGCTGTGAGCGCGTGCTCGCCGCGGAGGAAAGTCGCCTCGACGAACTCGCCGCGCGTGTGGAGAGCGGTAAACAACGCCTCCTTGTGAAAATCGCGGCGCCTCAATTAGAAAGACCCCACTGGCATCGCAGCCTTATCTGGGCGGGTGCGACAGCG
>JAUYEE010000151.1 GCA_030691545.1 bacterium | reverse complement strand
CCCCCCCCCCCCCCCCCCCCCCCCCCCCCCCCCCCCCCCCCCCCCCCCCCCCCCCCCCCCCACTCACGGCAAGCGATTCAGATGAGCCAATGAGTGGGGCTGTCGTGTCCTCCCGCGTCATCGCCGAGCATCCGCCGGTTGAAATTGTCGAAAACAGGGACGACCACACCCGGATATGGGAGATTGCCCGCGACGTCGAGACGACTCATCCCGATGGTAGTACCACCGTGGAGACCGTTAAATCGTATATCCACGAGAAAGCCTCCGGCCTCTGCTACTGGGACGGAAGCGGGAACCTCGTGCCCGCCGTCCCGGAGTGGAGGGAGACGCCTGACGGCTTCATCATTGACCGCTGCGGGTACAACCTTTCTGTAGGCAAGACGCTTCGCTCCTGGATCACCTATTCGATTGACTCGCACCGAGTGTTGCTGCGGCCCTCACGCCTGATCGCTTCAGACGCGAATGCGAGCGTCAGCCTCGCGCTGCTCGACCCTGACATCCAGGGGTTTGTGCCGGCAGATGCCCCGTCCACCTTGCGATTCGCAGATGCCCTTGGCAAAGGACTCCATGTTGAATTTGTCGCCGAGAAGGATGGGTTCCATCAGAATGTCGTAATGACACAACCGATTGGACTGGGCGAACAGCTCGATCCGGAGCAGACACGCATCCACATGTACACGGAGATCGTCCTGAGTGACTATGCCGCTGACCCCGCTTACACCCTTAGGATTGGAGGGGCAGAGGTTGACCTCTCGTCCGCCCAACTGGTGACCGAGCCGTCCGTCGGCGACAACATGGTCTTCGCGCGAACCATGACGATGCCGGACGGAGAGCAGCAAGAGGATCCAGTCTGGTGGTTTGGGGTGTCCCCCGTTCTAGACGCGTCCGGTTTGCCTTGCACAGAGGCTGAGAGGCGACTGGACACCCCGGAACCTGGCGGCGGGACATACCTTGTGGAGAGCATCCCTCAATCATTTCTGGATGATGCGGAATTTCCCGTTGTGCTCGACTTCCAAACGAAGTCGGCGCCGATCACGCAGGACGAAATGTGGGACCCCCGCCAGACGTATTGGGTAAGCGGTGACCTGAGCGTGTCTGCCACGCTTAGGCTCCTTCCGGGAACCACGGTAAAAGTGAAAGCCGCCAAGTCCATATACATACAGAATAGAATCATCGCGGAAGGAGAGCCTTACAACTACATAACCTTCACAAAGGCCAAGAATGACGACTGCGGCGAGCAGATTCCAGGGGCCGAAGATGGTAATGCGTTGTACCTAATCTATCTCCAGAGCGGCTCCTCCGAGTGGTCGGTTGTGAGGTACTGCAGGTTGAGCTATGCTTATACGGCGGTCCGAACCTGGCGAGACCTTGCGGACCCCTCAGGGGAACCACCCATCGCAAACAACGTCATACAGGACGCCGGCACCGGGATATCTATGAACTGGTGCTCCGTGCCGTGCCAGAACAATCTCATTTTCCGCACAACCCTGGACCCGGTATCGGGATACGGCATATACCTGACTGTTTGGTATCAGGAGGAGATCCAGATCAGGAACAACACCATCCACGGTTGCTATCGCGGTCTGTCCATATCGGCGACCTATCCACCGACCGGAGACGTTGCAGAGAACCTTTTCACCCGTTGCACCGTGGGGATATATGGGTCAGGGGGGCCGCTGCCTGGCGTCCACCACAACGCCTTCTGGGACAACACATCTAACTATTATAACGCGGGCGGGGCGGATGATATCGAGCTTGACGAACAGGAGCCGCTCTACGGCACGTCGCCTCTGGGCGACTTTTTCCTCATAACAGGCCCCGGTTCCCAGTTTGACGAGGACCTCAAGGATGCAGGTTCCCGGACTGCGCAAGACGCAGGCTTCGGCACGAACGCATTCACGGTGGAAGCCCCCGAGGAGGTTCCCAGCGGGAACCACTACTGGGCTGAGACGTGGGGAAAGGTGGACAGTGAGGAACCAACAAGCAATGTTGACATCGGGTATCACCATTGCCGGGTTGACAGGTTCATTCAGGCCAGCGCCACCCCGCCCAACGGCTGCACCTTCACGGGCCAAGGGGCCAACCTGACCCTGGATCCGGGCGTCGTCGTGGGAATCAACACTGCGCGGAGCGGGACGACGTACACCCCCGGATACCTGCAGGTCAGCGATCAGGCGAAGTTAGATTCAATCGGCCACCCGATCACCGAGGGGTACAATATCTTCTCAAATGCCAGGTCAATGTCCATGAAGGCGGAATCGCCGAAATTCGAGTTCGGCGCCTCCCCCACGGCGAACCCGTATGTTCAGCTTCTTTCCACCGCGAGCGCCGACAGCCGCGTGCAGTTCACGAGAACGATCTGGCTCAGCGACGGATTGAACGTGCAGCGGCAACTGAACCAACCCATTCAAGGCAGCGTTTTTTCCCTGAGCACGTATGGCGCGAAGGTCAGCAACGGCAACATGCTCTTCAACAACCTGGTCTTTCACAACTGCCATGGTGTGAAGGCCACGGGCAGCGTCCAGGTGCTTCACTCGACATTCGACATGAACGAAACGGGCGTGGAGGCGACTCCCGGGTCCGGACAAGAGACACACATCCAGGACTCCATCTTCAGCAAGCACGACAATGAGGGTATTCTGATATCCGGCGCCGGCGACGTTTACAATTACTACAACGCCTTCTGGGACAATGACGAGGACGTGTCGGGGGGCTCGCCAGGGAACGGTTCCCAGGTGCTGAGCCAGTCGCCATATCCGGACTGGCAAGCAAGCGACTGGCAAGAGCGCTACAGGCTCCAGCAGCTTTCCACGCTCATGGACGGGGGTTCGGTGATGGCCGCAGATGCCGGCCTCGCCGCATACACCACCGCACCGGACAACAGGTACGACACCAGGCACGTGGACTGGGGCTTCCATTTTCTCGCCCGAGAAAGCTTGTTCGTCAGCCCCGGTTATCAGGGAGGCCCGGACGGGTCCCCCCTGAGACCCTATCCCTCGATACAGGCAGCCGTGGGCGCTGCCCAGGATGACACAACAGTCCTCCTGCTGCCGGGCAGGTTCGATTATCTGGAGGGAAACGAGCAGATTGTCGCAAAGTCTCACGTGGACATAATCGGAAGCGGTCACGGGGCGACGATCCTGGACGCCCACGATATAGAGACAAGCGCGTCTTGTCCGCTGATCAAGCTTGACGGGAAGACGGACATAACCATCGCCGCCATTGCCGTCACCCGGAGATGGAACGAGGCTTACTCCGGGTACACAGGCCAAGGCGCGGGCATGATATGCAGCAACTGCACGGACATTCTGATCCGCGACTGTCTGTTCACAGACAACGACGCCGATTTTGGCGGGGCCATGTTCCTCGACAACTCCTCCGTAACCGTCGAGGATTGCATCATCCACCAGAACAGGGCCATCTCGGGCAAGGCCGGGGGCGGGCTGTACATAACGTCGTGCAGCAGGACCGCAGGCCGCCTCGTTACGCTTCGTCGCTGCATCATCTCCAATAATACCGCGGGCGTCCCCGGCGAACAAGGAGGTGACCTAACCATGGGAGGCGGCGGGATCTACTGCACCCTCGGTTCGGACCCTAAGATCGTGGACTGCGTCATCTCGCACAACCGCGCTTCGGCATACCGAGGCGGCGGCATCTACCTCGACCAGAACTGCTCGGCCACCATCTGGAACTGCGTCGTCGAGCACAATATGTCAACACGCGACAAGTGGGACGACCAGTACAAGGGGGATGGCGGGGGCATTTATGCGAAGCAGTGCTCGCCCGGGATATGGGGCTGCACAATCTGCGACAATACGTCCATAGTGGGTGGGTCCGGGATACGTTGCGAAGGCACCTCGTGTGCCCCGCTGATCGCGAACTGCACTGTCGCTTATAACAGCGGACCACCGGGTACGGCGGGAATTTACTTCGACCTGGGCGCCTCGCCCACCATCAAGAACTGTATTGTGTGGGAGAATGGCGATGACCTGAAGAACTGTAGCGCTACGTACTCCTGCATACAGGACGGTGACGCCGGGGATCATAACTTCAGCTATGACCCGCGCTTCGTGGGTTCGGTTTACGGTGCATACCACATCGCCGATACCTCCGAGGTGCCTCAGGGGGAGACTCCGTGCGTTGGTGCGGGAACGACAACGGGCTTGCCAAGCGACTTCAAGAAAGGGAAGGATGTTGACGGCGATTACAGGATCATCGGCGCCATTGACATCGGGTCCGACGAAAGGCACCCCTTCCGTCAGATGATCGGCGTCAAAAGGGTCTTTGCACAGAACAAGGTCACTATCACCTGGAGAACTGACAACGGCATTTTGTACGGGGTTTATAGGAGCACGGACCGCTTCACGAACTACATGTCATGGGAGGAGCGCGCCACCGTGTCGGGGAACGGAGACCCCCTCTCATGGGACGACACGCAAGTCAGCTTCGCCAGCGGTACCCAGGCTTACTACAAGATCCTGGCCAAGACCGGCGCGTACGCAGGCCAGTTCACCCGACCGGTCGGCCTGGTGAACGCGGACGTGCAGGACGTAGGCTCCCCGGGCTTCGTAAGTGGTTTCATGGCAATCCCGCTCGAGCTGAAGTACAAGACGATTAACGGGGTGCCCGGCCACGTGGATGAGGGATTGGGCAGCATGATCGCGGGCGACCCCAACGGTGAACATCTGCTCGAGAACGACCAAATCGAGTTCTTGAAGCTTGGCCATCCGGACTGGGACTCAAGCTGGACCCAGCTCCAGGTGAAATGGAGCGGGAACGAGCCGAAGTGGTACACAACCCCCGATCCTCCTCTTGTTCCTGTCGAGTCGTACGAGCGATTCAGTTCAGGCGAGGCCTTCCGCATTGTCGCAGCGACCGGCTCTCGCACTGCGATTACGTTCCTCGGCTTCGTCCCCTCCCGGCCCGCGGAACTCATGGTGTTCAGGAGCCCGTTCGGGGACCGCTACGTCGAGTTCGGGTATCCCTACCCGATTGGCACGACGCTGAACGACATACCTTTCTTTGAGTATGGCGCGCCCGCCAAGACGGGGAAGCCGTGGTGGTGCCACGACCAGATACTGGTCCCTGTGTCTTACGGATGGGTCCAGCTATGGCTCGACGACGAGGGCGACGGGCACGAGCGGTGGAAGTACATAACTGGGGGGTACGCAGGATCGCCGTACATAGACGTGGTTCCCGGAAAAGGGTTCGAATATTATGGAGCCGAGGATGTGTTAGAAGACCCGCCGGAGGGCATCGAAGACCGAATCTACTACTACCGCGTCCCTGTGGTTCGACCGTATCGTTGCGAGTGACCGGCCTCCCGGCCGGCAAAGACAGGCGTAAACCGGTTGAAGCTCAACGTGACATAGCATGCTCGGGTGGGGGCGGGGCCGATTAGATGAAAGGAGAAACCATGACCGTGGCGAAAGTGGCTCAAGGGATTCCACCGTGTCTTGCCTGGCTGCTGCTTCTCCTCCCGGGCACAGCCCCGGCGGAGAGGCCCTGCATTAAGTCAATAACTGCTGGCCCGAAGATCGCGTGGGACTCGCAGGCCGGGTTCGAGTACCGCGTGTCCTGGAGCTGGTGGCCGAGCGGGCCTTGGGAACCTCTTGGAGATTACCTCCGGGGAACCGGCGCCGAGATGTCGGTGTACGACGACGCAGGGGAGGCCGTCCTGAAGTTATACCGGCTTGAGATAAGGGAGCTGGTCCCGGCGGGCATGGCGCGCATCCCCGGGGGAGCCTACGAGATGGGGGACCATTTCGGCCTGGACCCGCTCTACTCTGTCCCCGTCCACACTGTGCGCGTTGACACCTTCTTCATGGACGCGACAGAGCTGACAAATGCGCACTTCTGCGCCTTCCTCAACGCCGCGTGGCAGGCGGGGGAGATTGTCAGTGGCGAGGAGGCACCATTTGGTGACCTCGCGCTTTGCAGTGCCGAGGACCCCCTTCGCGTTTGTGTATGGCTCCGCACCTCGTCGATCCCAGGTTGTGACATCTTCTACGACGAGTTTTCCGACAGCCTCGAGGTCGTGTTCGACAGGGACCTCCATCCTGTTGTGAGGGTCGCGTGGTGGGGCGCCGCGGCGTACTCCAACTGGCGAAGTGAGAAGGAGGGCCTAACCCCCTGCTACGACCTGGACACGTTGGAATGTAATTTCGGTGCGGACGGATACAGGCTGCCCACCGAAGCAGAATGGGAGTACGCCGCGCGAGGTGGACTCCAATGCGCCGTGTACCCTTGGGGAGACGAAATTGATGGCAGCAAGGCGAACTACGCTGACAGCGGCGACCCCCACGACAATGACGGATACATAGCGATAGGCGCCCCCACAACCCCGGTCGGCTCTTACCCCCCGAATGGTTACGGCCTGTACGACATGGCGGGGAACGCCATGGAGTTGTGCAACGATTACTTCTATTGTTACTACTATCGATACTGTGTGGAGAACGGGATCACGGATAACCCAACGGGGCCGCCCCCCTCGCATGAGAGCGGACACGTTTGGCGAGGCGGCTCCTGTTACAGCACTCCCCTCGACCTCTCGTGCGGTCTCCGCAGGCCCTCACCGGCCGACCCGTTCGGCTTCCGGTGCGTCCGCCGCCCCCGCTCACCGTAGCCGCGACCCCAATTTCCCAGCTCGCTTGCGCTCTGGCAAGTGCCTTGCCGTCCTTCGTGTCCTTCGTGACCTTCGTGGTGAGGACTTCCTCCGCCTCCCCGGGCGAAGAGCAACGAAATCCTGCACCTGGCCGCACACCTTCTGCTCGGCCATTATCGCGAGCTATCGGAATTGGGCGATGAGTTCCTCGAAGCCGGGAAAGGAGGTTTTGATGCAGGCGATGTCGGTGACGGTCGTGGCGGCTCGCTCGGCAAGGAGGCCGGCGATGATGAACGCCATCGCGATGCGGTGGTCGCCGAAGGAGTCAACGGTTGCCGGGGTGAAGCCCTCCCTGCCCTCGATGACCAGGCCATCCTCCATTTCCTCGACGTTGACCGCCATTTTGCGGAGGTTGGCAGCGAGGGCACGGATTCGGTCGCACTCTTTGACGCGGAGTTCCGCGGCGTCCTTGATGACGGTGGTCCCCTGGGCGAGCGACGCGGCGATGGCGAGAATGGGCAATTCGTCTATGCACCGGGGGATTTCTTCCCCGCCGATGGTTATGCCAGTTAGTCTGGAGTGCCGGACAATGAGGTCGCCGCGAGGTTCTCCGAGGGGATGCTCGCCGTAGCGAGAGGTGTCCACCTCGATGTTGGCCCCCATGCGCTTCAGGACCCCGAGGACGCCGGTGCGCGTGGGGTTGAGGCCGACGTTCCGGATGGTCAGTTCGGCTCCGGGGTAAAGCGTGGCTAACACAACAAAGTACGCGGCCGAAGAGATGTCTCCGGGCAGTTCGACGTCAAGGGCATGGAGGGACTCCGCGGGGTAGATGGTGACGGAATTGCCATCAACTTCAACGCGGGCGCCATAATGGGGGAGGATGCGCTCTGTGTGGTCGCGCGATTTTGAGGGTTCCGTAACGGTCGTCGGACTATCCGCGTAAAGCCCGGCGAGGAGGAGACAAGATTTCACCTGAGCGGAGGCGACGGGGGAGGTGTAGTGGACACCGTGGATGGTTCGCCCGGAAATGTACAGCGGCGGAAAACCCTTCTTATTTCCCGGGGAGACCTCGGCTGCCATCATGGTGAGGGGGAGGATGATTCGCTTCATCGGCCTTTTTTCGAGGGACTGGTCCCCCTTGAGGATGGATTTGAAGTTCTGGGCAGCTAACAGCCCCGCCAGAAGACGCATGGAGGTTCCGGAGTTTCCCATCCACAGGTCGGTTTGGGGACGCTGGAGACCGCGAAGGCCGACCCCATGGACCTTCCTGACGGTCTTGCTGGGGCGCTCGATGCGAACGCCCATCTGGCGAAGAGCCCTTTCGGTGCACAGGCAATCCTCGCTCGGAAGAAAATTGGTGATGGTCGAATCGCCATCCGCAATGGCGGAAAGAATCAGCACGCGATGTGATAGCGATTTGTCGCCCGGAGGGACGATTGTCCCGGAAACTGCGCGGGCCTTCATAACCTCGATGGATTCCATGCTACTCCTCTGTCGTGTCGTGAAATGTCGTTCGCTTGTCCGTTGCGTTTCGTCGTTGAGAGCAGTCGGCTGTGTCCTTCAGTTGTTTGGCTTTCTCGAGGAAGGCGTGGAGGCCTTTCCTGTCTTTCTTTTGCAAGAGGGCGGCGAACTCGGAGAGGTTCTCTGCGAAACCGGCGAGGGAGCGGAGGAGTGCGTCCCGGTTCGCCATGCAAATCTGCACCCAGAGTTCCGGGGAACCCGCGGCGATGCGCGTCGTATCCCGGAAACCCGAACCGGCCAGGCTGACCGTGGAAAGGGGGTCGCGGGAGGCGTGCGCCAGAGCATTCACCAAGCAGGCTGCCGCAGCGTGGGGGAGATGGCTGACTAAGGCGATGCTCAGGTCGTGTTGTCTGGGATTGAGGGAAACGACACGGCATCCGAGGGATTCCCAGAGGCGTTCAACCTTTCGTGCGGCGGCAGGGTTGGTATTTCTTGTCGGCGTGATAATGCAGGTGGCGCCGTCGAAGAGGCTGGCGGAGGCGACGGCGATCCCGCTTTTCTCCGAGCCGGCCATGGGATGCGCCCCCACGAAATGGCACACAGACCTCAGCAACCGCTCCATACGAGAGACAAGCTGTCCCTTGACGCTCCCCACGTCTGTCACGATGCACCGGCGAGAGAACGCGCCCAGCGCTCTCCTTGTCATGAGGGGAATGGCTTCGACGGGCGTGGCCATGACCACGAGGTCTGCCCGCGAGACGCCTTCGGCGATGTCGAGAGTTACGGCGTCCGCCGCATGATGGTCGAGAACCTCCTCAACCGCCGAGGGACGGCGGACGACCGCGACAACCTTTTTGGCGAGCCTCTTCTGGCGGCACGCCATGCCGAGGGAACCGCCGATCAGTCCCATGCCGACAATGGCGATCTGCTTGAACAATTCTTCCCGCTGCCCGCCGGGCGAGGGTGTGCGTCGAGACGATTGGGTCACAGCTCCCTCCCAACCGCTCGGGCGACGGAAGCCAAGCCTCTCATCATATCGGCGAACTGGTCGGGAGCGAGGGACTGGGGTCCGTCGCTCATGGCCGTTTCCGGATCGGGGTGAACCTCCACTAACAGGCCATCCGCACCGATCGCAATGGCGGCTCGGCACAGAGGCTCGATGAGGTCTCGTCTCCCCGTGGCGTGGCTGGGGTCCACGATGACGGGGAGGTGGCTGAGCTGCTTGATGACCGGAACAGAAATGAGGTCGGGGGTGTTGCGGGTTTGGGTCTCGAAGGTGCGGATTCCGCGTTCGCAGAGGACGACGTTGGGATTGCCGCTGCTGACGATGTACTCGGCGGACATGAGGAGTTCGTTGATGGTGGCCATGTTGCCGCGTTTGAGGAGGATAGGCTTCTTGAGGGCGCCAAGTTCCCGCAGAAGGGCGAAATTGGACATATTTCGCATACCGATCTGAACCATGTCGGCATACTTTTCGATGAGCGGGATGTCGCGGGGGTCCATCAACTCCGTGACGACAGGCAGCCCGGTTTTCTCGCGTGCTTCAGCAAGGCATTTCAGGGCGTTCTCTCCCAGACCCTGGAAACTGTAGGGAGAGGTTCTCGGCTTGAAGGCGCCGCCGCGAAGGAGCGAGGCGCCTGCCCGGGAAACGTGCGTTGCAACTTCCAGGAGCATGTCGCGGCCCTCGACGGAGCACGGCCCCGCCATGACGACAATCTTCTTCCGCCCAATCTCGACCCCGCGGACGGTGACAATGGTATCGTCCTCTTTGAACTCGCGACTGACGAGCTTGAAGGGCTGGAGAATGGGGACAACCGTCTCGACTCCAGGGAACGCCGCCAGAGGGACGTTGCGGACGGCGTCCTCGGGTCCGATGACGCCGATGACGGTCCTTTTGACTCCCACGGAAACGTGAGGGCGGAGCCCCAAAGACTCGATTTTCTCGAGGATGTGTCGTTTCTGTTCCTCAGTAGCTGTTGCCTTGAGAACAATAATCATGTGTTAGAGAGGCGAGAGGAGAAAGTAGAGAGTGGAAGCCCGCTCTCCTGTCTCCGCTCTCCTGTCTCCTTTCTCATCAGGCACTTTTTGGATAGGACCCGAGCACCTTCAGGACGCCGCATTTGCGTTTGAGCTTTTTGAGGGTTGAGGCGACTTTCGGGTCGCTGATATGTCCAACAAAGTCCGCAAAAAAGTAGTACTCGAACGGTTTCCTGCCCGAGGGGCGCGACTCGATCATGGTGAGGCTGATTCCCTCCTCCTTGAACACCTGGAGGATATCGTGAAGGGCGCCGACGCGGTCTCGGGTATAGAACATGACGGAGGTCTTGTCGTCGCCGCTCCAGGGGCTCTCGCCCCGCCCGACGACTAAGAAACGGGTGATGTTGCGGGAGATGTCCTGGATGGAGCGAGCGACGACGCGAAGCCCGTACAGGTCCGCGGCGATCTCGCTGGCGATGGCGGCGGAACCGGGTTTGTCCCGAGCCATTCGGGCAGCGGTGGTGGTGCTGGAGGTCTCGATGTACTCCGCACGGGGGAGATTCGCCCGAAGCCACAGCTTGCACTGACCGAAAACCTCCCCCTTTGAATAGACCTTCTTAATCTGCTCTTTGCGGCAGCGAGCCATGAGGCACTGGGAAATCTCGAAGAGGATTTCGGAACTGATTTTCAGGTCGGAATCAATGAACATATCGAGAGTGCGGTTGACGGCTCCGTCGGTGGAGTTTTCAATGGGAACGACGCCGTAATCCGCACGGCGGGTCTCGACTTCGTAGAAAACGTCGTTGATGGAGATGGTTGGGATGTACTCCACCGCGTGTCCGAACTTGACCTGAGCGGCTTGGTGAGTGAACGTAGCTTCCGGGCCGAGGTAGGCGACCTTGACGGTCTTCTGGAGAGCGAGGGAACCAGACATGATTTCGCGGTAAACAGCTTTTAGGGCCTCGTTCGGCAGCGGGCCTTTGTTGAGGCGACTGATGCGCTGGTACACCTCCTTTTCGCGGACGGGGTCGAGAGCCTCTTCGCCGAGTTGCTCTTTGACCCTGCCAATGGCGACAGCCTGGCGAGCTCGTTCGCTGATCAACGCAACAATCTGCGCGTCAAGCTCCTCGATCTTCTTCCTGTAGGGATGTAGTTTCCGATGTGCTCGTTTCTCTTTCATCTTGTTCCTGGCGTTCTGCGTTCTGCGTTTTCGGCAGGCTGGAAGCCTGCATCACAACCTCTGGGCTCGTTTTTCTTTCATGCCTTCGTGCCCGTCGTGGTTCCGCTTCATCCTCGCCTTCTGGGGAAGAGTCTTTCGCGGCGGGCTTCCCGACGGCCAGTTCCCTTGCCCGTGGAAGGTCCGAAAGATTGTTCAGACCGAAATGCTCTAAGAACAGGGAAGTAGTTCCGTAAAGAAAGGGTCTGCCGGGGGAATCGCTCTGCCCGACTATTTTGATGAGTCCACGTTCCTGAAACATCCGCAGAATGCCGCCGACGTCCACGCCGCGAATCGCTTCCACCTGGGGGCGGGTGACCGGCTGCCGGTACGCGACAATCGCCAGCGTTTCCAGAGCCGCGCGGGACAGACGAGTCCTCTCCTGCCCCGAGAGAAACCGGGCGACGTAAGGAGCGAACTCGGGGAGTGTCCGCAACTGATAGCCCCCGGCGATTTCCGTCAGCCGGAAGCTTCTCTGGGACTGGATGTACTCGACTTTCAGTTCTTCAAGAGCGGCCACGACCGCGAGGCGAGGGATGGACGCATCGTCGCCAAGAGCCTTGACAATGTCGGCGACTTTGACCGGCTTTTCGGTGACGAAGAGCAGCGCCTCGGCGACGGCTTTAGTTTTTGCGCTGTCCCACTTATCGCTTTTCCCGCTCATCGCCTCACCTATCCTGCCTTCATCTCTTCGTGCCCTTCGTCTCCTTCGTGGTAACTCCCATCCTCTTCTCTGTGCTCTCCGCGTTCTCTGCGGTCCCTTCTTCTTCGACCCCTCAGGATTCGGATTTCACCGAAGGGACGGTCCTGGACGACGCGGACTTCCCCAAGGCGGATCAACTCGAGTAACGCCAGGAAGGTAACGATAGTGACCATCCTGCCGGCTCGCTCGGCGAACAGGGAAAGGAAAAGAAGTTCCTTCTCACTCTGCAATCGCGCTCGAATGAGCGCGATTTGCTCGCTGACAGTGACTTCCTCCTCCGGGATTTCATGAACGCTCTCAGCTTTCGCGGCTCTCTCGAGGACTTCCGAAAAGGCGCTCAGGAGGTCGAACAGAGTGACCTCGGAGAGCGGACGGTCCAGGTCTTCGCTCGGGA
>JAUYEE010000135.1 GCA_030691545.1 bacterium | reverse complement strand
AGGCTGATCGGGTTGATACTCTCTATACACTTTCGCCATCGCCTTGCTCCTTGGGAAAGACCCTCAATTGCTCCGACCGATATATAGCGCACTCACTTCCTGTTGTCAAGAGAAATTCTATTATTCGGACAAGCTCCTAGTAGCAATCCAGCTGGTACTCTTTTGTCAGTTGGTGCATTGATGGCTGCGTGAAGATCCGAAATGCCCGCTTCCTGGGCACCGTTAGCGATTCTCGCCAGACCTCGCAGCGCGAGGCCACGCGCATGCATAGGGACGGCGCTGAGGGCAGAGTCGGCCATTTTGCCAGCCTGCTCGATTTGCAGGTGTTGTATGCACACCGACGCGACAGATGAAAGCATGTCCGCGGCCTTGTCCGGAGGCAAGCGTACTGCGAGCTTTCTGGCACTCTCAGACAGACGATGAAAAGCCGGCGTCAGCCCACCCTTTTCCAATAAACCCGTGACTGATGGCTCGATTTGAAGGTCGTGAACCCAAACGCGTTCACTGTCGCTAGTTAACCACTGTGATCGGTGCAAAATCTGGACACATTCCACGAAGTCGAATTTCCCGACACCATCGAAGATCAGCTTAACGAACTCGTACACGTTCTCCAAAACAAACGGTCGTGGCTCCCCAATCAAGTTCAAGAAAGAAAGAGCTTGGAGGAGGTGGGAGCAAAGCGAGGCCGCCGGTCCCGAGCGTGTGCAAAGATTGTTGAACAACATTCTCCATTTTTCCGTCAGGAGAAACATCCGCGATGAAAAAGGACCGGAAGGCGCGCTTTCCTGCAATTCGCGGGCGGTTTCAGCGCGACAGAAAGGAGTGTTATCGCAATCTTCAACCCACTTCGCCCATGAATCAAAAACAGTCTCTGAAACGCGCACCTTGAATACCCTCGCCGCAAGTTTCAGGACTTCTCGGATGAATCTTGGCGGAGCTGGATCGAGCCATACGCCGTCCCCGAACCCTCGGTCATACCATTCCCCAGGCCGAATCTTTTGCTCAATTTCAAGCACCTCGTTTGCGCGATACGTCACAACAACTGCTGCATCTGGACGATATGCATCCACCCAAGTCAACATATGCAGGAAAATCTGTTCTCCGCGAGCCACCAAGTGTCTGTGTAGGTCCTCGAAGGTGATCGCAACCGGCCCAGCTACGTTTCTGCAAAAAGAAGTGATGGCTCCCAACTCAGTCAAGGGTATAGTCGGCTTGATTATGAGAACTTGCCATCCCGGGCTTCGTTGGCAGATTTGATACAAAGCAACAGATTTGCCAGAACCGGGCCGACCGATAATGCGCAATCGGAGCCCTGGGGTCAGCGTGATGTTCTTATAGTGAACGTCTTAAGTAAAGTGACATAATCGGCGAATCTTCGCGGGCTTCCAGCGTTGGGAGCGATTGAACACGGCAAGGACCAATTCCTCCATTGTTTCGTAGTAGGTGTTTGTCGTCTCCTCGTAACGCATGGTTCTCCACAGCGCCTCCTGAAAGTTGAGCTCAGGGTGATACTTGAGAATGTAGTCGATAGTCAACCGCGTATGCTCTGTAAGGAACTGCGAAACTCTTTTTCCCTTATGGAAGCGGGCGTGATCCACCCACAGGTCAATGCGGGTTTTGTAGCGCCGGAGGATTTCCTTGAGGGTCCCCAAGAATCCATCCGTATTCCCTTTTTCCTGGCGGATCATGCCGTGTCTGCCCTCCAAGGGGTCAACCCAGCCGAAGACGTTAAGACGTTTGCGGTGCTCACTCTTGGTCGGGACATAGGGCTGCCTCCCTTTCTTCACCCACACTCTACCGAGTTTGGGATGCAGACAAAACCCCGTTTCATCCAAAAACAGGGCCATCCGCCTTCCCTTACTTCGTTTCACCGCCAGGAGTTTTTTTTATGGTCTGCCGAAATTCCTCGACTCCTTCCGACGTCGCCTGTACATACCGGTAGATCGGTCTTCGCAGCGAAAACCCCAGTCGCCGAATCCACCGCTGGGCCTGGCGCACTCTCAATCGCACTCCATGGACCCGACGGAGGTATTCGACCACCACAACTCCGTCCCAACGGTTGCGTTGCAGGCCCAACTGTTTGGGGTCGTTCTGGAGAGCCCTCTCCAAGTCCCTCCGGATCTCCAGCGAGAGCCGACAGGGCCGCCCGGAGCGTTTCCGGTCCTCCAATGCCGAAACTCCCTCCTCGTTTGCCCGGCGGATCCATTTCACCACGCTCCACCGCGCCACGTCGAACAATCGGGCGATGTCTGTCGACCTCCATCCCTCCAGCACCAGCAACATTGCAGCGATCCGCAGTCCGACCCAAGCCCCCGGAACCCTCTCCGCCATCCGCAAAAGGACTTCTCGTGTCACAGCCTGGTTTGTTACAGTCAATGCTCTCATGGCATTCCTCCCGAAACAGGTTTCTACCAGCCTCGGAAGGAATCCTACATAAACCTCCAGAACATGTCAAGTTATTTATGACGTTAGCTATAGTTCGGGGATGAACGACTTCGGTAAGAGGGACGCCCTCAGAGAACGGGTTTTTGCAGAGGTGCTCGTACAACCCCTTATGGTCGTCCGAAGTAAGGTGGACCACATAGTCGGACCGAAGAACGGGAGGCGTCAGAGGTGCCTTTTCATGCTGTTTCTTGAGAGCATTGAAAGCGCTCCGGATATCTGCAGGAGGAAGCTTCGGCAGGCCTGCGCAGTCAGCCATACAGACATAGAGAACTTCTGAACTAACGCGACACTTTATTAGCATAGATGGAGAAATCTTCTCGAGGCGATGGAGCAACCTATCGTCCTTCTTGAGTCGCAGGCAATTCTTGATCTTGCTCAGGCCGCACATGTAGATGTCCCCAGGGGCAACAGGGGAGTCTTTGGGCATGGATATGTTGTTGCGCCTGGCGAAGATATCGGAAAGGAAGTCTCTTCTGACGTGGAAGCACGTCATTCTTTCGTAAAGGCGAGGGCGTTTGCCTACCACGTGAGCGTTGCGGCGATTCCAGAACTCCCTCTCGTATTGGATCAATTTGTCCCGGTAAGTCAGCGAAGTGTGAATGATCTCCGGGATATATGGATATTCTTTGGCTTTGGCTTCGGTCAAGGCCGGTAGGCCGAGCGACCCCCAGGCAAACAGAGGAACGAGACGCTCTGGTGTTGGGCGTTCGCCGCGTCTGCCGAGGAAACTGCAAATCTGTTTGGGGATGTCGACGACACACCACTCTTGGGGCTTATCGGAGGAGGGCTTAACCCTCGACCCAATATACCTGAGCTTACTGCTGGCTGTGTCGAGGACGAAAAATATTTCGACTTTGTCCGCCATCTTTATCCTCAGAAAGCGGCTTTGTCTTGTCTCGTATCATTTTACCATCGTTATCCTTCGGCCGCCATCAGCCGATTTGAGACACAGTCTGGTGGCCCTGCATTCCACCGGCCGTCCGGTTAGGCCAATTCCCGCCTTCGAGGGCAGAAAGGCTCACCAAGACGCACTGGACTTAGCGTCAGGACCATCCGCAAGAATCTGCAGAATACGTGTCAACAAATCTTTTCAGCCCAAATGGCCCAAAACCGTCCGGGCCATTTTCCACTTTCAAAATCCTTCTCTTATTTCGTCGTCGGGACAGCCACAGAGGCGTGCGGCAAAAAGGCCCAGGCCGCTGCAAGAGGACGGGCCTTTTACGCGGAATTCTTGGGGATCAGGTTACTCTGGGAGCGAAACAGGGAGCGGTGTGTCGTGGCACGGCGGAGTGCGTTGCGCCGACGCGCCTCTGGCGAGATGCCATATTCGCACCCTGTACGGGCTTGGAAAGCCCCAAATCGGCTCCGTGCCACGCGGCGGACGACGAAGCGTTCGCCGTTCAAACCAAAAACAGAATACCACACAGCGGCCGACGTTGCAACAGCATGGCAAGTCGAACATGGAAGGTCCGCGGATAGCGAGTGGCACCCTCCTTAGGGGGTGATTGCGGAAACGCGCGTCCTAGAGACGCAGCCGAAAAGCCCTGTTTTTTGGCAACGGTTCTGGTCGAGTCACGAGGGTGCGCTCATAACCTCAGGGGGCTGAGAGATATTTCTTGTGGTTGTCGCGCCCTCGTATGAGAAGGAACAGCGCGAACAACAATGTCGCGAAAAGAAAACTGCAACGTGGAGCCCCCATAAGGCCAATGGCGTTCGCTATCAGGGTGAGGTTCGCTACCGTCGCCGCCATGAGCACCTGGAACAGCGTCTTTCTGCGACCGAAGTAGCGGCTTTTGCGTATGCCCAACTGAAGGAGTCGGGCGATGCGATGCTCGACGACCACACGCAGGGAGTACTTCTCGCGAAATTCGGCACTGCGCTGGAACTCCCTCGCCTCTCTCAGAAGCTGTTCCTGGGGG
>JAUYEE010000110.1 GCA_030691545.1 bacterium | reverse complement strand
CCTCTCCCCTCCTTTCCCTTTCAAGCCCAAAATCTCCTGTCCTGAATCGCTCCAACCCTCATCCCTGCCTGCGTACTGCCCTTACACCCACCAATTCTCTCCCCGTCCGACCCTTCCAAATCAAAACCTTCGGAATCGCTGCTTGGTTCTGCGGAAAATTGACAAAGAGTGACAGCGGTGGTATACTTTAGCGCAAAAGCGCAATGCAAGGGGGGGCTTGCGAGCGCCTTCTCGAACAGGCTCGTTCGCGGTTTCCCGCGAGTGTTGCGCACGCTCCTTCCACGGTATCAGCAAGCAAGCAGAACGGCTCGCCTGGCCGGTCCGACACAGAAACCGCCGGGCCGGAGCAGTGCTTGGCGCCGCGAGTGTCCTCGAGGTTGCCCACGCGGCCAGAGTCGGAAAAGGACTATTGTGAAATCCATTAGCGTCAACTCCCCGCACAGGACCGGCAAGGAACAGCGGCTGTTTTGCTGGCTCCGCTCTCCCTGGCACACAGAGCATACAGTGAGCAGCTTGCATCGGTCCCCTATGTCGTCTTCCCAGCGTTCGGGCGTCAAGGACCCGCACCCCCACGTATGGCGGCGCTTCGGGGTGGCTGTTTTTGCGGCCGTTTATTTGTGTATAGGACTCGCCTGGGCGGCATCGTCGTCGAGCACGCTACAGCTTACGGAGTTCATGGCCATCAATGAGGAGACGACGATTGATGACGACGATGACCGTTCCGACTGGATCGAAATTCACAATCCGACCTCGGCTGCGGTGAGCCTGGCGGGCTGGCATCTCACCGATGTGTTCGAGGTGCCTGACAAATGGCCGTTTCCGAACATTGTGTTGCCCGCGAACGGGTATCTCGTCGTATTCGCTTCCGAGAAGGATCGCAGGTCGCCCGGCTCCCCGCTCCACACGAATTTCCGGCTGAGGAGAGAAGGGGATTACCTGGCGCTTGTGGACCCAAACAGCAATCCCGTGACGGAGTTCTATCCTGCTTACCCGGAACAAGAACCGGATATTTCGTACGGTTTCGGGCAGCAGGCGGATAATCAGACCGTTCTTCTTGACATGGGGGCGCCGGCGACAGCGCTGATTCCCAGCGATGACTCACTCGGCCTGACATGGACCGAGGTGGAATTCGAGGACTGGTCATGGCAGAGCGGGACAACGGGCGTCGGGTATGACTACGGCACGCTGGTCGGACTGGACGTCGGGGCGATGCGGTATGTGAACCAGACGGTGTACGTGCGCATTCCCTTCGTGATTGATAACCTGCCCACCTTCGATACGCTGACGTTGCGGTTACAGTATGAAGACGGAATGGTCGCATACCTGAACGGTGACAAGATCGCGGACGAGAACGCTCCTGAGTCGCCAACCTGGGACTCGGGCGCCTTACAGAATCGGGACGATTCGGAGGCGGTGTCCTTTGTGGACATTGACGTTTCCTCCGCGCTGGATTTGCTGCGGGTAGGGAAAAACGTGCTGGCGTTTCACGGACTGAACTACTTGGTGGGAAGCTCGGACCTCCTGATTCGGCCGCAGTTGATCGGGGTAGTCCGGCAGGACGGGCCCGAGCAGTTGGGATACTTTGTTTCGCCGACACCGGGGGCGAGAAATGGCCCATCCATCCCCGGAGTAGCCGGGAAAGTGCAGTTCTCCGTGCCGAGCAAGACGTTCTCAAACAGCTTCACGCTTGAGTTGACTCTGCCGGACGACGCGACGGAGGGGGCAGAGATTCGCTATACGACGAATGGGAGTGTGCCGACGGCAACATCATCCCTTTACGGGGGACCATTGCCCATTGCCACAACGACGCAGGTTCGCGCGAAGGTGTTTGAACCCGGCGGACGGGAGGGTCCGACGGTGAGCGAGACGTATGTCGGACTCGAGTCGGACGCGCTAAGCTTTTCGTCGGATCTGCCTCTGATGATCTTAGAGAACTTCGGCGCCGGGTGGATGTCTCAAAGCACATATCAGCCGGTGTTCATGGCCCTGTTTGACACGGGTGTCGGAAGAAGCACCCTGAGCAGGACACCGGACCTCGCCACACGCGCGGCAATCAAGATTCGCGGCTCCAGTACGGCGGGATGGCCAAAACCCTCCCTCAACCTGGAAGCCTGGAACGAAGCCGATGACGACAAGAATATCTCGCCACTGGGAATGCCTGCGGAATCGGACTGGGTGATGTGGGGGCCGTATGGCTTCGACCCGTCCCTCATGCGAAATCCGCTGATTTACGAGCTGAGCAATCAAGTCGGGCGATATGCTGTGCGGACGCGTTTTGTGGAAGTGTTCCTTAACACGGGCGGAGGGCGGCTATCCGCGGCAGACTACTGGGGCGTGTACGCTCTGATGGAGAAAATCAGCCGGGACGAGGACCGCGTGGACGTCGAGAGGCTTTTCCCGGAACACGACCGTGATCCCGGAATTACGGGGGGCTACATGCTGAAAATTGACCGGCCGGACCCGGGAGATTCCGGGTTCTGGGCAGCGGGACAATCGTTGTTGTACGTCTATCCGAAAGAAGTTGAGATCGAGCGGCCTGAGCGGGACGCGCAGGAACAGTACATCCGGAATTTCTTCGATGAATTCGGGAACGCCTTGAACGGGCCGAACTACACGGACCCGCAACTCGGCTACGCGAAGTACGTTGACGTGGACTCGTGGATTGACCATCACCTGGTCAACGTCCTTCCGTGCAACGTGGATGCCTTTCGCCTCAGCGGCTACATGTTCAAGAAACGGGGTATGAAACTTGAGATGGGCCCGATCTGGGACTTCGACCGCTCGATGGGATCAACCGACGGACGCGATGCCAATCCCGGCGTCTGGCGAGGCGGCGGGGATGGAACGGATTTCTTCAACTACCCCTGGTGGGGGCGGATGTTCACGGATATTGATTTCTTCCAGCGGTACATTGACCGCTGGCAAGAACTGAGGAAGGACCAGTTCAGTGTTGCAAACATTCATTCTGTAGTTGACAGCATGGCGGATGAGCTTCGCGAAGCGCAGGTCCGCAATTTGCAGAAATGGGGCCAGACGCCTCGGTTTGGGGGATACCAGGGAGAGATTGACCATCTGAAGAACTGGTTTGCCCAACGAATTGCGTTCATGGACAGCCAGTTCGTGTCCGCTCCCGTGTTCAGCCCGATGGGGGGACAGCTCACCCCCGGATTCTCCCTGACCATGACCGCGTCGAACGGGAGCATCTACTACACCGTTGACGGCTCGGACCCGCGGGCTCTGGGAGGGGGCGTCTCCGCAACGGCAACGCTCTACACGGGACCGATACCTCTGGCGGAAACGACGAATGTTATCGCTCGGGTTCACAACCCCAATCACTCCAGCCTGACGGGGCCCAACAATCCGCCGCTCTCGAGCAAGTGGTCCGGGACAACGAAGGCAAGGTTCTCGATTCATCGTATCGCGGGCGCCGGCAATCTGGTGATCACAGAGATCAGCTATCACCCCTTGGATCCGACGGCTGCCGAGCTGATGCTGAATCCTGCCTTTGAGAAAGACTATTTTGAGTTTATCGAACTGAAGAACATTGGAACAACAACCATAGACCTGGTGGGGGTGAAATTCACGGATGGAATCACCTTCACGTTCACCGAGGCGAACACCCCGCTCCTTGGCCCGGGCGAGTTTGTGTTGCTTGTGAAGAACCTCGAGGCTTTTGTGGCGCGGTACGGGGAAATCGGGAACATCGCTGGCGAGTACGTCGGAAACCTGCGGAACGGCGGGGAGACGGTCTGTCTCAAGTCCACATCCGGCGAGACGATTGCGCGATACGCCTATGACGATGACTGGCACGTGATTACGGACGGCGTGGGCTTTTCGCTTGTAGCGGTCAATCAATACACGGCGCCGGACGATTGGGAACGGAAAGATGCGTGGCGTGCCAGTGCTTATGTCGGCGGCTCCCCCGGACAAGACGACGCAACCCCTGGAAACGTTCCTCCGATTGTTATTAACGAAGTGCTGGCAAACACGGAGCCTCCAGAGGTTGATGCAATCGAGCTGTTCAATCCGACAAACGAGGACGCGGATATCGGAGGATGGTTCTTGACAGACGACTCAAGGAATCCTCAGAAGTTCCCGATTCCGGAAGGAACCGTAATCCGCTCGAAAGGTTACGTTGTATTCGACGAAGATGATTTCAACGCCGCGAGCTTGCCGGAGTCATCGCGATTCGCTCTGAGTTCTCTTGGGGAAGAAGCATGTCTATTTTCCGCCGACATGGACGGCAACCTCACGGGTTATACGCATGGCGTCGAATTTGGCGCGACGGAGATGGGCGCGAGTCTCGGGAGGCATGTTATCAGTACGGGGGAAGAGCATTTCGTCCGCCAGGTTGGCCCATCGTTGAACGGGGTGAACGCCGGGCCGGCGGTCAGCCCCGTTGTCGTGAACGAAATCATGTACCGCGCCGGCACCACCCAGATGTTTGCCACGCTTGATTATCTCGAACTCACGAACTTGTCGTCGGAGCCAGTGCCCCTCTTCGATCCCGCGTCGCCGTCGAGTACATGGCGACTTGAAGGCACGGTAGAGTACTCTTTCCCGGGCGGTATGACGTTGGACCCCGGGGAGTGCGTCGTGTTGGTCGGTTTCGACCCGGACGGCGATGTATGGACACTCATCTCGTTCCTCGAAAACTATGGTCTGGATTACGGAACAGAAGTTTTCGGTCCTTATAGCGGAACGCTGGGAGACTCGCATGGGAAAATCATGCTGCTGAAGCCCGACTCAAGCATCCTGCCCGGGTCTTCGGGTACGGAAAACGTTCCGTATGTAGTTATGGATGAGGTCGAGTACCGCAGTTCCTACCCCTGGACGGAGGACGCTAACGGAACGGGCAAATCCCTTCAACGAATCGTCGGCGAAGCCTACGGAAACGATCCCCTGAACTGGCAAGCCGCCTCCCCTACCCCTATGGCAATTGACGCCGAAGGGGGCGATCTCGATGTTGACGCAGATGGTTTGCCCAACCACTGGGAATCGGCGTGCGGTCTGAATCCGTGGATTGCAGATGGCGACGACGGAGCATCGGGCGACCCGGATGGAGATGGCCTGACGAATATAGAGGAGTACCGTAAAGGAACCCACCCGCGCGACGCAACGAACCCTCTGTGTGTGCGCTCCATCAGCAAGAATGCAGCATCCGTCGTCGTGGAGTTCGTCGCGGCCGCCGGCAAATCGTATTCCATCCTCTATCTGGACGATCTCTCCAGCGGAGATTGGCTGAAGCTCGACGACGTTTTACCACAGGCTGAGACCGGCGTGGTCGAGGTTCACGATCCCACTTCCGACGGGGTGGGCAGCCGCTTCTACCGTGTCGTCACGCCCGCTGTGCCATAGTTGCGACTTAAACCCGGCATTCACAGCCGCGGCTGCGGAGGATTCGGACCTGCTCGTCGGGAAGGTCAAGGAATTCGGTTTGCTCGCTGTCGCCCGTCGCACGCTCGACCGACAGCGGACTTCGGTGCCAGTACCCTCTCGTCTGCATCTCCTCGACAAGCTTCTCGTGACGAGCGTACAGAGCTTTCAGCTTCCCCCGCCATCTCCGGGTTTCGGGATGATTCGAGAAACCCTTCCTGCCCTGTGTCAGTATCGTCCAAAGGGCGTGCAGTTCACTGTGCTCGCCGAGCAGATGGTTCCGGCAGAGCTTCTCCGGCGGCAAATCCCAGATTCTCATAGGCAGATTTCGTTTCCTGGACATCCAGGTTAGCGAACCGCGGAAGACGCGTCAACCGTCGCAAAGAGAATGACGAGCCGCCAGAAAGCCAGCGGGGCCAGGGAGGGGTAATGACAGGCAGGCGCAAATTGGATTGTGTCGCGCAAGCCCATGTCGGATAATCGCGGGGAACGAACGGAGTTTGTGGGAAAGTGAGTTCTGTGATGCGAGTCTGTTGTTGCATCTTACTTGTTACGTTCGCCGGAGTCCAGACAGAAGCGCTTTTCGGTGAAGCGTTGTCTGGCCTATCTGCCGGCGCAAGAACCAACACAGAAGAGTCATATCCTATGGTAAGCGCCCGGCCAACCCATGTTCCCTGTGAGAACGATGTGAGCCATACTCCTCGGCAGATAGAGCGTATGTGTGGTATGGAGACAGAACGCATCGAGGAGGATGAAAATGCAGGGACAGGAGAAGCGGCGGGACGTAG
>JAUYEE010000060.1 GCA_030691545.1 bacterium | reverse complement strand
ATAGCTCAAGGTCGTATTTGCTGAGCCGTTGAACGTCTTCCTTCGTTGGGAGCCTGCCGAGTGTTTCGGCGAGGCTGCGGAGCTCGAGCTGAAGTTCCTTTTTCGTGACTTCGGAGCGGCGTCTCACTTCGGACTGTCTGGGAACAACGCCCCATGTCGCCAGTTGCCGGAGTTTCGCGCGGGTCATTTCCGCGTATCGTTTGTCCACGTCAACCGCGATGAAACGCCGGCCGAGCTTGTAAGCGACAACCGCCGTGGTGCCCGCTCCGCATAATGCGTCCAGGACAACATCCCCTTTGTCCGAGGACAGGCGGATGACTCGCTCCATCAGTTTCTCCGGAAGCTGGCACGGGTGGAAGTCTCTGTCTCGCTTGTGCTTGATCCGGTGAATGTCCCACCAGATGTCGGTGAGAGGGACTTTCGGGTTTACACCCTGGGCTTTGCGGTCGCGGACGCAGGAGAGTCTCAGGCAAAAGGACGGAGCGTCAATCGGGCTGACATCCTCGTAGTTGAAGGTGAAATCGGTCGGATGTTTTGTGTAGAAAAGGAGTGCGTAATGAGCGGGCATGATTTTCCCGCGGGGTTCCGAAATGGCATCCCAGGCGATCCAGTTCTGGAAATGGAGGTGTTTGTTGAGGAAAGCCGCGTGATAAATCGCCCACTTGGGAAGGTTGAGGATGCACAGGGAGCCGGTGGGCTTCAGCACACGAATGTATTCCGCGAGCCACGCGTTGCACCAGTCAATGTACCGTTCGTCGGATTGTTCGTCGGCGTACTCGCTGTAAGCTTTGGCCAGGTTGTAGGGCGGGTCGGCGAAAGCGAGGTCAATGGAATTGTCCGGATATTCCCGCAGAACCTCGACGGCGTCTCCGCAATGGACGACATCGAGGAGGGCGTCGTCAATTGTGTTAATCTCGGCGGGAGGAGGCGGAACGGGAGGAGGATGCAGGCGGGACGCCTGCGGTACGGGGAATGCGACTGAATATTCACCACCGTCGAAATCCACCCCCTCATACGGAAAGACAAGGCACGTTCCGCTCTCCGAGTCCGCCAGCCGCAGAAGAACCTCCAGGACCGGCAGAGAGAGCTTTGTGTAGTTGTTGCGCTTCGGCAAATCGCGCCAGACATCGGAAAGGGCGTAACCGGCTGGGTTCATCAGGTGCGATTTCCCGCCCCAATCTCTGAGCGTGCGATTGCAGAAGGGACAGTATCTGTGAGGGAAACGAATCTTGCTGACGGGAAATGACTTTTTCGACTTCGCGAAAAGAACCACGGCCGCGTGCGCTGTTGGCAGACCACTCGCACCTGCAAGAACGCTCGATTCGAGCACAATCCAGTACTTGAACTGGAGAGACTTCATCAACGGCAGGATTCTCTCCGGAAGATTCCGCGGCGTCCCCTGAACGAAGAGAAGCCCTGTCGGTTTGAGGACTCTATCACATTGGTCCAGAGCCCGGTCAAGGGCGTCTCCCCCATCGGTTTCGAGGATATGCGAGCCAGAAACGATAATTGTATCCGCGGAGCGCTCCCCCAACGAGCGCAGCGCCTGCATATAGAGTGAACTTTTCAGGTATCGAACGTCCACGCTTATTCAGTCCTGGAAAGTTGGATGCAGGCCCGCGGGGCGGGCCTGCGCTACAGGCCCTGCCTGCCGAAGCTCTATTTTTCCGTTGCCGAAAGAACTTTCACGTAGAGGTCCTTCCAGCGGACCTTTGCCCCGCCGCCGCTGTGGAGCTGAAGGGCAATGACTCCTTGCCGAAGGGGCGGTTTCGGAGTGTCGCCGCGAACGGCATCGCTCATGGGCTGCGTGTCAACCAAATCAACCGCTTTCAGACCATTCAGATAGGTGACATAGTGATTTCCGACAGCTTTCACGAGCATTTCGTTCCAGTCGTCGAGGCGGCAGAGTTTGCGTGCATCCTCGCTCGGCTTGGCGATCCAGGCCCGGCCGCCGCTCTCGTAAAGTCCGGCGTTGAGGTTACTCGGTGTGGGATCAATCTCGGCCTGAATTCCTACGATGTCGGTATCCTTGAGAAGCGACCGGAAGAAAAGCCCGCTGTTTCCTTCCGCATCGCATTTGAAAGCGATCCGCACGACGAAGTCGGTGTATGTTTCCATCGTTGCCATATAACCGTATCCGCCGGCGCCGCTCTCGCCGACGATTGCGCCGTCTTCAACGCTCCACTTTTCCTTGCCGTGCTCTTTCCAGCCAGCGAAATCCTTGCCATTGAACAGGGGCTTCCAGTCGGCGCCGTAACCGAGGTTGATGACCTCAATGTTCTTCCAGCGAACCTTGACGGGGATTTGCCCACTGTGCACCTGCAAAGCGATAATGCCCTTCACGGCCATATCGTCGTGGAAATCCACAGTCTTCACGCCGTTAATATGGACGATGATGCGGTCGCCCAACGCGTGGATGTTGTAGTCATTCCATTCGCCGGGCTTGTATGCTTTCTTCCCTTCTTCGGAGCACTCCGCCATCCAGCGGTTTCTTCGGTGTTCATCCCAGACGGACCCGGTATGGCCGGTGGGTTCCGGGTCAACATCCGCCTGGAGGCCCTGCATCTCGCCATCAATGACGTGCGAGCGGAACTGCACGCCGGAGTTGCCCTGGCCCTCGGCCTTGAACTTGAGCTTGAGGACGAAATCCGCGTAGGACTTTTCCGTCACGAGCCAACCGTAACGGCCGTCCCCCGTTTCGCCGACGATTGTGCCCTCTTCCACATGCCACTTTCCGCCGCCGACCTCCTTCCAGCCGGAGAGGTCTTTGCCGTTGAAGAGCGGGGTCATCTGGTATTTCTCCCCGTCGTCCGCGAAGGCGTTCAGGAGAACCAGGAAGGGAACCATCGTCACGAGCCTGCCCGGCCAGGGGATGCGTCTCATTGTCTCGCCTTTCTGTCTTCTGTAGCGCAGGCGTCTCGCCTGCATACTTTTTAGTGAAAGCAGTGGGTTCTTCGTATTCTCGCTGCTCATTTTGCCAGTGTTGGCGTCTGTTCTCAAGGGATTATGGCGGGGGTGCGGCTACATTTCAGTGGGTCTTTGGCATCTCAATGGGGGGCTTGCGAGAGGTAACGCCGC
>JAUYEE010000308.1 GCA_030691545.1 bacterium | reverse complement strand
ATCATTTGTCAAGGAAAAAAAGAAAGAAACCATAAATGCGAATTTGCTCCCCCACCATCCCTGTGCCTAACATCACCCCAACTCCCCTATCTTCAGCCCTTTACTGCCCTACCTCCCAACCCACTTTCGGAATCGCTGCCTATGCGGGGGGTGGGCTGGATGCCTGCAACGGCGCCATTCAGAACTGCATCATATGGGGGAACACGGCTCCGAGCAGTCCCCAGCTTTTTGAGTCGAGCACCCCGACGTATTCCTGCATCGAGAACTGGACCGGAGGAGGAGAAGGGAACATTTCGCCGAAGTCCGGGCCGGCGTTCGTTGACCCCGATGGCCCCGACAACGACCCTCACACATTCGCCGACAACGACTACCGGCTATCGGCAGGCTCGCCTTGCATTGATGCGGGAATGAACGAGGACTGGATGTGGATGGCGACAGACCTGGACGGGAATCCTCGGGTCTTCTATGGAGGGCTTTCTTTGACGGTGGACATGGGGGCGTACGAATACGGCTCCTGGCTTTTCCGGATCAGCCAGGTTCTCGTGCAAACCACCGGCGGATTACAGCTCATGTGGACAAGCCGACCTGGCGACGAGTATGTCGTCTGGTCCTGCACCGACCTGAGTTCGGGAGTCTGGGCACAAGAGGCGACAGTTCCTTCCGCGGGCGCTTCTACCTCCTGGACGGACCCCAGTCCGAGCGGTTCACGCAAGTTTTACAGGGTCGGACTGGAGTGAGGGCATCCCGCCCATGATTCCGTGACCACTGACGGGCAGATAGAATCACTCTTATTGTGATCCCGTGCCGCAGAGGGACATTAGACAGGTGTGACAGGATGTTTAGGATCATCCTGCTGTCCTGTTGGAACGTTGGTTTCCATCCGACCATTGCGTCAACACAAGGAGGGCTTCTTATGGCAATAACGATTACCGCATCGGTTGGACGCATGGGGGGAGTGAATCGCCCCGACGACGTCAAGAAGGTCCAGAAACTTCTGAACAAGGTTCCTCAAACCGAGGGAGGACCGAAGGTGCCACTGGCGGTGGACGGGATTTGTGGGCCAAAGACCATCAATGCGATCCAGACGTTTCAGCTTCGTCATTTCGGTTGGAAAGGCGCCGACGGGCGCGTGGACCCTGAAGGTCGAACCCTCTTCAAGCTCAATGAATACGACGTTCCAGGGGCACGAGTGTACATGCTTTCGATCCGGTGCGTCCTTGAGCCGGGCAGGTTCCTCGACCCGCGCCGGGGCGAGCACTGGTTCTTTGAGGTTCATGAGGTCGGTAAAGCCGCTCGAGCAGTTTATCACTTAAGCGGGGATTTCGAACGCCCGCCCGCCCATGTGCCCGTGGTGTTTCTGGGCGAAGTGGAAACCTTCCCCTGCGGGCGACCCGCGTCCGGTCTCGAGTCCAGGGGGGCCCGTTACAGGACGGTGTACGATTCCACCACACCTCCCGGCGAGGCGCCGCGTAAGACGGCGCGTATCTCGTTTAGCGAGTTGTCGCTCGGTTTTCTTTCGCAGTCGCCAGAACAACCTGTCGCCGTTCAACGCGTTGAGATCATGTACCCGGCTCATATTGAACCACCCCCGATAGGTGATGACCCAGTGCATCCAACTCCACTCAGACCTGTCCGTTTGAGACTTGGCCGCTTCAACCTGGTCAAGTGTACGCCGGGTTGATCGGTATCCATTGTTTTTGCGGCGAGACGCACCAAATCAGTCGACGAGCTTCGCCTGGGAAACATCCGGCTCTGTCTGCGAAAAGTGCCAGCTTTCCCTCCTTGCTCCGTCTACCAAGAAAAACTCGACAACCGTTGCAGTGCCGTCGCCATCGTCAGTCACCTGCATCACGCTATAGGTTGGCGGATTCGGAACGCTCAGTTCTTCGACCTTGCGTTCCCTCGTGTAGACGATTTTCCTGGCTTCGCTCACGGATTTCGTCAACCCGCCTGTCTCCAACTTCGCTCGACTGAGCACGGACACTTGATCCGGTGTTTGCTCGGATACCATTTTTCTGTCAACTCAAAGCAGGGTCTTTTTGGCGGGGAAAGCAGAAAGCGCGGCTGAAACGCGTTCTTCGGACGAGGATCCCAAAACACTATTTCGGCTGCCGTCCCTCCTTTGGATCACCCTTTCTCTCTCGCGATGCTTGACTGCTCGCTGCCACACCGGAAACGCCAGGTGGGTCGAGTACTATTTCCAAAGTGTGGGATCCTCTTCTATGCATATCTTGTCTGCCGTTTTGGGAATCTGGCTCGGCGCAACCGATGTCGTCGGTTCTTGGTTCCAGGCAGGCTGCCGACCTTTGAGTTTTTTACGCAGAAAAGGGCTTGACAAGGAAAGGCAGAGATGAGTACGTTCGTTTGGGTTTGCTGTGGACTTGCTGTGGTGAAATGGAGGGGCACAGTGTCTGTGCAGACGAACCACCGCGTGGAGCGGGAAGTTGCGGCTCGTCCCGTTGTTCCACGTTGGGCAAAAGAAGACTGGGAAGTCACGATCGTCCGATTCGTGGAGTCTGTTGATGACCTTCATGCGGACGTAGGGAAAGCTTATGGAATGCTGACGGGGCCGCCCCAAAGCGGGACCCTTGGAAGCCTCGAGGACGTCTGGGACGCGATTTGTCCCTTGCTCTTCAACCCTGGCCGGCTTGCGAAGTTCCTGACCGACCTTAATCCGCGACTGATAGAGCTCTGGAAGCAGGGAACAATCAGCTTCGAGCAGGTGCAGTTTTACGTCCTTCGGCTGTTTCGCGAGGCTGCCGGAAGAATTCGTGGGCGCAGCTTGGACTGGCTGCCTCGAATTCCCGAAGAAGCGCGGTAACGATTCGGTCAAGTCGGCTTCTCGCACACTTCCCTGGGCAGTGGTCGAGATCACAAACCGCAGCCGTATCGGGTCTGATATTACGCTGCGTTTAGAAGTCGTGACTTTGCGGGACGTTGTGACACGAATAGCGGATTCCATCTTTCCTCACGGTGAGTGGAAGGACCAATCCGCGAAATTCGTGTCAGTCTACGGCCGGCAACCACGTTCTTTTAGAGCATCATTTCGGTAACACTTTGACAGCGAAGGTATTGCATCCTTCTGCCTTGGTCAGCGAGCAATTACGGTTTATCTCCTGCAACATTTACAGCGCATGATAGCGGGACTAAACACGTCAGATGTCACTTGCGTTACGAAAGATAGGGTGGTTTTGCTTCATTGGTTTACAACTTGCTTGCTGTCGCAACGCAGCAGTAGTGTGTCCCGGTGCAATGTGGGCGACTTCTAAGCCAGCGAGGACACATATCCCGTAGGCTATCGTTTTTTAGTGTGCGTCTGCCTTCTTCTCGGCGGGCGCACCTTGCACGAGTTAATAGGTGCTTGTCAATTTCCAAGGGGGGGGTAGGCACATATGCTCGCTCTCGGCAGGAAGGCTGTTTTAACCAACTACGGCCATCAGGTGGAATCCGCTCTTCTTCTTTCGGTCTTGACCTTTCTGCTTGCCGCCTTCCTTCAGTTCCATCTAACCCAACAAATCGCAGGTTCGCCATATTCGCGGCACAACGGCACGATCCTGGCATCTGTGTAGAGCATGACTGAAAGCTGTCCAACACCGCAGTCCGATACGATGATCAGGTTTCTAACAGGGAGAAAGCGGATCGACGGAAGGAGAGTCAGGGGGTAGCTCGCGTTTTTTCCCTGTCCGAATGGGAAGAGAAGGCTATCGGAGACTGGATCGCCGTGGCTCGTGCTGCGGGGTCCGGGAAGCAGGAAGAACAGAAAGGAGGACGTGAGATGACCAAGACGAGAAGAAGACCTGTAACTGAGGTTGTGCTTGTAGTTCTGGCTGCGGTGCTGGCAATGGCCGCCACGGAGGGGACTGCCCAAGCACAAAGCTACCCGGCGGGGATGGTTTCCTACTGGAAATTCGAGGAGGGAGGCGGGACGACCGCCTACGATTCGTGCGACGGGAATGACGGACCGATCTCCGGCGGACCGACCTGGCCCACCGGCATGGTTGGCGGTGCTCTGAGCTTCAATTGGATCAATGACCAGATTATCGTCGGGGACCCGCCGAACCTGGAGATAACACAGCAGATCACGATCGAGGCGTGGGTTAACTTATCTTCCGTCCCTACCAGGGATGTCGGAACGTGGTCGGGGACGCAAACCATGATCAGGAAGC
>JAUYEE010000305.1 GCA_030691545.1 bacterium | reverse complement strand
ATCATTTGTCAAGGAAAAAAAGAAAGAAACCATAAATGCGAATTTGCTCCCCCACCATCCCTGTGCCTAACATCACCCCAACTCCCCTATCTTCAGCCCTTTACTGCCCTACCTCCCAACCCACTTTCGGAATCGCTGCCTTCTTATGAGGCGTATGGATGAATCCTTTCATCGAGAAGCCAGGCTGAAGCCTGCTGAGGAAGAATCTGGCGCATTGGAGTTCCCCGGGCTGAAGCCCGTGGCTAACAGGAGAGGCGCCGGCTGAAGGCCGGCGCGAATGGGTCGGACGCGAAGCCGTGGAAGTGGCACGGGCTCTTAGACCGTAAATGTACCGCAGGCGTCCCCGCCTGCATCTTCCCAATACGGGCAAGCCTGCCCATGCGGGCGAAGGCAGCATTGTCGCCCTGGTATTGTGAGGACCAAGGCCGGCGCTTCTCCACAGGGAGCGGCCAGCGATGCCCATGCCACCTCATCGGAAGGGTCGAGTGGTGCGCTTCGGCGGCGCCCGCATGAACCGCTGAGCCGTAACCACACCCCCTCACCTTTGCGGCGATTCTGCGAGGTTGTTGACACGGAACCGGGGAAACATGTATGATTCCGCCAGTGGAAGGAGGGAAGGCGCCTGAGAGTTGCTTCTCTGCCTTATGACTGGGAGTCCGCGACCCGGCTGAATTTATCAGCCAGATTCTGTGACGGTTCGTCGTTACATCTACGAACGTCTGCACTTAGCACCAGGAGGGTTTGACCATGGGCGAACAGAAGGCGAAGACGTGCCGAGCTGTTGTGATGGGAATTGCCGTAATTGTGTGTGGCTGCCGTTTCCCGTCGCTGGCCTGGGGCGAAGGACAGATAGCTGTCTGGGTGACGCACGGGACAACGCGGGTGTTCCCGCAAGACCCGCCGGGAGAGCAGCGTGAAGCCCGTATCTTCGCCGCCCGCAATGAGTTCGAGCCGTTTCAGGTTGTAGTTCGGGGAGAAGGCGGACCGCTCGAAGGCGTAACTCTCGAGGCGAGTGCCCTCAAGTCCGACGGCGGCGGCGTTCTTGACAGCAAGCATATTACGCTTTTCCGCGAGCACTACGTGTACATCCGCCGGCCGAGCTACCGGTGCAACACCTCGCCGGGTCTCTACCCCGATGGCCTGATCCCATTCCTTAACCCACTTGACGGAAAGGAAATACAACCCCGCCGGGAGGATGCTGTCGCAGAAGGGGCTAAGTACGACGCCGTCCCCTGCACGGTTTATCCGGGGTTCAACCAGCCTTTCTGGGTGGACGTCTTTGTGCCTCCAGAGACTCCGCCCGGCGAATATCGCGGGACGGTTACCGTCAAAGCGAGAGGAGAGCAGCCGGTTCCCGTCCCGGTGCGCCTGACCGTGTGGGATTTGACACTGCCGGAGACGCCGACGGTCAAAAGCCACTTCGGCGGGTTCAATCGGGTTCTGAGGTGGTTTGACGCGGAGTCCGGCAGTGACCGGGCGAAGGCGATCGAACGGCGCTTCTGCGAAATGATGGCCCAGCACCGAATCACTCCGGATGTCCCCTCGGACCTCTATCCGAGGGTGGGCGACGACGGCAATATCGTCCCCGGCGCGACCCATGAGGCGCTCAAGGAGTACATGACGAGCCTTCACGTGAACGCCTTCCCGATGCGCTTCTCGGCTTTCCGCGATCCTCTTGGCAAAGACCGTGAGAAAAACAAGCGGTTCCTCTCCTCGACCTATGAATACCTCAAAGAAAACGGCTGGGCGGACGGGGCTTACGTTTACATTCTCGACGAGCCGAACGATGCCGAAGCGTACGAGGAGGTGAGAAAAGGGGCGGCTCACGTCCATGAGGCGAATCCAAAGATCAAGGTCCTCTGCACGGAGCAGACAAAGACGTCAAATCCGGAGTGGGGTGACCTGTACGGGGCCGTGGACATTTGGGTTCCGCTCTGGCCCCTTCACGATGAGGAAACCGCCGCCGAAAGGCTCAGCAAGGGCGAGGAACTCTGGTCCTACACGGCTCTCTGTCAGGGGAAGGGCGAGCCGCTCTGGTGGCAGATGGACCTGCCGGTCTTGAATTACCGGATGGCCCTGTGGACGAACTACCGCTACCACATTGTCGGCCTTCTGTACTGGACGACCGTTTACTGGGAGCAAGTCAGGGACCCGTGGCTCGACCAGCCGAGTTTTCGCCTGGCGTTCAACGGCGAGGGGGAGTTGCTCTACCCCGGCAAGGACGCCGGCTTCGACGGACCGGTCTCGAGCATTCGGCTGAAGAATATCCGCGAAGGGATGGAGGACTACGAGTATTTCGCCCTTCTGGAAAAGGCACTTGGTCGGGAAGAAGTTGAGAAGGAGGTGCTCACAGTTACCCGGGGCTGGTGGGACTGGGAAAGAAGTCCCGAGGTTTTGCTCGCCGCCCGCCAACGTATCGCCGCGAAAATCAAGTCCGCGGCAGGAAAATAGCGCCGGAGAATCCTGTCAGAGATTCCTGGCGTCTTCGGCGTTGCCGGGGGCGCCGGGGTGTGAAACAGAAAAGGAGTTTGCAGGCGAGACGCCTGCGCTACAAGGGATACAGAGGCCGCCAAGGGGGCTTCGGGAACTCCGCTCCCCCGGGTGAAAGCTGAGGCATGCTTCGGCACTCCAAAAGCATGATGGAGAGAGTGGTTATGGCAGCGAAACAGCGAAAGAAGGCTCAGAAGCGGAGCGTCTGCTCCATCATTCTGGCGGCGGGCAAAGGGACTCGCATCGGCTTGACCAAAACCCACAAAACGTGTCTTCCCGTGGGGGGCAGACCGGTCATCGTCCGAAGCCTCGAAGCCTACGCAGCCGCTGGCGTTTCGCCCCACGTTGTGGTAGTGGGAACGGGCGCCCAGCACGTGTTGCAGACGGTCGGAAGTCCCGCCTGGGGCGGGATCCCCGACGCTGCCTTCGCGTATCAGCCGGAACCCCTTGGCACAGGCAATGCCGCCAAATACGGCGTCAGTGTCCTTCGTTCTCTTGACTATGACGGGGACATCCTTGTCGTCGCCGGAGATAAGCTCGTTGACGTCAAGATCGTCCGAGAAATGATCCGGATGTTCCAGTCATCCCGCCTCGACTGCTTGCTTCTTGTGGGACCGCGGCAGCTTTCGCCCGACTCCGGGAGGGTGATTTTCGATGAGAAGGGCCTCCCCGTCGCCGTGGTCGAAACCGCGGACATCCGGAGAGCCCGGGTGCTTTCACAAATCCTGGAGAACGTGGACGAGGGATTGCTGTCCCCCGACTTTGTGGCCCAGGCGATCAGTACGGAGGGATTGCCTCCGGAGAAAGCCCGGCGGGCGTTTGGCGCCTTATATGACTTCTCCACGAGGGCCGTCCACCTGACGCAAGACGAGGTCATACGGGAGATTTCCCAAAGAGGAACCTCCTTCAAGGTGCCCCTCGGAAAGAGGTCGGAGAGAATCTCGCCGGAGGAGGCGGATTCCGCGGAGTACGTGAACCTCTCCCTCTACCTGGTGAAGATGGAGGCGCTGGATTTCGCAGTTGGCAAGATCAAGCCTGACAACGCCCAGGGGGAGGAATACCTGACGGACATCGTGGAGATTCTCGCGGGGGCAAAACAGGGGGGGCGACGACGCTTTGCGCTCGCGACCCTTTTGACCGATGATCCCCACCTCGTCATGGGGTTTAACAACCTGGATGAGCTTCGCGTCATCGAGTCGCATATCCGGGAAAAGCAAGGGTGGCCATGAGGCTCCTGGCCCCGCCCGACGGACCGCCTGCTTTTTTCTTGTAATTCGGCAGCGAGGGTGGTATAGGTTCTCGCGAATCTCGGAGGGGGAGTGAACCGTACGCGGCCGTGGGGCCGCTTGAGTAACTCCTGGCCGCCGGCGCGAAGGTTTCTGCACGGCCTCATTGTGCGAGAGAGGAATCCATCGAGGGCCCGCTTCAGCGTCCCGCCAAAGGCGGGATGCCCCCTCTGCCCGCCAGCCATCGGATTGATTTCATCGCCCATCGAAGGGGCAGTTTGCCTCCCTCCGGGGGATGGTTTCGTACCTGAGGCGGGAGACGGCATCATGAGCCGCGACAGTGGTTTTCGCGATGGAACAAAGGGGGCCTCGCCCGTGAATGCCCGTTGCGTGCCGAAGGTGAGTGCCTGTTATCGGGAGACATCGAAATGGACATACTGACGAAGCTCAAGGACCAGGCAAGGCGCAACCCAAAGCGAATCGTCCTGCCAGAAGGAGAGGATGAACGAATCGTGGAAGGCGCCGCGAGGGCGGCGCAGGAGGGCATCGCGCACCCGATTGTCCTCGGAGGCCCCACGGAGGCCACGCCCCCTGGCGTGGAATGGATTCACATCGAGACTTCCGAGAGTCTCGACGAGTACGCCGCCGCCCTGTACGAGGAGCGAAAGCACAAGGGCGTGGACCTTCACAAAGCAAAGGAGCTTGTGCGCGACCACATTTATTTTGGCACGCTGATGGTGAGGTTAGGGCGGGCCGACGGACTTCTGGCGGGAGCAGACCACGCCACGAGCGACACCCTGCGTCCGGCTCTCCAGATTATCAAAGCGGCTCCGGGTATAACGACGGTTTCCAGCTTCTTTCTGATGGTGGTGCCAGGTTTCCGATACTGGGGTGACGGCGTGTTCATCTTCGCGGACTCCGGTCTGAATCCCAATCCCACGGCTGAACAACTGGCGGACATCGCCGTCGCCTCCGCGGATAGCGCCAAGGCGATCTTAGGCGACCCGCAGCCGCGGGTGGCGATGCTTTCCTTCTCTACGAAGGGGAGCGCGAAGCACCCCGATGCGGATAAAGTAATCGAAGCCACTCGCATCGCGCGGCAAAGGCGCCCGGACCTCCAGATTGATGGGGAGCTTCAGGGGGACGCGGCTATCGTCCCAGGCGTTGCCTCCCGCAAATCCCCGGGGAGCCCCGTCGGTGGGAAAGCGAACGTCCTGATATTCCCTGACCTCGATGCTGGGAACATCGCCTACAAACTCGTCCAGCGAATGGCGAACGCGGAGGCTATCGGGCCCATAGTCCAGGGGCTCAAAAAGCCGGTGAACGACCTCTCCCGCGGATGCAGCGTCGAGGACATCGTTAACGCCATCGCCGTCACCGTGGTTCAGGCTCAAAGTCTCCGGGGAAACTGAGAGAGGAGAGCGCAAACTCCATGAAGATTCTGTCGCTGAACTCGGGAAGTTCATCGGTCAAGTACCAGGTTCATGACTGGGACAAAAGGAAGGTTCTCGCAAGAGGAATTGTGGAACGGGTGAAGGTCGGCGGGTCTTTCTGCGTTCACGAAGTAACGGGAAAGCCGCGAGTCCGCGTCGAGCGCGAGTGCCCGGACCACGAGGACGCCATCGTCCTTATCGAGGAGATGTTGGTAAGCCCCAAGCATGGCGTGCTAAAAGACCTTTCGGAAATCGCGGCGGTCGGGCATCGCGTCGTCCACGGAGGGGAGAAGTTCGCACGCTCGGTCATTGTGACCGATGAGATTTTGCAGACGTTCAAAGACCTCTCGGACCTCGCGCCGCTCCACAATCCTCCGAACGTCCAGGGGATCGAGGCAGCGCGGAAACTCATGCCGGGGATACCCCACGTCGCCGTGATGGACACCGCATGGCATCAAACGATGCACCGCTCGCAATATCTTTACGCCATGCCCTACGAATGGTACACGGAATACGGCATTCGCCGGTACGGCTTCCACGGCACCTCGCTCCTTTACGTCGCCAAGAGGGCGGCGGTTCTCCTCGGCAAGAAGCCTTCTGAATGCAACCTCATCTCCCTTCACGTTGGAAACGGAGTGAGCGCCAACGCCGTGAAGAACGGCAGGTCCTTCGACACAAGCATGGGGCTGACCCCCTTGGAGGGGCTGGTCATGGGCACGCGCGCGGGCGACCACGACGCCGGCATCGTCCTATACATGATGGGTAGAGAGGGCTACACGCCCGACCAGATTAACGCCATTCTCAACAACCAGAGCGGGCTGAAAGGAATCACCGGCAGGTACGTGGACCGCCGCGAAATCATCGCAGAGGCGGAAAAGGGCGACGACCGTTGCCAGCTCGCCATCGAAATCGAGACCTATCGCCTCCGTAAATACATCGGCGCCTATGCGGCAGCCCTCGGAAAGGTTGATGCGATTGTCTGGACGGCAGGCGTCGGCGAGATGAGTCCTCTGGTGCGGAGGAAAGCGATGGATGGGCTGGAGATATTCGGAGTCCATTACGACAAGGCGAAAAACGAGCTCGCGCGAACTCGCAACGCCGAAATGGACATCACGGCGCCGGACTCAAGGGTGAAGGTCCTCGTCATTCCTACCGACGATGAAGCCGTCTTCGTCGAGGACGTCGTCAAGGTTCTCAACGGGGACCACATCGTCGAAGCCGAATACCGGTATTCTTTCGAGGACCCGTCCTACCGAAACGAGATCCGTGACCTGGCGTTTGAGGAGGAGTGCAAGAAGAATCCCGCCATGAAAGAAGTCCGCGCCCGTATCCCCGGAACGAACCCTGCCGATTGACAAACCGCCCAACCTGTTGACGATGAGATCGGACTTGAGCCGTGCGAGTGCATCGTCTCAACCAACTCAGCCAACCTCCAGCAATTCCTCGACTTCCCGGATGAGCACAGGCAGATGGTTTCTCACAGCGTCCCACAGGATCTCGACATCCACAGCGTCGTAGCCGTGCGCGATGATATTGCGAAGGCCTATAATGCGCTGATAATCGGAAATCCTCTCGGCAAAGGCAGGGTCGCAGCGGCACATTCGATTCAGTGCTTCGCCAATGATTTCGAATTTCCTCTCGACGGCGGCCTGAGCCATTCCGTTGGTTAGGAAATCGTCGAATTGCAGACCTGCCATGTATTCCTCGATGTCCCGGGAGGCCTGGAGAATGTCCTGCAGCCATTTTTTTGTCTCAAGATTCATAAACAGTGACCCGGGTTCGCTCGATCGCCTCGCGGAAATAGGGGTTCCTTATCGAATCTTCAAGGACGATCTCGACAGGCCGACCGAATATCCGCTCGAGGCGTTCTTTGAGATCAAAGTACCGCTTGAACATTTGCCCAGGAGCCCTGTTGAACAATACGGCGATATCAATATCGCTTTCGGTGCCAAAGTCCGCTCTGGTCGCCGAGCCGAACACATTCAGACGTTTGACGCCAAGCTCCCGGCAAATGGCCGCAATCAACTTCTTCTGGTGAGAGATTTCGATAAGTGGCTGCATCTTGAGCTGCGCGTCCCTGTGTCCCGGTTCAGTTGGATTGACCATTTCGGATCCTATCTAAACTGCTATTTTACTTCTGTCAAGCCTGCGTTTCCTCTCGCAGGAGCAAGATAGCAAATGTCGTTTCGATCAGGGGTGTAAGGAATCGGGCGGACCGAGATGCCCCACGAGCCCCGCCGCCGCGCCTGTCCTGCACGAGGGCGGAGTCCCGTGCGCGGCCGCGGGTTGGGGGCCCTGTTGGGTCGAAATCAAGCGGCAGGAATGGGACCTGCGGCCACCAATTTCTTTTTCGCGGGATCCACCATGAGATTCAGTCCCTCCAGGGTTCGCGCACCGAGCAGGGTCAGGTCGCCTTCTTCGGCGAAGACAACCTCGTCAATCGTGAAGTGCTTGTCAACCCGGAGGACTGCAAACCCAATGCTTCTCGTGACCACCTGGCCGTTGGCCATCACAAACGACACGTCTTTCTTTTCTCTAAGAACACCGATTCTCTCAAGTTTTGAAGCTGGCAGCCATGTATGCTCGCTCCCCGTATCAACCAGGAGTCTGGGAATTCGAATGAATTTTGCTCTGTCAACGTGATTCTCGACTCGACAAGCGATGTGAAAGTTACCCATAAGGTATGAAGCCCTTTCTGACCCTTCATCCCTCTCTTTCGGGGGAAGCATCGGCGGCGGTCGCTTCCACGAGCGAATTCCCGGCCGCAGCCATCCGCTACTCCTTTACCAATTCGATGATCTGATTGACGTCCACGTAGCGGTTGACCAATCGTGTCGCTTCCATGACCTTGGCGGTATCTTCGGGGCGAATCTTGAAGACGGAGCTGTGGATGCTGGAGGCGACGGAGTAGGTGTCGTCGGTGACGACGATCAACGGCATATCCACCTGCTGAGCGAGGCGCAAGACGGCGCGGTCCGGGTAAATCCCGCACGTCAAGACGATGCCCGCGATGAATGGGGGAGTGGTCGGCTCGACCATGCTTCGCGCGAGCGCCGCGAGAATGATGTCCTCGCGATTGCCCGGCGTGATCAACATGGCTCCGCGGACAAAGTAGTCCAGGGCGGTGTGCGAGGGCATCGCGACGACGACAAACTTGCTGATCGGAGTCAGCAGTCCCTTTTCTCCGGCGATGAGCGTCCCCTTCAGATGATGCATGATCTCCGCGATGGTGGGGCTCGCCAGGACCTGGTTGAATGGGATGACGCCCACGACGTTCAGTCCCTTCCGCTCGAGTCCTCGGCGGACCAACTCGTTGATTTTATCGAATTTGTCCTGTTGGACCTTGTTGATGATTACCCCCGCGACCTCTACCCCGCAGCTATCAAACATGGCCTTGTTGAGCATGATTTCGTCAATCGGTCTGCCGATTCCGCCGATGCTGACGAGGATCACCTTGGCGCCGAGGACCTTTGCGACATCCGCGTTGGACATATCGAATACGGAACCGACCCCGGCGTGCCCTGTCCCTTCGATGAGCACCATATCCTTGTTGCGGCTAACGGACTCGAAGCCCTCTTTGATCCTTTCAACGAGTTGCCCTCGATCCCCGTGGAGAATGTATTCCGTGGTGAAACCTGATGGGACCGAAACCGGGTTCATGTCCGGCAGGGGAGCATCCACATTGAACAAGTCCTTCATCAGAGCGGCGTCCTCGTCAATCTTCTCGCCGTCCACGATGATGTACTGCTGCCCCACCGGCTTGATGTAGCCGATCGCCTTGAACTTTGCCGACAGGGCGCTGAGAAGCCCGAGGCACACCATCGTCTTGCCGTCGTTCTGTCGAGTAGCCGCGATATAAACCTTCATACTTTTCCTCCAGACGGCCCGGCACCTGCTACCGGGATACTGTCTTCACCCCGATGACTCCTGCATCGTCACCGGGACGTTTCCTTCCTACATACCCGCCCGCGCCCACCAAATCCATTGGCGATCGCCCATTCCGGTCTGCCCGGCCACCGATTGTGCGGCGAACGATCGGCGACACGCAGTTGTTTCCTCCGGGACGTCTCCACCATTATCGCACTTTGAGCAGCCGGCGCGAAACAGAAAAGAGCCCGGGGGGACCGCAGATGGCACGGCGGACGACCCGCGAAGCGCGGTCACTTTCTTCGGTCTTCCCGGGGTTGGCCGCAGTAGGGGCAGGCGACCCAGCTTTCCTCGAGCACCTGCCCGCACTTGGTGCACTTGGCTTTGAGCTTTGCCTGACAATACGGGCAGATGATGAAGTCCTCCTCAACCGCTTTCCCGCACTCCGGGCATTTCGCCCCGCGGGAGAAGAACTTCCGTACCGCGTCGGCGATGTCCATAGGAAAATCGAACCACGCCTTGCAGTGACCGCAATAGTCCTGCCCACCTATTGTCGTGCGGCAGTCCTCGCAAAGAGCGTTCCCGCACAAACAGCAACTACCGATTGCATTGCGGTCCGAGTGGAAAAAACAGTTCACCACAAGTACTCCTTGTTCTGAAATGGTGAATGCTCTGCCGCCAAGCCAGCGACGGCGGACTCTGCTTATCTGCCCGGCATCGTTAGTGGCCACCACATCTCCGGTCGTTCCGGGGGGTGTCCCAGCCGGTCCCGCTTCTCTCCCCTCTTTATTTTTCGGGCGGCCGGCCCACGATCGGCGAGACATCTACCACGTACACCTGCCGGGACCCTTCGTGCACCGAGTCAATGCACACCCATTTCTCATCGCGGCTCCACCGCGGGTGAAGGTCGCAGCGAATCTCCCCGTCCAACTCCTTCGGGGCGAAGAAGCGTCCAATATCAACTCGGCGGCGCTCCTGGACATTATAGAGAATAAGGCGTCTATTCATAACAACCTAAACAACTCAAGCTATGGAGAAGGGCGGATTCTGTAGTTCCATTCACCATGAAAAACACACCGCGAAACAGAAAGCGCTTTCATTTCAGCATCCGAAATCTTTTTTCCGGTTGGATA
>JAUYEE010000299.1 GCA_030691545.1 bacterium | reverse complement strand
ATCATTTGTCAAGGAAAAAAAGAAAGAAACCATAAATGCGAATTTGCTCCCCCACCATCCCTGTGCCTAACATCACCCCAACTCCCCTATCTTCAGCCCTTTACTGCCCTACCTCCCAACCCACTTTCGGAATCGCTGCGTCTTTTCCTTCGCCGATTGTTGGGAAGGACGTAATGCGCAGGTGCGCGCAGCCCATTGGAATAAGAGTGATTTCCTCGACCGGCTGATCGGATTTGATGGGGCTTTCCTGAAGTGGTCCCGCGCAGTTCATCACGAGCGTCCAGTTGGGGATTCTTTTCCCCTTTGCCTTCAGCTCAATGGGAGCGTTCTCAAGCGTGAACGGCTGCGGCGAAACGGGACCTTTCTTGGCGATGGTGAACGAAGCTGCGGGATTTTCGCGATCAACGATGAGTCCGTAATCCCACGGCGTCGTAGGGAGAATCTCGTGCTCGGGCCATTTGTCGGTGCCGCCGTAGTGTTTCCACTCCTGCCCGATTTTCAGAGAGTAGGTGAGGGGGCCGCGCCTGACGGAGACAGAGTCTGCGACTTTTTTCCATACGGACAAGGTGATGTTCATCGGGACAACGAGCGTCACCTTGTCGCCGTCGTTCCAGTCTCTCTCGATCACGACATACTTTCCTTCTGCTGCTTGGAATCCGCGTCCCGTGCCGTTGATACTCAGTTTCACCCCGCCGGACCAGCCGGGAATTCTGAGGTACAGGGGGAATCTAACGGTTCTGGGGGTTGACACGATGAACCGGATTGTCTCATCGAAGGGATAGTCTGTCTTCTCCACGATCTTCACTTCGACCCCATCGCCGACTTTCGCCGCAACCTCGCATGGTGCGTAAAGCGCGGCTGCCAGACCGTTGCCCTGCGTCGCCAGCCAGAGATGCTCCGCGAAATACGGCCAGCCCTGTGCGACGTTGTGCTGGCAGCAGCGGTAAATCCACGGGCTATACGAGACCATCGTCCCGTCGTTCTGGAAGACGTGCTCGCCGCCCTTGTCGCACTGCACTAAGTTCGGAGCGGTCAGGTAGTGCAGCCCTTTCCAGTCCGGCATCACCGCCGCGGGGAAGGAATTGAACGCGATGTCCTCGCAGCGGTCCGCGTACTTCGGGTCGCCGGTGATTTTGAGAAGCGACTCGTTCGTGTACATGAACTCCACGATGGAACAGGTCTCCGCTCCCTGCTCCGGCCCAATCTTGCCAGGACGGAAGTTCTCGTCGGCGGCGAACATTCCTCCCGGCGCCTGCCCGTATTCGTCCATGACAGTGTGATAGTTCCGCTCCACGGCATCGAGATGCTTCTTGTCGTGCGACTGCTGATAGAAAACGCCCGGCTGGCGGATGCCCATCGTGATGTTCACACCGTGCTGCGTCGGCAGCCCTTCCGTCCAGTTCGCCGTGCGCTCGAAGACGCGTTTGGCCACGTCGAGCAGCCACTTCTCACCTGTTCGGTTATAGAGCCAGTGGATGCTTTCGAGATTGTCTCCGCCGCGAATCTTCTGCCAGCTTTCGGGGAGAAGATGCTCGATCGGCATCTCAAGCTGATAGCGGAAATACTTCGTCATGAGGGGGATGACCCGCCCGTCGCCCGTCGCCTCGTACAGCGACTGAAACGCGAAGAGCATCACCATGTTCGGCCACAGGTCGTGATTCTCCTTGTTCTCCGGCGGGCCGAAATAGCCATCTGCGTCCTGGCTCGCGAGAGCCTTGTCCAACCACTGCTTCGCCTCCTTGATAATCCTCTCGTCCTTGAGAACATAACCGAGGTCGCTAAAGCCCTTGAGCCAGTAAGGCAGCTCCTCCCATCCGCGAGACTTGAAATCCCACCAACCGCTGTCGTCACGGCAGAAACTGCTCAGCTCCGGCAAATGCCCGACCATCCCCTCCGCCATCAGCTCGAGTTGATGCCGCAGCCACCCCTTCGGCGTGATGTTCCCGATGAGGAGCTTTATAAAAGGACTCGGCGTCAACGGCTCCCGATTCCCCACATAAAACTCATTCCCCCCTTCCACCGCCGGTTTCTCCACGCTCCACACTTTGACCTCCATTTCAACTCCTTCACCCGCGCACAACAAGGACATGAGAAGCCCTGATGACAGCGCGGAAGCCAAGCAGAACAGTCTCTTCATGTTGCCCTCCTCCATGGGTGTTGACATTGAGCAGGTCGGACAAATGATAGCAGGTCACCGCCCATTTTGGCCCGCTTTTTGGCAACCTCGCAGCCTCTTTGCGATCTCCCGCTCGCCAAGTAGCGCCGCGAGGGAGTGCAAGCGCAGGACCCCCATCCGACGCTGCGGCATGCGCCTGCACGTCTCGATAAGACGGCGGTCTTCCGTGACCAGGTATCCATCCGGAACGGCGTCGATGTAGTAACACATATCGAACCAGTCTCCCCCTTCCACCCTTCGCCCCAATATCAGATGCTCGTACAACTTCGTTACGTAGAACCACACAACGGAGCGCGTCGCCGTCAACATCTCCAGGCGCTGTTCTGTGACCCCCATGTTGGGGGCTGCAGTGTTGGAGAGGGGGTTCGGGAATAGGTCATCGACGAGGAAAGCAAGGATCGGTGCTTTGCACTCGGCGAACCAGTGCTGCAGGCAACGATAGGTTGGATGGGACTGCCACCGCGGGTCCGTTTTGATGGACTGGACATAATTGCTCATCATCGTCTGGTACTCGTGTTTCTGGTCCCGCACCTCCTTTATGATCGCGTGCGCGCCCTGCGGCCGCGCCGCGACCGCGTAGGTGTGCGCGGCCACCCCGTCCTCGAGCAGCATCTCGTCGTCGCTAAGGGTGCGGCCAAGTATTATCTCCTCCTCGGCTCGCGGCTGCCACAGCTTGCGTAACCGCCCTCGCATCAGTTCCCGGCATAACGAAAAAGCCGCCTGATACCTGCTGGCATCCCTCATGCCGAGCATTTCCCCTATAAGGGCGAGGCTGCCGACGAAGTCCCATTGGCCCTCCGCGGCTTTGCGCTTCAATGCACGTCTCAGGCGGCGCAGATCCTCTGCCGGCAAGGGTGCCTGCCCGGACAGGCGGTTCAGAATGCTGTTGTCGAGGACCATTCGGATCATGAGCGCTCACCCTAAGAGGCCGCATGGCGTCCTGGCTATTCGCACCGCCTCCTCAGGTCGTTCTCCTTAAAGAATATGGCTCTGCCGGAAAGCAGATTGAAGACCCTTTCGCTCTTTAAGCACAGTCGCCTGAGGAGCGCTGTCCCCAGTTTGTAAGTCAGCCGAGCGAAGAAATAGGGCAGCGGCAACAGAGCCAGCCAGACCACCAACGCTGGCCCCTCGTGTCTAAGCGCGTACGCAAGGGACACGGCAAGCAAGACAAGGCAGATAGCTCCGCGCATCCGCTGCCGCCCGTACGACGCCATGCCCCCGAGAATGAAGGAGGCTACTGCCATGACGGGCACCGCGATCGCAGCATACCAGCCCAGCGCAACCACGCTTGCGATCATGCCCGCGAGGAGCGAGATCCACTCAAGCAACCAGGCCGTTTTCACCAACAAGCGTTGAACGGTGAGCGGGGCTCCCACTTTCTGTTCGAGGGTCCTGCGGTCAATGTTCGTGAAGAACCGCCTTGCGAGCGCTGGCTCGATGCCTATGAGTATGTGGCCCGCTGCCGCGGCCCTCACGAAGTCTTCGTGGCTCGTGATTTCCATGGCTACCCCAATTCCTACAGGAGAATGGACGTCGAATCTCTGCACAGTGCGCGTTGCGAGCTCAGATTATAGCCAACCGCTTCCGGGAAGTCGAACACAAGCGCGCCAGAAGAGGCGCGCATACGCGACCGCGGATACCAGTGCACTGCTCGCCCGAAAAACCTCCAGATGGCGAGGCCCTCCTCTCATCATCCGATCTTGCGTTGGGCCCGTCGAAGACGTTATCATCGGAAGGTGCGATGCGGTTCGCCGTGTAACCGGTTCGGCCCTACTGCACAGGCCCGGAGTTGCATCCCCCCGGCGCTGCCAGTTGACCTGCCCATGCTCAAATGTTAAATTCTGCCACAGTAAGCGCTGGGGTGCAACGCCGGAGCAAATGTACCACCACCGTGCCGCGTACTGAGCCGACAGAGGCGTAGGACACAATGATTACGAAGATCGAGGCATTGAATTACCGTTGTCTGCGCTACGTAAGCCAAGGCTTGGGTAACTTTCATGTGCTGGCCGGGCCGAACGCGAGCGGAAAGTCCACATTTCTGGACGTGGTCGCCTTCATGGCGGACGTGCTTAACAAAGGCCCTCTCCAGGCAGTGGGCGAGAGAGCCTCTGACTACCAGGAACTCTTCTGGATGCGAGAGGGGCAGAGCTTTGAGCTGGCGGTTGAGAGCGCCGTCCCGAAGGAACTGCGAACGCGCGTCAGGAACAAAGATCTCGACCACTGCCGATACGAGCTGAGTATAGGGGTGTTGGCGGGGTCGGGCGAGGTCGGCATACTGGCAGAAAGACTGTGGTTGTTTAAGGGCGTTCGCGTCGAGGAGAAGCAGGTTGACCTTTTCCCCAGATCCTTGCCGGCCCCCGAGAGCATTTCGTGGCCGCCCAGGAAAAAAGGCGCTCGAACCCTCATCAACAAGGTCCCGGGCGGGAACGATAACTTCTACTCCGAAACCGGCCGCTGGAGCCCGGTTTACCGCCTGGGTCCGCAAAAATCCGCCCTGGCCAGCCTTTCCGAGGACGTGGAGAAATTTCCGGTCTCCACATGGTTCAAGAAGGTCCTCTCTGAGGGGACACAGGTCTTAAGCCTGAACAGCAGATTGATGCGTCTTGCTTCCCCCACGTGGATGCCCAAGCGTTTCCGGCCGGACGGCGCCAATCTACCTTGGGTTGTCCGACACCTCCGCGAAACAGACCAAGGTCGCTTCCGACAATGGCTTGAGCACATCCGCACAGCCCTTCCTGAGGTTGCGGACGTCGAAACAGTCGAACGCGAAGACGACCGAAGCCGCTATCTCGTTCTTAGATACGCCAATGGACTCCAAATACCGTCGTGGTTGGTGTCGGACGGGACGTTGCGCTTTCTCGCGCTGACCCTCCTGCCCTATTTGGCCGGGATGCGCGGGATTTACCTGATCGAGGAACCGGAAAATGGCATCCATCCGAAGGCCATGGAGGCGGTGTACCAATCCCTTTCCTCTGTTTACGACGGACAGGTTCTGCTGGCAACACACTCTCCAATATTCCTGACTCTGAGCGAACCATCGCAGGTACTCTGCTTTGCGATCAACGAACAGGGGGCAGCCGACGTGATCGAAGGCAGCAGGCATCCGAGACTCAGGAATTGGCGACATGAAGTTGTCTTGGGCGATCTTTTCGCGGCGGGGATTCTGGGATGAGCGAGCCACGAGTGGCCAAGAAAGATTTGATCGTCCTTGTGGCCGACGCAAATATGAGAGAGGCGATCAACCAGATACTGGCCCGGCACGAGTCTCTCGCGATTAGGCCTATTGACTTCGAAGTGATTCATTACATCGGCAGAGCTGATCCCGGCTGCTACCAGCAGTCCCACAACTTTCTCCTCTCCCGCCTGGGTGAATTTGAACACGCCCTGGTTGTCTTCGACCGCAAGGGGTCGGGTCAAGAATCCCGCGCTGTCGAAGAGATTGAAAAGGAGGTTCAGGACCGGCTGCGCCAACATGGGTGGGATGATAAGGCTGAGGTTATTGTTATTGACCCTGAACTCGAGGCGTGGGTGTGGGGCCCTTCGCGACAGGTAGGGCACACGCTGGGCTGGCGAGGCAGGCGGAAGCCGCTAAGAGCGTGGTTACAGGAAGAAGGGCTTTGGGATGAGCGCGCTGTCAAGCCGCGTGACCCGAAACGCGCGCTCCAGAGGACCCTTCGTGAGCTGAGGATTCAGCGGTCCTCGGCCTTATACGGTGAGCTCGCCAATAGAGTGGGTCTGCGGAATTGCCGTGACCGCTCTTTTTGTCGGCTTGTTGATACCCTCCGCAACTGGTTTCCCCCGTCTCAGTCCTCCGAATGACCTGACTTCTCCTTGATACCCTTGCACAGAAATGCCGGAAAGCATACCATCGCGGCAATGGGCTTCACGCAAACACAGGTGCACTGGACTCTGTAACCCTGACTTCACATTTTTGGTTTCACAAGGATGGAGGAAGGAATGAGGGCGATTAGTCGGAGAAGGTTTTTGAAGGATTCGGTAGGGGCGGGGGTGGCGGCGATTGCCGTGTCACGCCGGGAAAAAAGTGTCGCGGCGAGCGACAAGATTGTCGTGGGGGTGATGGGGATTCGGGGGAGGGGGCATTTTCTGGCGACGGCGTTTGCGGAGCGACCTGAGGTGGAGGTGGCGTATTTGTCGGATGTGGACAGCCGCCTTTTCGACTCAAGGGCAAAGGCAGTTGAAGCCAAGCAGGGGAAGCGTCCCAAGACGGTGCAGGACGTTCGGCGGGTGCTCGAAGACCCGGACGTGGACGTTCTGGTCAACGCCACGCCGGATCACTGGCACGCATTGGGGACCATCTGGGCGTGTCAGGCGGGGAAGGACGTTTACGTCGAGAAACCCGCCTCCCATAACGTCTGGGAAGGGAGAAAGATGGTCGAGGCGGCCCGGAAGTACAAGCGCGTCGTGCAGCTTGGGACGCAGAGCCGAAGCGGGCCGTATATCAAGAATGCAATCGAGTTCATTCGCTCTGGAAAACTGGGCGACATCCACTTCGTTCGCGTTCTGAACATGAAAGACCGCGGTGTGCTTCAGGACAAGCCTGACCAGCCGCCGCCGAAGGAGCTTGATTACGACCTGTGGCTCGGACCGGCGCCGAAACGTCCCTACAATGAGAACCGCTACTACGGCGGGACGTGGAACTGGCAGTGGGATTTCTCGGGCGGGGACATCATCAATGACGGCGTGCACCAGTTGGACCTCGCTCGCTGGGTCGTCGGGCAGGACTACCCGAAATCGGTCTATACGACGGGAGGAATCTTCTATATCAAGGACTGCGGGGAGACGCCCGACACGCAGATGGTCACGTTCGAGTACGACAACCTCACGATGCTGTTCGAGTTGACGTTCTGGACGCCGTACATGAAGAAAACGCCGACTGAGAGAAGAAGCCTCGACGAGTGGCATAACTGGCCGTTCAACGCGACGAAGGTGGAAGTCTTCGGGACAGACGGATTCATGTACCTCGGTCGGCACGGCGACGGGTGGCAGTCGTTCGGCAAGAATGGAGAAGAAGGGCCCTACGAATACGGACGAGACCCCTTTCCGCCTCACTTAGATAATTTCCTGCAATGCGTTCGGACGCGCGAGAAACCGAACGCGGATATCGAGACGGGGCATCTCTCAACATTGCTGTGCCACCTTGGTAATATCTCCTACCGCGCTGGAAATCGCAAACTCGTCTTCGACGGTAAGACCGAATCGTTCGTGGGCGATGACGAGGCGAACCGCTATCTGAAACGCGAATACCGGCAGCCGTACGTGATACCGGAGAAGATTTGAGAGTTTATCCCACAAGCGGCACCTTGCGAGAAGAAAGGAGGATGGGTCGTGAAAGGATGGACACGAGTTGCAGGGCTTTCGATTATGGCGGCGTTCCTGAGTGTTTTGGTGATGGCGCCGAAGAATGAAGTTCCGGAACAGCCAAAGAAAGTCAAAGAGGTCAAACAAAAACTGAAAGAAGCCGGCCCGAAGCACGTCGTTCATGTGGTGTGCTTCAAGTTCAAGGAGGGAGTGACCCAGGAGCAGATAGACAAGGTCTGCAAGGATTTCGCTGCCCTGAGAAAAAAGGCGCCGGGCATCGTGAAATACCAGGCGGGGGTCAACAACAGCCCGGAGGGCCTCAACAAAGGTTTCACCCATTGTTTCATCGTGACGTTTCAGGACGCGAAGGCGAGGGACGAATACATTCCGCATCCGGCACACCAGGAATTCGTGGCGACGTTGAAGGACCTCATCGCGGACGTTTTCGTGGTTGATTTCGAGGCGGAATAACAGGCGGAGTTTTCGCGTCGGCGGCGG
>JAUYEE010000273.1 GCA_030691545.1 bacterium | reverse complement strand
ATCATTTGTCAAGGAAAAAAAGAAAGAAACCATAAATGCGAATTTGCTCCCCCACCATCCCTGTGCCTAACATCACCCCAACTCCCCTATCTTCAGCCCTTTACTGCCCTACCTCCCAACCCACTTTCGGAATCGCTGCGTTGCAGGACGAAGGCCTTGTCTCCCCTCGGAAACGCAGGATAAGGAGGCGGCAGTCATGGAAGGGACAAGAAGGTAATGATGCTTGTGGACTCTCCTGGAATCACCAAAAACGGCGTTAACCTCGGCCCATGGCGTTTTTGCTGAAGGCGGGACTCTTCAAGCATTACCCGGCGACAGGCACTTGAAAATACTTGACAGACATTAGGGCGCGCGGTACTGATAGAGGCGCTAAGCCGGTACACAGTCGCGCTTTTCGGAAGCCGAACGTCCATCCAGACAAGATATTTGGAATGCAATGGGGCCGCTGATGAGGGCTGAACCCATGGTTGGAAACGTCGCCGAACATTTCAATCGGGTTTCTGCGCCCTGTGATGTCGTCTTTCCCACGAGAGAAACTCCGGAACGTTCGCCAGAGACTCCACGGGGATTCCATTCCGCCTCGGCCGTTGCCGCCTGGAACGGAATCGCGAGAGGCACACGTCTCAGTCCATCAGGCGGCTCGGTGCGAACCTCTCGCGATATGCAAACATGCCGGGCGGATATTCAAGCACCACTCCACCCCGCTCGGATTGAATTCTCCCTGCCAATTCGCCCACGAACAAAATGGGAGGGGCACAGATGAAAAGAACAACAAAATGCTGCGTCTTCCTGACGTTTCTTCTTGTCGCCCTGGCTTTCAGAGTGGTGTCCGCGGATATCCGCGAGGGTGTGGTCGGGCAATGGACCTTCGACGAAGGCGAAGGCACAACCGCACTTGACGAGGCTCGGCTTTATGGCCAAGTTCTGAGCGAAGACGAGGCTCTGGAACTGTTCAGTTGGGCTGGCGGTGCGGATGCCGGCCCCGATTGCAGGGTCTATGGCGGAGAGACGGTGACCCTGACAGGCAGCGGGCCTGCGGACGCGACGAGCTTCCACTGGGATCAAGTTGGAGGAACTCCGACCGTGACACTTCAACCCTCGCCCGATCAGGCAACGGTCGAGTTCACGGCGCCCGCACTCGAGATTGGGACTGTTTTGAGCTTCCGCCTGACTGTGGACGCCCCGAGCACCCAAGGCCAGACTACGGATGAGGTTCAGGTCATGGTCAGGGCCGTCAACGCGCCGAAGTTGCCCCTCACGAATATCCATGTTTTGCCTCTGGACCTTGGACCAGCGGGGCTTGGCTGCCGCATCATTTGGGACCCGGTCCTGGATGCCGAGAAGTACGAAATCGGGTTGGAATTTGACGGAATTATTATCTGGCTCGTAATTATCGGCGAGACATCTTACGAAGTGAAGGGAATGACCGAAGGGCAGTTTCGAACCATAACCATCCGTGCCATAAATAAGTTTGGCGTCTCGACACTGATCGCAAGGATCGGATATGTCGCGATGCCAAACCTCGCTCGCCCGGCGGCGCTTGGAGGTAAGTACCCTCCGGAACGGAACATCTGCAAAGTGAAGTGTGCCCCCTCTGACGGCCCAATGTCCAATGATGCGAACTACCGCGAGTCATGGGATAGCTGGGACGGCCTTTACAAGGACGAGGACTATTGGGGTTACCTTTGGAGTCAGCCGCTTTTCTTTGACCACGTTGTTTACGTCACCGGTGAGATGTTTGCCGACGGCGGATGGTTCCTCGACCTGAAGGTTCAGTACACGAACGATGGCAACACTTGGCTCAATGCCCCCATCAAGGAGATTTACCCGGAATACGATTTCAGCGACCAGCTCGCTGGCAAGAAGCCTTTCACGCGATATGACCTCTGCATCCCCACTCTGAGAGGAACCGGCATCCGAATCTACGGCACGCCGGGCGGTACGGCAACTTTCACCTCCATCGCCGAACTGGAGGTATTCGGGCATCAGTTGCGAATTAGTGCCATTGGTCAAGACGCCGAATTTCCGGAAGGAGCAACGGCTTTCTTAGACGGGAGCCTGAGCTTCTCGGTTTTGGGTCCGATCACGAGCTACCAGTGGACGGGACCCGCCGGCATCACGATCACGAATCCGACCAGCTCGATCGCGTCGTTCCAGGCGCCGTATGTGGCAGCAGACACACTGTACGTCTTTGCGCTTCAGGTGAGCGACGGGACCAACACCGACACGGATAACGATGTACAGATGTTGGTGAGGAACTTAGTGACGACGGCGGTGGCGGGGCCCGACCAATCAGTGATCGAGGGGACCGAGGTCACACTGAACGCTTGCAGCTCGCGGACGACCACGGAAGCCATAACTTACCTGTGGACGCAGACCGGCGGGACGGACGTCGGTGTGACCGGAAGCACAAGCTGCATCGTGACTTTCGTCGCTCCGATGGTCTGGGACTACGAGGAGATGCTAACCTTCAGGTTAGATGTGGACGACGGAGAGGGCGGGACGAGCAGCGACGAGCTTATCGTTACGGTTCGCAATGCCCTCGCATGGCCGGCGTATCCGGTGACATACTCTGCGACCACGTCGTATCTCCAGAACATGCTGCATCTGGGAACGTACCCGACCGACCGCCTGCTGAACCCCCACAGTTGGGGGAACATCAGATCCGGGTTCGACCCTCTGGAGTCGTTTGGCGGGGTGCGGAGTATCCAACCTTATCCGGGTCTGGAGTTCGACTTCACGGGCACGGGCGTTCAGGTGAGCCGCAACCCGATGGTCTGGACACCGGTGTTCTCGAACACCGGAATCTTCGACAACACCGGCCTGGACAACTTCCAGATGCATTACAACGTTTACATCCTTTCGCCGGAGCACAGGGATGTGCGATGGCACGCTCGCCACGACGATGAAGTGCGGGTGTTCTGCAATGGCGCTACCGTGCTGAGGCGGGACACCTGGGACACCAACGTGGACCAGGCCGAGGATGGTCTTGTGGCAGACGGGAAGGGGTTGAAGAAGGGTCTCAACGTCGTCACGGCCTGGCACGAGGCGGGAGGCGGAGGCGACTATTTCGCCTTGGGAATCACGAACCTGGGCAACGTGCCCTTCGATGACCTGCTGTACTCGTTGGGGCCATCGCTGATTCTCACCGATGCTTACGCGTCGCGGTCGCTGCCGGATTCCTTCGAACCGGGCGAGAAAGTGCGGGTGGACCTTGCAATCAAGGTGAACCCCAATAACCCCCCGAGCAGCGTAACGATTACCGAGAGCATTTCGGGCATCCCCCATTGGACACCGCCAGACGTCTGGATTCAAGCTCCGGGAGCCACGATCGTTCCGCCCGACAGGCTTTGGTGGGTCCTCACGGGACCGAATGTGAAGAACCAAACCTTGAGTTACTGGCTAACAGTCCCTGCGGAGATCACTCAGGCTCTGAGATTTTGCGGGACGCTGACATTCGGGACAACGGCCGCGGACATTTGGGGAGAAAATGTGATTTACCCGGTCCCGACGGCGCCACGGTTCGTGAGCGTGGAGATGTTTCAGGCTGCCCACCTGAGCTGGAGTGCTCCGGTGACGGAAGGCACAGTGAGCTACAAGGTGTATCGCAGCGTCAACGGCGGCCCCTACGAGCTGATCGGGAGGAGCGAGAGCACGAGCTACACAGACAAGTGGGTTTTGCCGGGTGACAAGTATAGCTACTGGGTGGCGGCGGTGAGTGTGACGTCCATCGAGGGACAGCCTTCTCGCGCCACGCCGCAGGTCTCGATGCCGATAATGGAGATCCGCCAGGCGGAGGACTTCAACTACGACAGCGGGCAGTATCCGTGGACGGCCGCGGTCACCCTGCCGCCCATTGAAGCACCGGACGCCAACACGATTGGGACACCCGCGGAGTACGACTTCTATCATCCCGGGACGAGGTGCGGACCCCTATCTCCGCCATGGCCGCCTGAGTATCGCCCCGGGGTATGCATCGAAACCGTCGAGGAAGCCGATAATCCCGGGGTGTTCTGCACGGTCATCTCGGGAATCGAGCCGGGAAGCTGGTATCGGTACAGCTTCAACGCGCCGGAGGCGGGCTGGATCAAGTTGGAATTGCGGGCGGCTTCTCCGGGAGGCGGGACTCTTGCGGCGTACTGGGATGAGACGCTGGTGGGGACGGTGAGCTATAAGACGGGACACTGGAACGTCTTCACCTGGGCGCTGATGGAGGATCAGATTCAGACGACGGCTGGCGTACACACGTTGCGAGTGCGGTCGGTATCCGGAGAGCTCAACTTCGACGCCATTGCGGTTCAGTGGAACGCAGCTCCGCCGTCGCGTCAGACCATCTGGGAGGACAACTTCGACAACTACACGAGCACCGCGGACGTGTTCAGCCCGACAGTGGGCAAATGGACCCGAGGCACCACGACCAACTCTGCGGGTTCGTGGACGCTGTGGCCCACCGAGGGACCGCCGTTGGGTACCGAGCCCGCGAACATCGCTTGGATGGAGAACAAATACATGATCTCCGACAGCGAGCTGTCAGGGGAGGGTGTTCTGCTCGACGAAGAGATGCTTTCTCCGGAGGTGGATTGCACGACCTGGATGAGGCTGCGGCTGAA
>JAUYEE010000272.1 GCA_030691545.1 bacterium | reverse complement strand
TATGGGAATCCACTTCCTCTTCAGGAGAATATGGAAAAGGTCCCTTATCGCCAGCCGCTTCTCATAAACCACTGGCTCGACCATCGCCTCTGGCTGCGGCGCCTGCTCGTAGCTCCCATCAACGGCGTTTCTTTTCATGATCTTCCTCTGCTTTTTGAGAAGAACCTTGCTACCAGACTTCTATACTGCCGGGCCTCGGACCGCATTAGACTTCAGAATTGTCCCCAGCCTTTTCTCCACGGCGTGGCTGATCATCTCCAGTCGCTGATGCCGTTCCAGTTCGGACTCCTCATCTCGCGAACCGGCGTAATGAAGGGTTAATCGCCCGATGTCTTGTGGGAAATCGAACCTCTTGAATTGCGGTTCTCCCGCCTGCGCCTCGCTTGGCGCCTCATGTTCGACTCCATTCGTCCAGCGCAGAACGGAGTCGTCGGCTCCGCCGTTGAGCGAAAGCTCCATATTATCAATCTCAAACTCTTTCGCAGCTTGAGTGAGCAATTCCCAAAGCTCATCACTGCCCTGCACTTTGCTCATCTTTAATAGGAGATATCGGCAAAACGCGTTCTTCGCCCTGAACCGCCACCGATTGCAGAGCGACTTGCGAATCTTCTCGTAATTCAGGTAGCCCAGAACCTTCATTCCAGCCAGGCAGACAAGCCCCAACGCGCCGAGCCAGACTACGGCCTGCGTGCTTTTGTTGAGGACAACCAATGTTGCGAAACCCAGAAGCAAGAGGCAGAAACCGTACAGAATCATGACTGCCCTCCTCTGGTTCATGCCCAGTCGCAGAAGTGCATGGTGGATATGTCCCTTGTCTGACACAAAGACCGGCCTGCCAAGAAGACTCCTTCGGAAGATCGCCAGAGAGGTGTCCAGAATAGGCAGCCCCAACACAGCGGGTGGTATCAGCATCATGACCATAGTCGAACTCTTCTGGGCGCTGATGATTGACACCAGCGCCAACACCATTCCAAGAAACAAGCTCCCTGTGTTGCCCAAGAATATCTTTGCGGGTGGGAAGTTGTATCGGAGAAATCCCAGAAGAGCTCCTGCAAGAATGGCCGAGATGACGGACATCACCACGTTCCCCAAAACAAGAGACACGATGAAATTGCCGACGCACACAAGGAACGCCACTCCTGCTGCTAAGCCGTCCATGCCATCAATGATGTTGACCGCGTTCGTTATTCCGACGATCCATAGGAGCGTGACCGGGAGCGAAAGCGCCCCCATGTTGACGGAGCCAAATGGTCCGAGGGAGACGCCTTCTATACGAAATCCAAGGGCGAACGCCACAATAGCCGCCACAATCTGGACCGAGAACTTCTTCTTCGCATCAGCGCCTTTCACATCGTCGTATATGCCAAGACCGAGTGCAATCAACCCGCACAGGACGATTCCGACAATGAGCTGCCCACTCTCCAAGAACTTGACTGTGACACGGTTCTCTAACACCAAACATGATCCGACAAGCAACATGAAGATCAGAAATATGCTCAGTCCGCCAAGTGTGGGCATCGCTTGCTCGTGTCTCTTCCGTACTCCCGGATCATCAACGATGTTGAGGCGCAGCGCAAGCTTCCTGACCCAGGGCGTCAGAAGCAAACAACCCGCGAAGCCCGAAAGGAAGAAAAAAAGATATGTCTTGTGGTTAAACATGTTGACCGAGAAATAGTCCCCAACTATTGTCGCCCCAATCCGAGGGGCATATCATCTACGGCTAACGCATAGCAGGCTGACCAGGCATGAAGTCGAGCGTTTCAAAGGCGAGGAGACAATGTCTTTATCTTCCGTTTCCAAGTTTCTCAATCGAACCCACGAGTTTCGGAAGATTCACATCCGGAGACAATGACCGAAGATAAAATGATCTCGCATTGCGTGACAAACGGTCTCTCAACGAACAGTCCCCTTGCAGTGACTCGACGGCACGCACAAATGCTGTCGAGTCTCCAATAGGCACGACAAAGCCCGCATCAGCCTCGCGTATCCAGTGTGCGATTTCGTTGTCCTCCCCCCCCACAAAAACAGCCGGCCGACCCACGGCAAAAATGCCTGCCAACTTGCTCGGGACGATGCAGCCTTGCCAGGCTGGAAGCTGCGAAAGGATATGGACATCGCCTGTTGAGAGCGATTCGCTCAGCCGCTCCTTTGGAACGTAGTCGCGAAAGGTCAGATTCACGAGTCTATGCCGAATCGCACTGCGGCGAACTTCTGGAGCCCTGGGCCCACCGCCGACAAAGAGAAACAGCACATCTGGCAACTGCTGTGCGCCTTTGAGGAACGTCTCAAAGTCGTGGCCGAGCCCCATGTTGCCTGAGTACATTGCCACGAACCGCCCGTCACATCCAAGCTCCGCCCGTAAGTCGTTGCGGTTACCCTGCCAGGGACCCAGAGAAGGAGACCCCCATGGAGGCACAATCAGGACCCTATCCAGTTGCCTGCTTCGTAGGTACGGGGCGATCTTTCTCCTGGCGTACGGTCCCAGCGCCCAAATGGCATCAGCACTCCGGAGCATGGCGCGAGTCAGTAGCCCCAGCAGCCGAGTAAGCCACCCATTCCAACTGAGCATTCTATGAGCCACCATGGCATCGGGATAGAGATCCATAACCCACTGAACGAACTTACAACCACGAAGGAACCGAAGGACAGTGCCAATGAACCCAATGTACGGTGGCGTGGTCAACATCACCACAACCTCAGGCCGTGGCGTGACAAGAGCATGAAACAGCGCCACAACGTAAAAAGAGGCATAGTCCAACACACGTCCGAGCTTAGACCTTCGCCCAAACCCGAAGCCAGCTACTCGCGTGACAACTACATCGCCTATCCGACTTGGCTTCGCGGACGCCGAGTCAAAATCAGCGGCGCCTTGTGCGGACACCCCCCCATAGCGTTGTGCCGAGCAGATAACTCGCACACCATGACCTCGCTCGGCCAGCGCACGGGCTAGATGTGAAAGCAGCTGGCCTGTTGGCGCCGGGTCAGGAGGATAGAATTGGTTGATCAGAAGAACATGCATCGACCTGCAATCCTGACGCTCAGACCGTAACTGCAGGTTATCCATGAGCCGTTTCCAATTGAACACGCTAATTCAGTCCAG
>JAUYEE010000207.1 GCA_030691545.1 bacterium | reverse complement strand
CGGTGCCAGCAGGGTCGCGGTTGACGCCGACGATGCCAGTGAGAGCACCCCCGTAAGGGTCCAGTGCAGACGGGCTGTTGTGCGTCTCGACCTTGAAGACGAGATTCCAGTTGTCGTCGAATTTAATAATCCCAGCATTATCGTGGAAAACGGAGACAAGCCAGTCCACCTTTCTCCCGATTTCCTTCGTCGCCCTTTTGATGCACGTGTCAAAGAGACTGTCAATGACCTCACTTTTCCCATCCTCTGTGTAGGCGATAGTTCCGCTGAAGATTTTATGCTTACAGTGTTCGGACCAGGTCTGGGCGATGGCTTCCAGTTCGGCGTCGGTCGGTTTGGGTTCGAGGCCAAGGCGGCTGCGCTCCTCAATGACCTCGGGCCGCCGATAGTACGCCTGGATGGCTTTCATCTCTCTGAGGTCGAGGGCGAGGATGCCTTCGGCGCTGATTCGCAGCAACTCCTCGTCGGGAACGTTGAGGTCGTAGTACCGCACGGCAGGCCGGTGCTCCATTTGGACTTGCGGAATGTCAAGCCACGGAGCATTCTTTGGGTCCCATTCCTCCCGGCCGGTGATTCTCCATCGCTGAATGAGCTCGTTGGCAAGGAGTCCGGAGGCGATTCTGTCAGCGTCCTCGCGCGATAGGCCGCCGGAGATCAAATACTTGCGAGAGGTGTAAACCCTCGGCTCGGCTGACAGCCTGTCTCCAAGCACGTCGCTAATCGCCTCGACGGACGTGCGGCCCACGTTGTCGGTCACGCCAGGACGGTAGCCGACCTCAATCATCCACGAGAAGTCCCGTTCGAGGGGCGCGTTCAGAGTTGATTCCTGAATGACGGGATCGCTGAAAAGCGTTTCCCTCAGGAAGTCAGCCTTCTTTGAATCAATCCCCCCATCAATCGTGTACACATCTACTGTCTTCACCGACTCGACGCGGATTCCGAGATGTTCGAGAATCCTGCCCCGGACGCTCTCTCCGGCAGCGTCCGTCACGCCCTTCTTGAATCCAACTTCAATTCTATGAACAGCCATCGCAGCCTCTCAGCGGGGTGAGGGGAAACTTCATTTCAATTATTGAGGTCAGTCAACGTTGTCGAGCAAGGAGGAATCATGTCGTCAGAATCAGGAGTCGCTGCCGGCGCCCGGCAATTCCAGCGACCACTTCACGGCATTATAAGCCCCTGCAGGGGTGGCCGTCCATATTCCTTTCGGAGCGCCCTGTCTTTTTGCGAGGGGCGGTTCCGCACAGGGGTAATTGGGCAGTGCGCGTGTTGTGATGGGTTCTGGAACAGAGTTTGCTAAACAGTGTACCGCAAGAGGCGCTGACGAACAGCAGGGAGTTTCCCCCAGCGGAATCAACCTGCAAAGCGCAACAGAGTGCTCGCGATAAGCCGCGAGCTATCAAATAGAAAGAACGCGACGGTACCGTTGGCTGCGGAAGGGATTTCCCCTGGACCCCCTGTGAATCTGTGAGTGGAATTCCGCAATCGGGGGAATTTCCGCATATTCGAAGGGAACAAAGACAATGGCACAGGTACTTGTTGACAGCACGATAGCGGTAGTGATTCTGGGGTCGCTGTACGAGGGATGCCGGAGAGGGCTGGTCCGCAGCCTTCTGGGATTGGCAGGGTTCGCGACCGTGTTGCTTCTTTGTCTGGCATTCGGAGAGGCATTGAGCAAACCCCTTAAGCCTTATGTGCCGTTGCCCGTAACCTATGCGACACTTGCCTCGTACATCTTGATCTGCTTTGTGATTGCACTGGTGTCGTACTGTCTCCAGGGATTCTTCGCGAAATTCTTGTCGAAACGCCTGCCGCCAGCGGTGGATGGGATCGGCGGGATGGTCGTCGGGGCGCTGCGGGGAGCAGTTTTCACGGCTCTCTGCCTGATTATTCTGATGCTCATAGCCAACCCAATCATCAACGAGCAACTTACGGAAAACTCGAATCTTGGAACGGCCTTTTTCAAGAAAGTGGGGGAGATTAGCCCCACGGTGAACGAAATCTACACATCGCCCAGTTCCCCCCTGACCACAAAAGGGGTTGTCAGAGACAAAGACGATTACGAGGAAGCCCTCGACTCTTTCGACAGCAGGGGGCACCGACGTAAGAGTCGCTGAGACCCTCACGCACATCCCCCGTCCAGCATCCATTTGCTGGAGTCCCCTCTCCGAATTCCGCAGAATCCGAAGCCAACGCAAGACTCTGCCTCATTCCTTTTGACGAACGGGGAACGCTCGTCGCTCACACCAGAACAAGATGCGCACAGGACTCTGCATGGGAATAGGCGATGTCGCGCGAGAGTGGCGGTGAACCGGGCGGCGCCCTTCTCGAAGGCATCAGAATGAGTATAATGTGCCAGCGCACTCTTCCTGTTGGGCTGGGCGCTGACAAAGGGACTCTGTTCGTGAACCCTTGAAGAACCAAGAGGCTTGTGAGAATGAAGAACGAATACATTTCCCTGCTGGGCTACGCGGAAGGGGCAAGGAAAATTCACGTGCACGTCACGACGCTCGATGCGCCAATCTCAAATGAGGGGCACAGGCATAGTCACAATGCCGAAGAGGCGATGTATTTCCTCGAAGGCGAGGTCGAGTACGCAATCGGCGAGGAGATTGTGAAGGCTGGCCCTGGCGATTTGTTGTTCTTTCCCTCGAACGTTTTTCACGGTCCCGTTCGATTTATGAGCGACCGTCTGAAGTACCTGGTCATACGAAACATCGAGCCGGGCGACGAGCGTTGTTGTTGCGACAAGGATCGCCCGCCAGACACGGAATGAGTGAGTTTCCCCCGAGCAGCGCCTCTGGCGGGCCGTAGCGCAGGCGTCTCGCCTGCAAACGTTGTAGTGCCTCAATCATCACCGTGACTGCTGTTGCAGCCGCAGGCGCCGGCTTCGATCCAGTCAAATCTCCGAGCGCCCCCTTCGTGCCTTCGTGTCTTGGTGGTCGCAGTTCCCTCTTTCTGCGCCCCTCGGTTTTCTATGGTCAGTTCCTGCCGCCAGAAAAAAGCGATTTCGCAGCAAACATCTCCTTGCTGCGCGCTTTCCCACGTGGTATGCTTTCGAGTGAGGCGGTTTCCCGTTGTGGGGAGGATTTGCTAAATGGTCAGAATGTTTCGTTTTCTGCTATTGCTCGTCTTCTTCCTGCCTCTGCCTGCCCCCGCAGCAACCTGCTATGTTGACGTATCCGTCGCATCGTCCAGCGACGGCACGACCTGGGCATCCGCCTTCAAAACTATCCAGGAGGGCATTGACGCGGCCGCCGGCGGCGGTCACGTGATCGTGGCGCCCGGCACTTATGTCGAGACTATCCAATTCAGGGGCACGATCATTGTGCTTCAAAGCACGGACCCGGCCGACGAGGACGTTGTGGCGAACACAATCATTGAGGGAGGCGGGAAGGGAGCTGTGATAAGGTTCGACGGAACAGAGAGCGAGGCGTGCACACTTTCAGGGTTCGCGATTCGGAATGGAACGACGGACAGCTCGCATTATTATTCACGCGGCGGCATCTGCGGGGGGACCTCTGAGATAAGAACGCACGCCACGATAGAAAACAACATCATCACGGCGAACGAGGGTGGCGGGCTGTGTTACTGCGACGGACTGATTCGGGGCAATAGGATTTCGCTCAACGAGGGGGGCGGACTGCACCATTGCGACGGCACGATTCGCAACAACCGGATAGAGGGCAACTCGGCCAGCTATGGCGCGGGACTATACGGGTGTCAGGCTGCCATCTTTGACAACGTCATCAGCAACAACACGTCGGAGAAGGGCGGTGGGGGGCTGGCTCACTGCCAGGGCAGAATTGAAGGGAACACGATACGCGGCAACCTGTCGAAATCTGAAGGGGGCGGCGGGTTGTATCGCTGTGATCGCGAGGTATGCAGCAACGAGATCCTCAACAACTCCGGATATTACGGGGGCGGGCTGTACGAATGCGATGGGATCGTCCAGAGCAACAATATCTGCGACAACAGTGCTTCACATTCAGGCGCCGGGCTGTGGGAGTGCGATGGGCTCATCGAGAACAATGTGATAGCGGGTAACATAGTATGGGGGGGATGCGGCTCCGAAGGGGGCGGCGGTTTGGCCTATTGCGACGGCACGGTTCAGAACAATGTGATTTCCGGCAACGCCGCTCGTTACGGGGGAGGTCTCCACAACTGCTATGGCGTCGTCCTCAACAATGTTATCACACACAACCGGATGAGCTACGATGGCGGAGCACTCTATGAGTGCGGTGGTCGAATTGCGAATTGTATTATTTGGGGAAATGTCGCGGGGAGTTCGGGCACCTATTCCGTGTCCAATTTCGCAGATTGCAGCGCCCCCGTCCATTGTTGCATTGAGCAGTGGGACGGGGGTGGAGAGGGGAACATCACGGAGGATCCGCGGTTTGTGGACATGGATGGGCCGGACGACAAGCCGTGGACGCACGAGGACAACGACTACCGGCTGAGGCCGGGTTCGCCATGCATTGATGCCGGGTTCAATGACCCGGAGTTGCCGGAGTTCGACATTGCCGGGATGCACCGGATCATGTTCGGCGGAAAGAGCCTCACCGTGGACATGGGGGCATACGAGTTCTACGCAAACGAACTCAAGCTTTTCCTCGGCAAGAATAAAGCTGTGTTGAGTTGGAGCTCCCTTGAGGGCAAGACTTATTCCATCTTCTACACCGACGACCTCTTCAACTGGCACATCGCCATCGCCAACTTCCCCTCCTCCGGCAGCCAAACCACCTCCTGGCTTGACGATGGTTCGCAAACGGGGGTTGCCCCGGGACTCGTTACCCGTCGGTTTTATCGCACTCTGGAGAATCCATGACAGGGGAGTCGGTAACCGCAGTGTGTCATGAGCTTCCCCCGGCCAGAGCGCACCAAAAATAGCCCCTCGAGGGGGGGGGAGGGCCCGATCCCCCCAAGTGAGACGGGTTACGCGCGGACTTTCGGGCGAGGCCCCACGAGTTTTCAAGCAGCTAAAACCGAAGCGGCAAGGATGTCGCGGGCGGGAGGCTCATCAGGAAACGTCAGCGAGTGCGGCAGGTAAGGAGGCGGCTTGCGAAAAGGGGGCCCCTCATTTCACGAGTTCTTTCCAGAGGGACTCCATGTCCCATTCCTTTCCCTCCGGTGGGGCGCCGGCGGCTACCACGCGGTATCGCAGGCGCCAGGTCTCTCCGGACTTCAGGACTCTGGGTTTGGCGAAGTTTGGGGAACTCGAGATGAACTGCATGCCGCGTCCGAGGACGAAGAACCGCGTCGGATGGCAGTCGTTCGAGGGATGGTCGAGGATGGCGGCGGTGACCGGGCGGCCGCTCTGGATGCCGGAGAGCGCGCACCATTTTGCGGGTTTGCCGTGGCATTGCTCGTCGCCGACGTCGCCCGCGGAGTTGAAGAACCGAGGCTGCTCGAAGGGACCCATTCTCAGGGTCAACCCGTGATATTCTCGCGGTTTCTCAGGGTCCGAACCGAAGATGACCTGTTCCGCAACGGCAGTCAGCTTGATTTCGACATCGGCGAGTTGGAGATTTCCGCGAGGGGGAAGGAAGGTCCATGTTCGCTCCTCCCGAAGGAGCGTCGCGCTATCTTCCGTCTGCCAGTCATTGAACTCCTGAATCCTCGCCTCGCCGCCAGGAAGAATGTCCGTCGCCAAGTTCCGTCTGGCGATTTTGCCGCGCTGCCCCTTTGGCGCCCACACTTCCGCCCAGAAATCAACGCCCGAGACATCCGGCCAGCCAACAGACAGCCCGCGATGATGCACGTGGTCGGCAGGGGCGTCGTAAGTGATGATTCGGCCATCGGGTGTCCAAAGGGGATGGATGTAGGACTTGTCGAGGGCGTCGCCGGAGTGGTGAACAGCGACCTCCTTGCCGCTCACAAGGACGGTCACTTCCTCGCGCGAGTGCCGCTGGAGCGACAGCGCGGCGCTATCCGGTCTCTGCTGGGAAGCGCTTCCCGCCTGAACCTGTTCGCCGCCAGCACAGGCGATAGCGGAGAGAACACAGATAAACAACGACGACTTGACCAAGTTCAATGGGAAAAGACCTGCGGATGGTGTTCGACTGCTCACCCGACTCATGACTTGGGGCTCGCGGTTGGCTCCTCCGAGCGGGGGCCGGCGTCAGGCTTGAGGGCTTTGCTCCCTCTGCCCGCTCGTTTCTTGCCCTTCTTGGGCTTACCAGAGCCAGTGTAGTAATCGTAGTAGTATCGGTCGTAGTACCGGTAATAGTAGTAGCTGCGATAGCCGTAGTAGCCGTAGCCGCCGCTTTTCTTCCAGTCGTATTTGTTCAGGACGACTCCGAAGACTTTGCCTTTCTCAAGCTTGTCAAGGTGCTCCAGGCCGGTGGCAACCGTGCGCTTGTCGTATTTGTTCGCCTCGACCACCGCGATGACACCGTCAACGTATTTTGCGAGAAGGAGCGGGTCAGAGAACTGGCAGGGCGGAGAATCAAAGACAACTACGTCGAATCGCTTTTTCAATTCGGCGGCGAGAGTCTCCATTTTTTGCGATCCCACCATTTCCGTCGGATTCGGAAACCTCCGGCCGCAGGGAAGAACCCATAGCTCCGCAACACTTCCCTCGGCGCGCCCAGTCGCGCTTGCCTGGACGCCGGCTTGTGCGGATACGTTGATGAGAGCCTCATCCAACGCGCAGTCCCCGGCAAGATACGCGAATAAGCCTTTGGCGTCCTTGATGTCGAAGTCCCTGTGGATTCGCGGCCTCCGCATGTCGGTATCCACAAGGAGCACTCTGTGGCCGTGCTGGGCGATGACGATGGCGAGGTTTTCGGCGGTTGTCGTTTTCCCCTCCCCAGGACAGGCACTCGTGACCAGCAAAGACGGAAATCGCCCATCCCGCGCCATCAGTCTGATGTTCGTTTGCAGCGTGCGGTAAGCTTCCGCGACATGGGATGCAGGGTCATCGAGGGCGATCCGCCCGATTCTTCGTCCGGGCTTGAGTTTTACCTTTGGCTTGGGGATCATAGCGAGGAGCGGTCGTCCGAGGTCCTCTTGAACATCGTCCGGGTTCTTCACCTTGTCGTTTACATAGTCAATCAGAAACGCTGAGCCGCAGCCGAGGGATAGCCCAATAAAGATGGCCAGGGCCATGTTGATGAGAGGGCGAGGGCGGATGGGGCGGGTCGAGGGGACGGCTCGGTCCACGATTCCGATGTTGCTTGTGCCAGGTTCCCAGGCGGTCGGCGCCCGGCTGACGCGGCTTTCTACGGCGCCCTCGGTCACCTTCTGGAGACCTTCCCTGTACGTGGCCTGTTTCGTCTGGAGAACCATTTCGAGGCTCTGGTACTGGGCGCGAACATTTGTGTTGAAGTCGAGGACTTGTTGCCTGGCCTGATTCTGGGCCTCGGCGGCCTTTCTCTCCTTTTCCTGAGCGGTGACGAAGGCGAGCCTCATCTGTTCCCTGACCTCCTCGGCCCTCTTGTCAATGCTCTGCTGGATGCCTGCGACCGCCTTGTCTTTCTCCTGGTAGATGGGATGCTTCGGGCCGTAACGGTGGGAGGCCTCGCTGAGCATTCTCGAGGCGTTATCGAGGTTCACCTTGAGTTGCTGAAAGACCGTGTCTTTCTCAATCTCGGGCCGGGTTTTGAGTTCTTCGATTGGGAGATTCTTGATTTGCTCGTAGGTGAGCTCCGCAGCCGCCCTTTCGGCCCCAACGTCGGTCGCGGCCTTCGTAGCGGCTTCCAGTTGACTGAGAACGAGGTTTTCCGTCTTGTCAATGGAGACGACTTTGTGGCGTTGCTTGAAATCGTTGAAGGCGCGCTCCGCCTCCTCGACGCTTGAGCGGTAACTGTCAAGCTCCTTTTGAATGGCCTGTACTTGGGCCGTCCTCTCCTTGACCTCTCGCTCGACATTGTATCGGATGAACTCATCCACGATGTCGTTGGCTGTGTCTGCGGCTCGCTTGGGGTCGGTGTCCTCGACGTAGAGGTTGACGAGCCGGGTGTCTCGCTCGGGTTGGACTTTAAGCTTGGTAAGGAGCTCGGATGGGCGCATGGGGCGTTCCTGGCCGGTTTTCGGGTCGGTGACTTTCAGCCTGCGCAATGCGATCACGTTCTCGGCGACGGTGCGGCTTTTGAGCTTGCTGCATTGCGTTCGGAAGTACTCGATGGAACTCGTATCCACGGCAAGCCTGCGGCCGGAGGTGGCGAACAAGTCAACGGTGTCGCCTTTGATCTCCAACTTGGTGACGGCGCGGTAGACCTTAGGAGATTTTACGGTGTAGATGAGGGTGATGGAGACAATCAGAACAAAGAAGAACAGGACGATGAACCTGTGGCTCCAGAGGAGCTGGAGCACGTCCTTGACGTGGATGGTTCTCCCCCGACGGCGTGGCTTTCCGTCTTTCCGGACGTCCTGTTGGGCGACGGCCCCTGTTTTGGTTTCTTTCTGCGAAGTCTCCATGGCAGTTCTCTTCTGTGAGTTCATTTACCCCCGGCGGTCTTTGAGACGGGCTGCCTTTGGCCCCCACTGGCGACGCATGACGGGCAACCTGCCTCTTTACGAATACAACTTCCAGATTTCCACTTTTGTGCGCAAAAGAAAGGAACAACGCTGTTTTCGGGAATCAGAAGAAGCGTTCGTCCACATAAATCCTGTCGTTGGCTTTGATGGGCGGGTCGGGCGCCTTTCCGTCAATGATGTCCGAGACGTCCACGACAAGTCGCTTCTCATTGTTCTTTTCGTCGGTTGTCATGAGAACGACCTTCTTCATCTGCGCGATGCGCGTGAACCCGCCTGCCATGCTGATTGCTCGATAGAGCGTCATCTCGTTTTGCCCGGAGAACGACTGCTGCCCCGGCCGGTTGACCTGTCCCATGACGTAAACGAGTTTCTGGCTGTACAGTTTGACGCGGACGATGACCTGTGGATCAACGAGCCAACCATCTTTTAACAGATTTGTGAGGAGCGTTTCGACCTGCTTCACCGTCTTACCAGCGATAGGGATGTACTCGAGGTACGGGTACTTGATGGTTCCATCTTTGCTGACCTCGAAGTCCGAGGTCAGGTCCACCTCGTTCACGACAGCAACCGATATGATGTCCTGCGGACAAATCAGGTACATATCTACCGGGAGAGGAGCTTCCGCTTCGGGCGGGGGCGGGCCCTCCGTTCCGACGGGGGGCTCCTCAGCCTGGCTCAGAAGACCTGCGGACACGAACACAATAGCCAAAAAGGTCGTCGCTTTTCTCATGGTCATTGAAAACAAACCGGACTTCTCCTGACGGATACTGTCCGGTTCGCCTCCCTAACGAGTGGGTATTGTTCGCGGTTAAAAAACGGCCGTGACACCCAGGGAAACCCTGTTGTCCTCGTAATCGTACGTGTCCTGCTTGGAATTTCTCTCCTCATGCGTGTACCACAACCTCGTTGTCAGCCAGGGCTGGATTCTGTACTTGGCCCCAACCGTGACCCCCCAGATGTCATCATCTCTTTCGCTCAACACGCCGCTGTCGAATGTCGCCTCCGGATAGTCACTATTGGCGTAGAAGCCGGAGAGGTCCACACTGATTTTCGGCCCGATGAGCTTCTCGAGTCCGGCTCTTACTTGCGTGCTGGTGAAGTAGTTGTTGGTGGAGAAGGTGGATTCGACCGCTTCACGGCTGGCGCCGACGTTCACCATGAGGGTCTCCGTGCAGCGGTGAATGAGGTCAATGCCGAAGGAGAATCCATCGAAATCCTCCCGCGAGCCATCGTAATCGCGCTGCTGATAACCGCCCTTGACGAGAGCGATCACCTTCGGGGTGAGCTGCCCGGTGATTCCCAGATAGGCGCTGATGCCTTCGCCGTCAGAGCGAATGGTCCCCTCGCGGTCGTAGTTAATCCAGCGGTACTCAACCTCCCCCAGAAGTGAGATTCTCTGGAAAATGCGGTAAAACACCGTGCCATCCACTATGTCATCATCTCGGTCATAGACCTCGTATTCCGGATTCTGGTAGTCAATCATGGCATGGTCGTAGCTGGCACGGAACGAGAGGCGGTCATTGACCTCGTACCCGACTTTTACGTCGGAGGTGTTCTGGCGTCTCTCGATCAGCGGGATGAATTCGTAAGTCAGGCGGTCGTTGGTAATGCGGAAGACGTCCCCTACGAAGATCATGAGTCCGCTGACAAACTGGAGGTCCACCGCAGCCTCCGCCCGGTGATTGTCGTAGTCGTAATCTGAATTGTCCGCATACCATCCGAACTCGGCGAGGTAGTTCAAGCGAACCGATTTGTCCTCGCGGGTGAAATCCAGGTCCACGCCGGGTTGGACTTTGAAAATAACATCATCCACTTTCTCCTGCCCCAGCAGAAAGATGTTGTCGTCGTAAGTGACCTCCACTCCCATGCGAGGATGGACAAACAACTGGCCGAAGTGGATGTTTCCGATTTCCGAACCGAAGGCAACACTGCCCGCGGCGAAGATCAAAAGCAAAGCAAGAGGTACTACGTACGGCCTTCCCATCACGGACGCTCCTTTCTCCATAAGCCCCATTATGCCCAAATCCCAACTGGTATTCTTTCTCGCGTGCGAACGCGTATCTAAGAATGTTTGCTCGGCGATCGTGTGACTTTGACAAACACTTTCGCTCATTCGCAACGGTAGACGCTGTGGTTACGGCAGGAAAGGACTCTGCTCAACCGTCTCCGGGGTGGCGACAGGGATCACCAATTCCTCCACAAACGGAATCTCAATTTCCACATAGGCGAACTGGATCTCGCTGATCTGGCCCGGCAGCATCATAACCGACGCGAAAATATTCATCGGTATCGTTAGAGCAACGGAAGACTTCTCCGGGATCGAAATCCTGTTCTGCAAAACGGACAGGGCTGTTGTTCCCTGGACAGAGGCCACCGCAAGGAGGTTCTGCCTGTTGAGGACATTTAAGTAGAGTTTCTGCGTGCCTTTCAGATACTCGAACCTCACCCCCTTGTTTCCCGCCAGAAGAACGACTCTGACGATTTCGCCCTGCAGCTGCGTCCAGCTAATGGTGTCGTACTTGCCGGTGAAGGTGGTGGGCAGGGCAACGCTGAAGCTGCCTCTCGGTCCCAGCATCTCGATGGTTGCGGGGACAGAGATAGGCTTGGAGGTGTCCGTCAGCGTTTCGGTGGTGCCATCCGCCTTGGTGACCTTTGCCTCTCCCTGCAGAGCGGTTACCTTAATCAGGATTTCTTCCGCTGTGCCCTCCTCCGCAGAAAGACAGACCGGAGCGAAAGACAACGATAAGAGAAGAGCCAGGGCAACGATGCTTGGCCTTCTAACCTTCATGTGTGGCATATTCGATTCCTCCTCTCCCAAAAGGTTGGCCGCTGTTCAGGACCCCTTTGCAGGACCCGGATATACTCCAGTTCCCACCGGCCCCCGACCGATCGCGCGCACATTATGAGGTGTTTAGTGAACAATTTACACTACAGGTGCGTGGCATGTCAAGGTAATTTCTCCGTTTTTTTTCCAAGCGCCCGCCCCTCTGGGGGGCTGATTCTGTCCCCCCTAATGTTCGCCCCGTCAACGAGTAATGTCCGTCTTTCCAATCGCCACTCGCTCGCTTTCCCATGGATGCCGCCTCCGGGAGAGGTGTCTTTCGGACTTGTCCCCGGGATCGGAGAAACAGCAGTTTCCTGTTGCAGGGGGAGACGAGCGCTTGGCACAAGCCAAAAGCGAACAGCGAGAAAAAGCAGGT
>JAUYEE010000164.1 GCA_030691545.1 bacterium | reverse complement strand
TAAGCAGTTGAAGGGAAAACTGAAGCCGATCGGAGACATGACTCACTGGGAACGCCTGGAGGCGGCATTTCACCTCAAAGAGCCGGATATTGTCCCGGTGGCCCCTGAGCTGGACTACTGGCAGGTCACTTACGCGGGATACACCCATCCTGAGGTCTATAACGATGCGGAGAAGGCAACTGACGCGGTGATTAAGACGTGGGCGGATTTGCGGACGGACGCGTTGTGGATGTACCTCGACATCGGACATCAGCTCGAGAATTGGATTCCGCCGGAGAAGCGCGCGGACAAGTTCGTCCTGCGAGGCGACAAGGATTACGTCCTGTTCAAACCGATTGCCGATACGCTCGACGAGGCAATCGCCCTGTACGAAACGAAAGCCTATGAGAAATATCTCGATGGTTCGCGACCGGTGACCCATTACACACCGCACATGCTCCAGCTCCTCGAGTTTCAGGAGAAAATGGACCGCGTCGTCCCCGTCATCATCGGCGCCGCGACCCCGACAAATTATGCGGAGACCATCGTCGAGGTGCAGAAATTCGTCAAGTGGCTGATCACGGAGCCGAAGAAAATCCGGCATTACCTCGACCTCGCTCTTGAAGAGAGGCTTGGGGCCCTCGAATTCTACAGGGACTTCGCCTACAAGAACGGATGCCGATTTTTCTGCGGATTTGGCGGGGCGAGGACCTGGGGGCCGAAGCAGCTCAAGGAATTCGGCGACGTGGACGATAAGTTCATCCGCAAAGCCAAGACGATTTTCCCCAACGTCATGTGGCACATCTGCGGGCACAATCTCCCGGAAGCGATGCAGTGGCTCGCCGACTGCGACGCCGTTGATGCCGTGCAGTACGATATGCCCTATTATAGCCAGAGTCTCACCTGGCCGGAGTGGTTCGAGTCCATCGCGAAGTTGTTCGCCGGGAAACGCTGCGCGATGAATGCACCAACGACGCAGCTCGCCTGTCACGGCACGCCGAAGGAAATCGAGCAGATGGTCAAGGAGTTTATCCAGTACACGACGCCCCACACGACCGCCGTCGTCATGCCCGGCTGCGAGATTGACGCTTACTCGCCCGTCGAGAACGTCAAAACCATCATCAACGCCGCCCGAAAGTATGGCAGGTATCCGATCCGAATCGAGTGATCCGGCGAGCTCGCCCCGGGACCTGGACAGACCATTCGGCGCGGCCGAGACGGTGCGCGGCGCGTGGCAAGCGGAGATAGACGGCTGCCACCCTCCATGGCTTGGGGCTGATGCCCCGCCTGACACGGGCTGTGGGCCCTTGACATGGCCCGGGGGAGTTGTATCATGGGGTCGTGTGACGCAAACGGTGGGCGCATGCGGTCAGACCGAGCCGCGTTCCGGCATGGCCGACTCGTCCCCGAGCTAACGAGGCGCACCGAGCGCGGTTGCTCTCGCTACGGGGAGGCGGCAATTATGGGGACCACGGCGCACGGCATGGCCGCGCGCTGACGGGCACGCGGTTCACCGGAAACCCGTGAGCCGAGGGGGCCCTTGATCCCCCCGGCGCCGAGCGCGTTGAAGTGGCGTAGCGCGCGGTTTGACTCGCGCGCGGAGGCAAGGGCAGCGAGCGTGTTATTCAATGGAGGTGGCAATGACTTCGTCGAACATGGGCGGCTGGGAGGAGATTCATCCTACGGTGAACGCCGAGGCTGAATTCTTCGAGATCGTGAATGACTTTGGGGACCCCATCGAGCTTCTGAGGGAGGCGATTTCTAACTCGATGGACTGGCACGCCACATGGGTTAGGATCGAGTTCAACGTGGAAGAGATAGAGGGGAGCAAGCGGTTGGTCATCACGATCTCGGATGACGGAGATGGCATGACACGGGAGGTGCTCATGCGCGACTTCTGGGGGTTAGGTTTCTCCCCGGCGCGCGGCATGCCAGGTGCCATCGGGGAAAAGGGGCACGGCACGAAGATCTATCTCAGGTCCGAGCGCGTTGTCGTTCGCACGCACAGTTCTGAGGGCGCGTTCGAATCGGAATGCACGCGCCCAGTGGCCGCTTTGTCTCAAAAACGACTTCACCAGCCGAGATGCAGGCGTATCGAGAACCCGTGGGGCCATACGGGAACCGAGATCAGGATTATCGGGTATAACGATAACGAGCGCTCAAGGTTCGTGCAGGGTATCGTAAAGGACCACCTACTGTGGTTCACCAGACTAGGTTCCGTCGAGTTGGTTTTTGGGATCCGGAATTGGGAGAACTTCAAGGTATACCTCAAGTGTTTAGACCGATCAGAGTTCGAGGAGATAGCCTTCGGCCATCCGTTCCCCGAGGAAGACTCCGACATAAACAAGCTGTTCAAGGAGAAGGGTGAGAGCGCAGCCGACTGGTATGTGAAACGGCACGTGTGGACGGGTGAGCGGCTGAGGAATCATCCAGAGGTCACTTTCGACGCCGTGATCTCCGTCGAGGGTGACGGGGTTAAGCGCAAGTACAACCCAATGATCGGCCAGAGGCGGCGATCCGAAACTGGCCGCTACAGGGTTGGCGACCGCTACGGCATATGGCTCTGCAAGGACTACATACCCGTGGTTAGAGTGAATGACTGGATCACAGGCTTCGGGTCGGGCTCAAACGCGTTCGTGCTGCTGCACGGCTTCGTTAATTGTCAGCACCTCAAGCTTACCGCGAATCGGGGCGATGTGGCCAACACCGATCCAACGATCTACGCTGAGCTCAAAGACGCCGTCCAGGAGCTGATAAATGACGTGGACGCTGAACTGAGCAAAAAGGGCCTTTATGTGCTTAGGGATTGGCAGCAAGAAAGCATAACGCTACAACAAGAGCAGAACGACTTCACCCGGCGGGTGAAGAGCCTGAAGGGCCGCCCAACAGCAAGCTTGGACAGAAGGCTGTTGATCGAGCCACGCAGCGAGTCCGAGTTCTTCGGACTTTTCACGACCCTGCGCGCTCTCCGTCCGGATCTCTTCGAGTTTGAGCCTCTCGACTATAATACGAACAGGGGGATCGATATGATCGCGCGAAACACCACCGGGACCCCGGTTGAAGAGGGCGAGCACTCGTACGTGGAGCTGAAGTACATGCTGCAGGGCAAGCAGTTCAACCATTCCTTCAAACACCTGCGCTGGATCGTCTGCTGGGATTTCGACAGGGGCGTCGGCGAGGGGACGGAGCTTCAAGGGATAGAGGAGACCGATACCCGTTCGCTCAGGGCAGCGAAGGACGAAGGGGGGCGCACAGTGTACTTCCTTGAGAGCCCCGTCAAGGCCAGGAAGGTGCAAGTGCTAAGGCTAAGGGAGTTCTTGAGGGAACGGTTGCAGCTGGAGCTCCAGCCGCACGCATAGCAATACTGCGCTGCTGGGTTCTCGGGGCATCCTCCCGGCGGACGCCTGCATGGCATCGACCATCCACTGTTTGGCTATACTCGTTCCCAGATTGGCGGGATGCGGTCTTTGCCGCGGGGACCGAGGACGATGGCTTTGATGCCGGAGATTTCGCAGAGGGAAACGAGCGCCCTGACCCTATCGCCGGGGATGCCCTGGACATGGTTGGCAGGGAAGACGGTCAGGAATTCGTCGAACGAGCAGTCGAGCCTCGCATAGACGTGCGGCCAAGTCGGATTTGTCTGGTTCTTCAGCCGCTCCCGCTCTTTGGATGGCAGGTCGGCGCTTTCGCCGTGAATAATGACCATGTAAGGCTTCTCATCCCATAGCCCTATCCGGGCGAAAGTCATTTCTCCGGCTTTTGCATCGAACTCGACCGATGCCCCGCCCGCCTTGAAATAGAACTCCAGAGCCGGATGGAAAGTAATCGTCTTGAAATTCTCCTCGGCCTTCATGCTCTGGGCTGCGTAGTAGCTCGCGTGGTTGCCCGAGTTGCACCAATCCCACACGTCGAGGTCGGGATGGTAGAGTCTCACGTCCATGAATAAGGCCGGCAACCCGCCGGTGATATACTTCATCAACTGCATCGTCAATGCAGCATTCGCATCCGCTTCCGTGGCACAGACGATAGATTCCTTCGTCCCTCGCCAATCGTAGGGGTCGTTCATGAGCATCTCCGGCACGTCGCCGAGGCAGACGTGCTCGGTCAATTCTCTCTGCCCTTTCAACCCGCAGAAGTCGAATCCCTTGTCCTCGTTCACCGCGCACATCGCAAGGTAAAGCCGAATCTGCGTCTTGAGCGTCTCCGGCGTGAGCATCTTCCCGTCGTATTTGAGCCGTTTGCCTAAGAGCTTCTCAAACCATCTCAGCCCGGCCTCAACCTCCTTCTCGTCCACGTTTTTCATTTCCTCGACAAGCCAGAGCTGGTCAATTTGCCGAGCGGTCGTGCCCAAAGCCTTGATCGTCGCCGTCAGATGGAAGTAGCCCGTCTCCATTCCCATCGAATGCCCGCCATACAGCCCATAGACCTCGTTCTTGATAGTGGTCACGGCTTGTGCCGCGCGAATCCAATCGAAAACCTTCGCCAGCGTATTGGAATCGTCCATATCGCCGACGATTCTGTGTGTGCGAAAACCAGCCTGACGCAATGCGCCGTCCGTCGCTAAAAGCCCGACGTTCCCCGGATATTGCCCATTGTTATTGGAGAGGCTCAGAATCGGCAAATCGCCTCCGACGCTATTCACGAAGGGCCACACTAAGAACGGAAAATTCCAGACGTTGTAGCACATGATGATTTGCTTGCAGTTGGCGCGGCTCAGCTCCTCCCCAACCTTCTGCGCGACGCGAGTGCTCGTGATAATCTCCGACCCGACGACGACCTCCGGCTTCGAGCCATCCACGTTCACGATGTTCTTGCGGATAATCTCGGCCCATTTCTTGACGACCCTCATGTTCTCCGGGTTATTCTGCGTATAGACATGCTCGCGCTCGTCATTGAGCATTGCAAGACCGATTGCTGTTGACCTCATTGGCCCTCCTCCTTTCCAAGCAAAAATCATCATTAAATCAGTCAAGGACTCTGGCGGGCTCGTTATGCTTTCTCGACAGTAGCTCACGCAGGGGGCAGTGTCAAGGTCGTTTGCGGCGGTCGGGTTGCGGCGTTTTTCCTATTGCCTGATGGCACCATCCGTGCTTTATTAGAGAAAGAAGCAGGGACATAGAGGAGGAAAAAAGGTGAGTCGGCATCTCTTTGTTCTGGGTCGCCTTGGGTTGCTCGCCGTTGCGATGAGCCTCAGCGCTTCTGGCGGGAGTGCTCGGGCCACTACCCGTCACGTTTCCCCCCAGGGGCGAGATGAGTATCCGTATACAACTCCGGGAGACGCCGCGTGGAGAATACAATCTGCGGTGGATGCTGCCGTACAAGGGGATGATGTTCTTGTCGGTCCCGGCGTTTACAGAGAGCATGTCATCCTGAACGAGGGCGTCAATCTATCGGGTTCTGCACGCGACGAGGTCACGATCTACGGCGTGACACCGGTCAAGCCTGTCCTCACCCTAACGTGCGACAACGTGGTCGAGGGCCTAACAATCGTCGGGCCACCCTATTCCGGCATCGGCATCTACGCGGAGCTGGGCGTTCCCCCGGCGAAGACCGGCAGCTTCAAGCCATTTCGAATATCGGATTGCACGATAGCGTGGTGCGCGGGGCCTGGAATCCTCGTGTTCGCCCGACAGGAGCCCTCTGAGGTGTTATTGCGACCGGACCCGCGGTTCGCGAGTCCAGAGGAGTGGGAGAGGTATTTTGCGGCGATTTATGACACCGAATTAGACGTGGAGCTATGGGGCTGCCAGATTACCGAGTGCGCAGGGAGCGGCATAGGAGTGCATATACAGGACCTATCTGGCAAGTATGAAGGATACTTTGGCTTCGGCTCAGTGGGTGAGCCGTACGGCGGCCCGATTGAGCTTGGCTTCAAGCACGCAACCCTCAGGATGTCCAAATGCACTATTTGGAACTGTACCGGAAGTGGAGTCAGGGTGTCCGCAGGTTGGCGCGATAGGGCTCAGGTTATCATGGACAGGTGCATCGTACGCGACAACGGTGGCGACGGTGTTTCTGTGCACTCCGGGGGGGCGACCTCGGACGGCGCAGTGGCGCGCATTAAGAATTCCTTGATCTCGGGGAACCAGGGCACCGGGATCCGCCCTGTGTCGTACAACGATGGATGCTGGATGGGCACCTGTCCGTGTGTCCTCGACGGGGGGTCGGAAACAGGTTGGGTCTACGCCACGTCTTCCACCATTGTTGCTAACACAACCGGCATCAGGAACTGGCACTCGCTCCAAAACTGCATAGTCTACGCGAACGTCGTTTCGGACAGGGAGTTTCCCTACATCTTCCAGGTTTGGCCCGATGGCTCCGTGACCCGCTTTGGGGAGTACATCAGCCACTGCTGCGTTGGGTCCGCGGAGCTGGCCGGACTCCGCGGTAACATAGATAGCGACCCGCTCTTCGCCGATCCTGAGAACGGGGACTACAGGCTGCTTCCCGGATCACCTTGTATTGACGCGGGTGGGATGTACACACTGCCAACCATAATGTTACAAGACGGCGCGGCTGTGATTTGCTTGGACCCAGAGAAGGACCTTGATGGAAATCCCCGCATCTCCCGTAATGGTCCAGACATGGGAGCTTACGAGGCCGCAGGCGACCCCCCGAATTATCTTCTTGAAAGCTCCGAAGACCTAGTCATCTGGACGGAGGAGTATTACGGCCCGGCCACATCATGGACCGATCCAGATGCCGGGCCGTTTAGCGCAAAGTTTTATCGTGTCAAGGTCGGAAGGTAGCAGCGCTCTGCGGAGCGCGCGTGGTCTCTTGGGCAGCAACGGGGTCAGAACGCTTCGACCCTATAGAGGCGCATTATGGCCTCATCGGGAGCGGGCACAGTGCCCGATGTGTCGTCGTCGGTCCACGCGTTTTCCCCTGTGCCAGAGCCCGCAATATCCGAGTCGGCCAACGTCCATCCTCCGACATTATCGCTGTAGTAGATGCTGTACAGCATGCCGCTGACGCTCGTCCAAGTTACCGTGAACGAGTCGGAAGAATTACCGACAATGCTGACGATTCTCAGAAACGAGGTGTTCAGTGTGGGATCGGTTCCGGAGAGAAGCTCGTCGCCATTGGATTTCCCGTCGCCGTCGAAATCGTCACCGCCAACCACGTCCCAGAGGTCGTTGATGGGGTCGCCCGGGTCGAAATCTATGATGACCTGCTCGAACCCATCCGGCAGCCCATCCGAATCCGCATCAGGAAAGCTGAGCGAAATCGTGCCGAGGTCCTTTGCCTCTCCGGCGGCGAGGCTGAACAAAGCCTGGTGCGTGGTGTAGTAAGGTTTCGTGACGGTAATCTTGTAGGCAATTGCGGAAGGGAGGGCGGTGAAACTGAACCTGCCGTCGGTCCCGGTGACCGTGTCATACGTAGTTCCGAGGTAGATGCCCGACATGACCTCCAGTCGGACGCCGGCTCCGCGCAGGTTGCTGGAGTCGGCTGCCTTGACGACCTTCCCCGAAACGGAGCCAGGGTTCGGGGCGAGGGTGAACACTTCCGTGGTGGGGGAGCCGGTCTCGACCTCGCTGGTCCGGCTCTTGGGCGAGAAGCTCGGTGCGCTCACATCAATGTCATACGTCCCGACGGGCAGATAGCCCGTGTACATCCAGTTGTTGATTGTGCCGACGATCGGGGTGATGGTGATGGATGTTCCGGGAGGAGAGAGCGACGGGTCATTCTGGTTGTACACCAGCACTGTCAGCACGTTGTAGTTCGGCAAGCCCCCGCCGAAAGTGGTGTTGAACGTGCCGTAGTCGCTCGATAGAGGTTCCGCGGGAGGAGGAGCGAGGGCACTTTCTTTCGTAGCGGAGCCACCCAGGATTCCCGGACTAACCGGCGATACCCGGAAGTCCCGTACAACCGCTTCAAGAAGAGCGGTTGAGTCGGCGCTGTTCACGCAAATACCCACCAGCACGTGTTCCGGCAGGTAAAGGACGTACGGTTCCCCCGGCACCCACTTCACACCGTCGGACGAGAAGGAAGGAGTGATTTCCGCGTACCCCCCCACCTCCGATCGAAAAGAAACGAGCTTCAAATAACAGGGGAGATTGAAATCCGTATAGTCGTGCCTTTGCGCCGGCGAATCGGGCGTAAGCCGAGACGCCGAAAACAGGAGATAGTGCGTGCTGGCGGCTGCCAGGGCATACGGGGAGCCGGGGTCGAGGGACCCTCGAATCATGATGCCGGCGAATGATGGGCTATCCTTCGGCTCGAGGTAGTCAACCTTCGCAACGACCTCGAAATCCCCCTTGGCAAACGTGTGCACGAATCGGAAGTCGTCCTGGTTACCGAAAGGATCGAAGCTGCCGCCTCCTTTGATTCTGTACGAGTCTGTACGCGGGTCGTACAATGTGCTTCCTTCGAGGGGCTGGCCGATGTCCGTGCTGGTCATGGCGAAGGTCTGGGCGAGACGCACCTTCCCGAAGAAGCTCTCTGCCCTGACTCGCCAGTAGTACC
>JAUYEE010000121.1 GCA_030691545.1 bacterium | reverse complement strand
CGAAGCCCACAACCTCGCCATAGATCGTTGCACCCCTTTTGAGGGCGTGTTCCAGCGACTCCAGGATCAGCGCCCCTGCCCCCTCCGAAAGAACCCCGCCGTCCCTTTTCAAGTCAAACGGGCGGCTTGCCCTTTCGGGATCAGAGTTTCGCTTGCTCATCATACCGGAGGCAGAGAAAACAGCATAGGAGAAGGGCGACAACGGTGCATCGGCGCTGCCGCATATGGCGACGTTCGATTGTCCCATCCGGATGCGCTCCGACGCCAGAGCGACCGCGTGGAGGCCCGCGGTGCACCCGCTGGCAACAACCATGGCGAGGTCGCTGCCGCCAACCGCCTCTCTGACGGCGGCAGCGATGGAGTTGGTGTCTTCGGCGGAGAGCCGGAAAGGTTCCAGACTGCGGGGTCCCTCCTGCCGAAATCTGTCAACGTCGGCTGCTATTGTGTCAATAGCCGGGCATCCTGCCCCGAAGAACACAACGGCGCCGTCCGAATCCAGGTCCGCATTGTCTAACCCGCTGTGGCGCAGTCCGAGGCGAACCGCCGCTACCGCAAGGTGCACGGTCCTTCCTGTGCGGCGCAACATCTTGGGGCTCATGAAGTCGCCGGGATTGAAGGCTCGCACCTCTCCCCCGATCTTACACGGATAATCGGAGACATCGAAGGACTCAATCCTTCTTATCCCCGACACGCCGTTGACTGTTGCCTTCCAGAAGGACTCCGTGTCGGAGCCGTTTGGGGCAACGGCTCCCAGACCAGTCACTACGACCCGACTGGAATGCTCCATAAAAGCACCTGTGGTTGGGTGAGTGTCGTTTCGCTTCAAGAATCCGGCTTTTCCCGAAGTGGCAAACCCGGCGCGCGCTGTAGAGGAACACCGGCGTCCCGCCGGGCCTCTCTGGCGGCGCCGTTGATCTGAGCCACACGCTCCTCTATCCACTGGACCTCCCCGCAAAAGAAAGCGGCGCGGGTGAGGTCTCTGAATTCTCTTTCCCTCCCCCGGTAACCTGCCAGCTCCGCCATCAGCGCGAGATCGTCTGATACCGAGGTCAGGATTCCCGCCTGTTCCAACCTCTTCTCAAAGCGTGAGGCCTCGGCACGGACTGTTCGGAAGTCACGACGATTGATGGAGAAAGGCAGGTCGTCCCAGAAGCTTGAAGGCATGAGTGGCTTGGCCTTATAGGTCATTGCAGCCCGCGTATATTCCTCCGCCAGAAACGATAAGCCAAACCTTTCGGGATGCTCAGCCCATTCTGTTTGCGGATAGACTATGGGAAACTGGACCACCACGGAGTCAGGCATGACCTCGCACAAGAACCGGAATGTTTCCTCCTCGCTTTGGTTGGTCTCAAGAGGAGCCGGGAATATGATACTTCCCACGGTGAAAAGCCCCGCCTTTTTCGACCTTGCGATGGTATCCGCAATCCCACTCAGCGTGGCGCTCTTCCCCATACTCCGTTGCAGCACGCCCTCGCTGCCGGACTCAATTCCGAAAAAGAGCGCCCGACACCCCGAACGCTTCATCGCTTCAAAGCCATCGCCGTCCCCGTACGCTGCGTTGCCGAAGGCCGTGTACGCGACATCTATCTCTTTCTCGAGGATCAGGTCTGCAATATGCTTCGCGAGTCCAGGAGGAGTCGCCGAACCAGCGTATCGGAATGCCCGAGTCCCGACCCCGCTCACCACCTTTTCCATCTCTTCAATCACGCGGTGCGCGTCTTTGGCTCTCAACTTTCGTCCGCTCTTCACCGGGTGGATACAAAAGTAACAGGAGAACGGACATCCCCTGCTCTCATCAAGAACAACAATCTTGATTTTCCGGTCCCCGCTCATGGACGGATAGACAGCGGTGTCATAACACGGCATCGGCAGCTCGTTCAGGTCTTGAATCCTATCCAAGACATTTGCCACAATGTGCCCATCTTCCCGGAAAATCGCGTTCGCCACACCCGCGAGGTCTCGCTCCCCCTGTACGAATTCGGCCAACTCGACAATGGTCCTCTCCGCCTCGCCACAAACCACAGCGTCAAAGATGTCGGTGGCTTCCATTATTTTCTCGCGGAATATGTCAACGTGCGGTCCACCGGCGAAGACCTTCACATTTTTGCACGTCGCCTTAATCCGCTCGGCAATCTCAATGCTCCCTGTGAAGCCATCCCCGTTCCACAGTTTGAACCCGACAAAATCGGCGCCCAGATCCGCGACTTCCTTGCATAACTCAGCGGCTATCCGTTGGCAACGTTTCATGCCCGCCTTCCGGAGCTCCGCGTCCAGCAGAGAAAAGCCCCTCACCACATCCTCCCCGAAGCTCGTTCCCGCCTCAACACATCCGACCGCGGACCGGAACACCGACCTTGCCTGAGCCCTAAGATCAGGGGGCAACATCTCCCCCATGTGGTCCACGGTCCCGTAATCGCGGACCACAACATCGTGCCCGGCGCACAGAAGTGAACCAGCAAGGTTTGCCAGGCCGTTGTCGGGCATGAGGCTATTGAATGTGTACGGATAGCCCGCGTAGCTGACAAGGATGCTGCGTGTGGACAATCCTGTTCTTCCCCCCGGAAGAAGGTTTAGTGCCTTGTGGTGTGAACGATTTTGTCAATATTACACCATAACGCCGCAAAATTGTCAAGCCCAATCTGTACCATTTTGTAATCGCTCAGTTTCGGGGGACTCACCGCAGCCTGCCCGCGCACGCGCACAGGCGCGGGAGAGGTGGCTGCGACCGCTGCCCGATGTAGTGGTTTGCCAGGCCCGGCGGCCAGGGAGAACGCAGCCTGCCCGTGCTCGCTCACTCACTCTCTGTACGGGGGAGCAGTATCGGGCGCGGATTGACGCTTGGCACTTCCCTCGGCCAGGGAGGTCGCAGAAGGGTGAAAGGAAGGTGTCCCGCCTGTGGCGAGATGGAAAGTCTGCCGTCTTCGCGCTCTCCGCACACTCTTTGCGTTGCTATTTCTCGGCTTGCCGTCATGTGAGGATTGCTCAGGAGTCTTGCCTGCCCGGTAAGACCACTGTGCTCGTCAGGCCCAACGGCAGCCGGTGTCCCCAAGCGACCGGTGCGCTTGACTGCGGCCAGGGTGGGACAGGCTGGCAGCCTGTCCCACCGCCAGTGAGTGAACCCTTGCGCTATTTCGTGATCCGTCAGGTGTGGGGTCATGAGCCCTGAGAACCGGCGCATGTGAACATGGGCAGGATGCCCATGCCAGCTCGCCGCATAGTCTGGCACAGGTTTTGCATTCCGTGCCACTCCGAACACAAATCCACCTATGGGAGGAAGAAAGCATGAGAAGGAATACGGTCGTTTTCGTACTCGCGTTTGCCACCCTGGGCCTTGCGCCGTGCTGTTTTGGGGTTGGGTTTTACAGCCCTGACCAGTCGGTATCCGCCCAGGCGCAGGCGGATGCAGTGGTCGCTCGCGCGAGCGACGCATCCACGGTGTACTATAACCCTGCGGGGATGGTGCGCCTGGCCCCCTGGAACGTGACAGCCGGCTGGCACGTTGTGTTGCCAGAGCTCGAGTACGTCAGCCCGTTCGGACAAAAACAGGAGGCGTCAGATACATTCTTTGTTCCGCATGTGTACCTTGCGGCCAATCCTGTGAACAGTCGGTTCGCGGGAGGGATCGGCGTGAACTCGCCATTCGGACTTGGCACGGATTGGGGCGGGAACAGTTTTGCACGTTACGTCGCCCCGTACTCGAAACTCGAACTCATGATGGTGAACCCAAATGTCGCGTACAGGGTGACCGAGGGTCTCTCGATAGCAGCCGGCGCGGACTTCTACACGGCTGACATCACCCTTGACAGATTTGTTCCATCGTTGATGATGCCGGGTCTTCTTCCTCCGGGGATGGACCTCGGGACGACTATCGAGGCGGACGGGGATGCGTGGGGGTGGAATGCCGCGGTGATGTATGACATTTGTGAACGAGTCTCCGTTGGGGCGTCGTACCGTAGCAAGGCGGACATTGATTTCTCGGGGCCTTTGAAGACGAATCCCGCCACTCCTCTCTCGACATCGGCGTCCTTTGACATGCACTTGCCGAGCATGGTGAAAGCCGGAATCGCCGTCAAGCCGACAAAGGGGTTAACGGTGGAGTTCGACGTGGACTGGCTGGAGTGGTCGCGGTTCAAGAATGTGCAGGTTACCTTTTCGCCGCCGGTTATGCCGTCGGAGGTTTCTCCGCGAGACTGGGACGACGCGCTTCTGTACTCGATCGGCGCGGAATATGCTATGGGAAAGAACTGGAAAGTTAGGGCGGGATACGGTTTTGCGGAGTCACCGATCCCGGACCGAACGTACGAACCCGGGATTCCGAGGAATGACCTGCACGTCGTTTCGTTTGGTCTTGGGAAATCGTTCAACAGGGTGACTCTGGACGCGGCCTGCACGTTCATTTTGTCGGAACAGAGGGACGTTAACAGCGCTGTCGGGGAGCCTTTCCTGAGCGTGGATGGGAGCTACGACAGCTTTACGACGGTCTTAGGTGGGGGCGTCTCGTACAGCTTTTAGAGGCAACAATGCTGACACATACGGTCGTGGCGCATGGAGGACGAGCAGATATGGACGACAACGGGAAACCTAAAGTCCTGATCATTGATGACCGGCATTCCTCACGGGAATCGGTGAGTTTCGCCCTGGTGAGGCGGTACGATTGTCTTCTCGCGGAGGATGCCCAGAAGGGGTTGGACTTCCTTGACAAGGACGAGGTGAGCGTGGTGATTCTGGACATTCGGATGCCGGGGCTCAGTGGGATCGAGGCCCTTCGCCTCATCAAGCAGAAAGCCCCCACGGTAGAAGTCATCATGCTGACGGGGTACGCAAGCCTGGACACGGCGAAGCAGTCCATCACACATGGGGCCTATGGATACCTGACAAAGCCGTTCGACCTTGCGGATCTCCGCTCGACGGTGGACAAGGCGTACGAAAAGAGGACTCAGGCGATCCGGATTGTCGAGGAGAGGGACAATCTGAAACAGACGGTCAACGTCATGAAACGGGAGATCGGCAATCTCAGCCGTCTTGCGGATGTCGGGTGGCTCTCGGCGGGAATCGTGCATGAAATGAAGAGTCCTCTGACGGCGATATTAGGGTACGCGGAGTTGATGCTGCGTCACCTCGAGGCGCGGGACTCGCAGGCCATGCTTCCTTCCGAATCTGCCCGGTACCTCGAGATCATCAAAGAGGAGACAATCCGGTGCGCTGAGATGGCCAAGAGCTTGTTGGAAGCGGCTAGATCGGGAGGGTCGCGACCCCAGCCGATCCCAATCTCGCGGGTTCTGGACAACGTGGAAACGCTGATCCGGCCTCAGGTGCACATCAACCACGTTCGGTTTCAGATCGAGCGCCCGGCGGAACCGCTCGAAATCCTTTCGGACCCGGACGACATTCTTCAGGTGATCCTCAACCTTTTGCTCAACGCCACACACGCCATGAAATCGGATAAGAAGGAACTGAGGATCGTGGCCTACGCCGTGGAACCGACTTGCGACCTCCCCTCCTGCACGGCGAAAGAAAAGGAGTTTTTGAGCCGAAACCAGGAGGTTCCTTTTGTCGCGCTGGAGGTTCTCGACAATGGGCCCGGAATCGCCCCGGACCAGATCGAACGAATATTCGATCCCTTCTACACGACTAACTCGGTTCCCGATTCGGCAGGATTAGGGCTGCCGATCTGCAAGGAGAAGGCTGAAAGGAATTCCGGACACATTGACGTCGTCAAATCGAGCAGTGAAGGAACGACGTTTCGGATACTTATCCCCATGCCAAAGTAACCCCCCCCCGACGAGAAGGGCCGGTTTGCTGAAGCCGGCCTTTCTTGTTTTCGCCGCCGAGTCACCCTCCGTTCATGGAGCACACAGGTCCGCAATGGGTATCGCCCGTTCTTCCCCACTTTTCATGTCGCGGAGCACGACTTTTGCGGCAGCAAGCTCGTCCGGAGCCACGATAATCACTTTCGCGGCGCCTGCCCGGTCTGCGTCGGAGAGGGACTTGCGCAACTTCTTTGTCTCCAGGGACATAGTTACCGTTCTTCCCTGGGAACGGAGAGACTGAGCGATTTCCGTGGCGACTTTTCGCTGCTCTTCAGAGAACGGGATCACTGCATAGTCCAGGCCGGATGAGAAATCGGGAAGCAAGCCTTTGTCCGCGAGGACTTCGGTGACGACAACGTCCCCGAATCCCAGTCCCACAGCGGAGACTCTCTCCCCACCGTAGGACTCCAGGAGATTGTCGTATCTTCCGCCGCCGCAGATAGCTCTGAATTTTCTATCGGCGTCGAAGAACTCGAAAACCGGGCCCGTGTAGTACAAAAGCCCCCTCACGATGGAGATGTCAAAGCGACAGAATTGCGCCAAGCCAAAGTGAGAAAGGCATTCCAAAACCTTTCGGGTTTCGTCGAGAGGCGCCAACGGAGCCCCGGCGGTTTTCAGAACACGCTCCGCATCGTCGAGAGATTCTATCCGTAAGACGTCGAAGAGGTTAGCGATCATGGCCTCGGATAGGCCGATGTCCACAAGCATGGCGTGAAGGTCGGCATCGCTCACTTTCCCCTTCTTGTCTATGACGAGGCATACGTCGGGAAACTTCTCCTGGGGCAGTCCCTTGCTTTTCAGAAGCGCGGATAGGAGTCGCCGGTTGCTCAGCAAGACGACGACATCATCGCGGGTCAGCCCGACTCGCTTTAGGAACTCGATGGCGGCAGCGATGACCTCCGCTTCGGCGGTGGGTTCTTCGGCCCCCACGATGTCGAGATTCCACTGGTAGTGCTCTCGCCTTCTGCCCTTGGACATTCTCTCGTACCGGAAGCATTGCGGGATGGAAAACCATTTAATGGGTTTGGGGAGGGAAGACCCCCTGGCGATAATCATCCGGGCAAGGGTTGGGGTCATTTCCGGTCGGAGAGCGAGCCTTCTGCCGCCCTTATCCTCGAAATTGTAGAGCTGCCCAACGATCTCCTCACCCGACTTACGGATGTACAACTCTTCCGACTCGACGACGGGCCCGTCGTATTCCTGGAATCCGAAGGATTCGGAGACTTCTCGCCAAAGGCCGAAAAGCCAGTTTCTCAATCGGACATCTTCCGGATAGAAGTCCCTCATTCCTCTGGGGGGTCCTGAAATCATGAAGAAGTCTCCTTTGCTTTCAATCGCGGGATAGGCGGTTCAAACAAGCCAGAGGTCCCGCGGCTTGTCCCTGGACAGTTGGCCACCAGCGGGCAGAGGTGGCACGGGCTTCCAGCCCGTGAATCATGGGCAAGATGCCCATGCCACCTCAGATCCGGGCCGGAATTCTACCAAGAGCTTGCGCGAAGCGGAAGCTTTTCTATGCGGTTCACTGGTTCATTGCTGAGGGCAGCGAATTGTGGTAGGTTTATCTGTCATCCTGTAGGAGAAGGTTGCACCGCTTTTGATGTTGCGGGCTGATAGCTCGACGGAGACAGCCCAAGCGAAACCGAAAGACCGCCGAATGCAAAGAAACAAGGGAAGGATAACTTCCGGGCAGGAGATGCTGCATCCTCTCTCCGAAAAGCGGAGTATTCTCTCTAATCCTGATTGAGCGTCGAAGAGGTCCTTATGGTTGGACGACGTTGACGACGATGAAAGTGATACTCGCCACTCGCGGAAGCGCCTTAGCGCTCGAGCAGGCGCGGCTTGTCGCGCGCCTTCTCGAAGAGGCGTCTCCCGGGGATGAGGTTTTGATTCGTGTCGTGAAGACCGGAGGCGACAAGTTGGCCGACATGCCCCTCTCGCGGATGCCGGGAAAAGGTGTCTTTGTAAAGGAAATTGAGGATTGTCTGCTGCGAGGGGAGGCGCACCTGGCAGTTCACAGCGCAAAGGACTTGCCGGTTGACCTGCCGGGAGGACTGTGTCTGGCTGCCACGCCGAAAAGAGAGGACCCTCGCGACGTTCTCATCTCACGTGATAACAAGAGATTGGAAGAACTACCCCGCTCTGCCGTCATCGGGACAGGAAGCCCTCGGCGAAAAGCCCAACTCCTGGCATTTCGCCCTGACCTGCGAATTGAGAACATTCGAGGGAATCTCGATACGCGAATTGCGAAACTCCGAGGAAAAAGGGCCTCTCCGGTGCGTTACGATGCGATTGTCGTTGCAGCGGCGGGGTGCGTTCGCGCCGGTTTCGAGAAGGAAATCGCGGAATATCTGCATCCCGAGGTAATGCTTCCCGCAGCGGGACAGGGGGCGCTGGCTATCGAATGCCGGGAGGACGACACCGAAGCAGTGCAAATGGCGGGAAGGATCAACGACCCTCAGACGTTCGCGGCGGTCCTCGCGGAAAGGGCGTTGGTAAGAAACCTCGGCGGCGGCTGCAACGTTCCGATTGCCGCGTACGCGGATTTAGAGGGGGGGGCTCTGCGGCTTCGCGGGGCGGTGATGTCTCAGGACGGAACCCGAGTTGTGCAGGCGGAGACGAGGGGACTCGTGAGCGAGGCGCAATTGTTGGCAGACGAGGTCGCGGAGAAACTCTTCAAGCTCGGAGCGGAAAGCATCATCGGGCAGGCTACGTCTTAGTGCTGTGTTTCGCAACCACGGTGACCTATTTCGGATGAATCCATTGGTCGAGAAGCCCGGCTGAAGCCGGCTGGCGGCAGAAAGGTTGGGCATCGGCCACCACCGCCTGAAGACGGTGGCTAAAGGAAGCCTGCCGGCTAAAGCCCGGCAGCCCCGCCTTCGGCGAGGTGTTGCGAGAGGGTTGTCGCGCCCCGCACCGGCATGAGGGTTCTTCGTGCTCTTCGTGGTGAACGGGGTTGTCTTTTTTCACCACGAAGGTCACGAAGGGTTTACCTGTGCCCCAGCCTCACATGTTCCCGCGTGCCGGGTGCCTGAATTTCCTCAAGAAGCCTGGACCTTCGCGTCAGGTGCAGTTGCCAATCTCGGCGCGTGTTTTGGAATTTGCAGGCGAGACGCCTGCGCTACGGGCGTTAACCATGGCCTGGGGGCTGGGGACCTCCCGGCACGATGATTCTGATGGCGGATGGGACAACCTGAATATGGCACTCGAGGCACTCCGCTGGCTCTCCGTCGAACTCAAAGGGAATGGGGTTGTTCGCTGCCACGACAACTGTTTTGCCCCTGAAAGAAGTGACCGCCCGCAAACGAACGTGCCTCCCCGCGTAAACTGTCGGGAAACGGGTCAGCCGCGAGAACATCGGCAGGTCCCGAACGACGACCGTATGAAGAAGCCCGTCGTCGGGTTGTGCAGCCGGGGCAACGCACATTCCCCCGCCTTCGTAGCGGCTATTCGCGACGATCACGGAAAGGAGGCGAGAGTGAGCCACGTGGACGCCATCGAGCTGGACCGCTATCTCCTGCGTTTTGTAGCGGAGCAGCTCGCGAGCCGCGGCTAAACTGAATCCGAGGAAGCCGCCGAGCTTCTTGAGTCGCGGGCTGAGGGAGTTAACCACGGCTCCGCCAAAGCCGAAATGAGCCAGAGTTGTTACGAATCGCCTCTTCTGTTCTCCTCCGGGCGTGAGCCACCTGAGAGAAAGCAGGTCAATCGTTCGTACTGAGCCTTCGGAGAGAAGACGGATTGCTCTGAAGCCTCGCGGAATCCCGAGCTCCCTTGGCAGCGAGCAAGCAGTGCCCGCCGGGACGATCCCGAGGACAATCTCGCCGGGAGGGCGTTGGCCGGGTTTGAAGAGCCAGTTCACAGCCCGGTTTATGGTACCGTCTCCGCCAACAACTACAACGAGTTCCTTTCCGCTCAGGTCTGCGCCCGGCTCGGAAGACGTTGCCTGCCCGGAGGCTACGGCCAGAGGTTCCCGGTCTTGCCAGGTGTCGGGAACGTGGACGTGACGGGCGAGCCCTCTGAGTTTCCGGTGAATCAAATCTTGAATGGGCAGGAAACGGCGTGCAGTGAGCGCGGGATTCATGAGAATGGTGGCTCTGGAGTATCTCATTATATGGGAGACCCAAAAAAGCGGATTCGAGCAAGGCGCAACATGGTAAACTGAAACTCCGTCGGGACGACGAGATGCCCAACCGGACCGTCGGCCGATAGGGCTGTTGGGAAGCGATGAGTCCGAAAGCCACGCCGCCGAAGAACGTGCGTCGTGTTGAACACCATGAGTCTCCATTTGGGCGTTCCGTGAAGGGACAGCAGGGGTAAAGCAGGCGGGGACGCCTGCGCTACAGCCCTAAACCCACACCACAGGAGGATGCCATGACCGCAAAGTGCGTGCGATTCGGTGCACAGATTATAGCACTTATTTCAATAGGCGCCGCCGGGACGGCGGCGTTACAGATGTGTCGGCTGAACACAGTTTCTTCGATGGAGACGGACGCACCAAAGCCTCCCATCGAGGTGTGTATTCTCAAAGCAGTCACCAATGAGAAATTACTTCCGAACGCGTCAACCATCCCCTCGTCCGGCGAAAGCGAAGTGGTCGTCGTGGCTTGCCCCGGGGAGTACGAGCCAGCGTCCTTTGCCGTCCGGTCGCCGAAAGACGTGGAAGCGTTAGAGCTTCACATCAGCGATCTCAAGAGCGAGAAGGGAGATCGCTCTATTCCGGCTTCGGCGATTGACCCGTACGTCGTGAAATGCTGGTATCAGTCGGGGCGCGACATTCACTTTCGCAATGAGCGACTCCTAACACCGGAGCTTCTTCTGAAAGACGATGACCTTGTCCGCGTGGACCACGAAAAGAGGCACAATTATCTTCGGTCACGGGATTCTTCGGGGCAGGAATCCTACATTCTGATAAGTGGGCCGGACAGTTCGAATCTCGAGAACATTTCAGTTCGCGATGCGAAGGAGCTTCAGCCGGTGGACGTACCCGCGGGGACGGTAAAGCATTTCTGGCTTACTGTCCACGTTCCGGAAGATTCGGAGCCGGGGGAATATTCCGGGGAAATCTCGCTGAGGGTTAAAGGCGAGAAGGTTTCGTCTGTCCCTCTTCGGCTTCGCGTGCTTCCTCTTCGGCTCGAGGAACCGATTCTTCGTTACTCCATTTACTATCGCGGAAGACTTCGAGAGGATGGAAGCGGGAGCATCAGTTCGGAGTGGAAGTCGCCGCGGCAGTACGAGGCGGAAATGCGGGATATGAAGGCGCACGGCGTCCCCTACCCCACTATATATCAGGGGTACGATCCAGAGCTTCTGGACCTGATGTTCAGGCTCCGAGAGAAGGCAGGTTTGCCGAAGGGGCCGCTCTACACCCTTGGCATCGGAACTGGCTCGCCGACAGGACCCGAACAACTCGCTGCGCTGAAGGACGGCGTGAGGAAGTGGATCGAGATTGCCTCGGCGCATGGTTACGGGCCGGTTTACATTTACGGGATGGATGAGGCAAGGGGAGAAAGGCTCAAGGCTCAGCAGAGTGCTTGGGAGGCGGTGCAGCAGGCGGGGGGACGAGTTTTTGTGGCGTGCTACAAGGGGACGTTCGAGACGATGGGAGAGCGGCTTGGACTCGCGGTCTTCGCCGGGAAGCCGGATCGGGAGGAGGCGAACAAGTACCATCGCGTGGGAAGCCAGATTTTCTGCTATGCGAACCCGCAGGTGGGCGTCGAGGAACCGGAGACGTACCGGCGGAGCTTCGGTTTGGTCCTCTGGAAAGCGGATTACGACGGGGCGATGGACTACGCTTATCAGCACTCTTTCGGGCACGTCTGGAACGATTTTGACGACAACCACTACCGCGACCACGTTTTCACCTACCCGACGGATGACGGCGTGGTCGGCACCATCCAGTGGGAGGGATTCCGAGAAGGAGTGGATGACGTGCGGTATCTGTCAACTCTGCTGAAAGCGATCGAGAACGCCCGCCGGACGTATTCGCCTGTTGCCGCGGAAGCGGAGCGCTGGCTCGAGAAGCTCGACCCCGCCGGTGATCTGGATAACATCCGACGCGAGATGGTCAACTGGATTCTGAAACTTCAGAACCGGTAGCGGCGTCCGACTCTGCCGGCGAGCGGCCCGGTTCACCCTAACGTTGGGCAATCCGGATACGGTTTCCGGCCTTACTCACTTTCACATGCTCGATGGTAACCAATCCCCATTTGTCGGCGGTCACAGCGCTGGATGGGACATCATACACCCCGTGATGGTAAATGAACCGAGCAAGGGAGAAGGACAACTGAATGTCCTCATGAATTTCCTCGGCTTTCTAAGAGTTATCTGGGAAATCGGCAAGCCACCGAAGGCTGAAACGAGCAAAGGTGATTGTTTCATACGGGTGATTGTCGCCGCGCTCGTAAAGACAGCCGATGTTCATGTCAGGCAATACGGTCAGGCATGAGTAGGCGGATGGCCCGGCGTGGAGCACCTTTCCGACGGGCCATGTGCCACCGTCGTCGTAGCTGAGTCGCACCGTCATTTTGATTCGCTGGCTCGTGTCCGCCGGGTTGGAAAAGAGCACGACGGACTTGCCTGTCACGTCGGAGGGGGTGTAGCGAAGCAGGCTGGCCTGGCAGCGCGGGCTGACGAGCGTCGTGTCGTATGACAGCTTCGACCAGGTCATGCCTCCGTCTGTACTCGTGGCGGATGCTCGGCAGAGCGCTTTGTTTGTCGCTGAGCGGCGCATGTTCAGCAACAACGACCCGTCGGTTCGCTCGATAACCTGACACTCGTTGACACCATTCTCTGTTACGCCGCCGAGGTTCCACGCTTTGCCATGGTCATCGGAATAGATAATGTGGGAGTAGTAGCCAACTTCATCGCCACGGGTCTTATGATCGCAGGGGATGACCAAGCGACCTTTGTGAGGAGGACGGCGGAGTTGGATGCCGACGCCGGGGCCGGTTGCATACCACGTCCAGCCCGATTTCTTGACAGCCTCGGTGATTTCTGTGGGCCCCGCCCAGGTCAGCCCATCGTCACTGCTATGGGTGACCCAGACGGTGCGTGTGCCCTTGCTCGTGCCGGCGACGATCTCCGATTCGTCGTCAACACCGAGGTTATGAGTCATCAGAAGCCAGATCGTGCCGGTATCCTGATCCACCACGGGACACGGGTTGCCGCACGTGTTCGGGCCGTCGTCCCAGGCAATCCGCTGCATGCTCCATGTCCGCCCCCAATCGCTGGACCGCTTCACGACCAGGTCAATGTCGCCGCTGTCGCTGCGGCTATTCTTTCGGCCCTCGCAGAAGGCGAGCACCGTTCCCTTCTGCGTCACGATCAGCGATGGGATTCGGTAGGTGTGGTAGCCATCCGTGCCGCTGACGAACAGCTTGGTTTGTTCTGGAGGCATCTTGGCTTTGGCGTCGAGGTCCTCGAGCTTGAATCGGACGCTGACGATGTAGGGCTGCTCGCCTTCGGTCCAATGACCATACGTCGTGGCAACGATGGTGCCGTCGGGGAGGATTTCCAACGCGGGATAGGCGCAGTCGGCGCCGCGATGATTGTCCATCAGACGGACGCGGTACTGACCTTCTCGACCTTCGACGATGTCTTCATAGGTTCCTACCCAGCCGACCCAGTCGCCCTGAGTAGGGCTAATATGCGTCGTGTCGCGAAATGAGATGAAGAGTCGTCCGTCGGGCGCATAGACACCCTGATGGCGGTCGCCCGTGAGGCTGCCGGGCAACTCAACCGGCTCAGTCCAGGTCTTCCCTTCGTCGTCGCTGAAGATGACCATGGAGTTGAATTTGCGGCTGTTCTCGCGCATCAAGCAGGCGAGTTGCTTGCCGTCGGGCGAACGGATGACGCCCGGCTCGCACAGGTGCGCGACGGGATGTTCGGTGACGACCTCCGGTTCGCCCCATGTCAGCCCGCCGTCTTTCGAGAGGGTCTTATAGACCTTGAAGGACGTAACGCGGCCCTCATTGCGCAGAAAACGTCCGTCGTCGTGAAACATCGCCATGTACGTTTCGTCTTTGAGGCGGACGACGCCGCTCATGACGACGACACCGCCGAAATCGCCGAGTGGCTTTAGCGGCGTCCAGGTCTCACCGCTGTCCTCCGAGACAGCCATACGGATCGGGTAAAGTCCGGAGAAGAGGATGAGTCGCTCAACGCCTTTCGGATCGGTCAGACGGTAGATTGTCGGGGTCTCCTTTGATGTGGACCAGTTGTCCGGCACAGGAAGACGGTCGCTCCACGTCAGTCCTCCGTCGGAGCTTCTCTTCATAACGATGGCGCCGCGGCCATGCCCCTTGG
>JAUYEE010000092.1 GCA_030691545.1 bacterium | reverse complement strand
CGAGATCTGCATCAAGGAGTCTCTCCGCGGATTCGCGTTCCGCGATCGACTGGCACTATCACTGGGGCCAAGGAGACAGCTCCACTGGCTTAGCAGACAACTATTGAACCTCGTGCTGAACCGCGGAATCGGACCGACGGGTAGTGACCTTGATCAGACCTATGCCGCTTTGGTGGAGCATCTACTACTCTTCTCGGCCATAAGCATTGAAGTTCTATCCTAGTACCGGGGTGTCCGCAGAGGAGCAAGCCGCCGCGGACTGCCGCTTGCGATCCCCCAGACCTGCGGGTCTGTGCGCATCAGTGCTGCCGGATACGAAAGGGCTTACAATCTGTCAGAACTCACAGCCGTAGCGACGGATTGTCCCGCGGAGCTTACGAATGACGCAACTCCAGAGGCAACGGAACTCTCTCTCGGTCAGATGATGCTGCAAGTCCTTCTGTCGTTCGATGTCCGTGTCGAGGGAGATCGTCTATGTGTATTTGACAGTAGCGCCATGCCTACCTCAGTTTTCAAATCTCTAGCGCACGCTTGCTTGGTTAGGGTGCCACGCATTGAGGAGGACCTCCAGGTGCTGGTCACAGTTGTCTTAGAAGCGTTACGGAATAATGATGAAATGGTCCTGCCGGTTGCTAGCGCCAATTTGCGTGAAGACCTTTTAATTCTGGCTCGTGATTTCGGACGTGCAAGGAAGCGCCTACATATCAGGCGGCGCTTTGGGATTGCCAGCGGGAAGGAATACTTTCCCCCGGACGTGAGGTGCCGGTCGTTACTAGGGAGAACCATTACGGCGAAGGTGCCTGCGCTCCCCGGATCTCCTCTCACCAGCAAACTGCCCGCAAGCAAGTATCGCTGTTCTTGGGATCTGCAAGCGGGTTCCGTGATCAATCTCATCGTGCCTGATGATGGGTTGAATGCGCTTCTTTCGGATCTGAAGGCTGGCAAGTTCTGCGGAGTCAAGTTGACCTATCTCTACTCTGGGAGAATGATGCTACTTTACGACCTGCTGATCGCCGCCGTGGCCTTTGTACTACTTGCGGCATGTGAGTACGGGAAAGCAGTCCTGAACGATCATGAAATATGCAGTGCGTTTCTGAGTGGTGGGTCCAAAGTCTTTGTTACCATCATGGTGGGTTTTCTCGGAAAATTGGTCTTTTGGGACATCGGCCACTGGGTGCCCCGATGGAGGTTATGGATCAAATCGCTTCGTGCGGCAAACGATACGGCAGTCGGTAATTTTAAGTAGGCCATTTTTTATAAAAGATCTGACTCTGAAAGTATTGGATAGTAATCATGGACTTCCGCATAGCAGACACATTTACTGACAGCCTCGCGCGCCTGACAGGCGACGAGCAGAAGGCCGTCAAGACGACTGCGTTCGACTTGCAGCTCAACCCGGCCAATCCGGGCATGAGCTTCCATAAACTCGATAAGGCTAAGGACAAGAACTTCTGGTCGGTGCGGGTTAGCGACGACATCCGGCTGATCGTTCACAAGAGCGATACGAACCTCCTGCTCTGTTACGTCGACCACCACGCTAAGGCCTATGCCTGGGCGGAACGACGCAAATTGGAGACACATCCCAAAACGGGCGCCGTACAGTTGGTCGAGATACGCGAGACAGTAAAGGAAGTCGTTGTCCCAGTTTATGTCCAAGCGGAACTTGCTGCTCCGCCAAAACCTGCCGCCGAGAAAAAAACCATGGTTGGAGGGGCGTCCGATGAAGAATTACTCGGCTACGGTGTACCCGCCGAGTGGCTGAACGACGTCAAGAACGCCACCGAGGACACGCTTCTGGCCTTGACCGACCACCTACCCGCCGAGGCAGCTGAGGCTTTGCTGGAACTGGCGATTGGTGGCAAGCCCCGCGTTCCTCAGCCCGCTGCTATAGCGGCGAATCCCTTTGATCATCCCGATGCCCAGCGCCGCTTCCGCATAATGACAAATATGGAGGAGTTGCAGCGCGCCCTCGATTTCCCCTGGGAGAAATGGACAGTTTTCCTGCACCCCGAGCAACGGGAATTGGTGGAGCGCGATTACAACGGCCCGACGCGGATCACCGGTTCAGCGGGAACAGGTAAAACCATCGTCGCGATTCACCGGGCCGCGCATCTGGCGCGAACGCATCCCGACGCCCGCGTCCTTTTAACGACCTTCTCTGACACACTGGCGAATGCGCTTCGAACTAAGATGAAGAGGCTGTTGGCGAGTGAACCTCGCCTTGCGGAACGGATTGATGTTAACTCACTCGCTGCCATCGGTCATCGCCTCTACAAGTCGCACATCGGGCAGGCGACGATTGCCAGCCGCGAGATCGTTCGCGAACTAATGCAAGAAGCCGCGAGCGGCGTGAGCGGCCACAAGTTCGGCCTGCATTTTCTCCTTACCGAATGGGAACAGGTGGTCGATGCGTGGCAGTTGGATAACTGGGAGGCATATCGCGATGTCGTACGCCTCGGCAGAAAGACGCGGCTCCTTGAGGCGCAGCGCACGGTGTTGTGGTCCATCTTCGATCGCGTTCGTGCGGGGCTAAAAACGCGCAAGCTGATCACACACGCAGAGTTGTTTAGTTTATTAGCGGTCGTTCTCTCGAAGAATAAGAAAATGTTGTTCAATTTCGCCGTCGTGGACGAGGCGCAGGATATCAGTGTCGCCCATATTCGATTCTTGGCTTCGTTGGGTGGAGATCGGCCAAACGCTCTCTTTTT
>JAUYEE010000277.1 GCA_030691545.1 bacterium | reverse complement strand
AGACGGAACTGTCGAGCTGGTCGTAACGACGTAAACACAGCGGAAAGAGGAGCGTCACAATGGCGAAAAAGAAGGACCGAATGACTTCTGTTGAAAAAGGCGATTTTGACCTGAAAACCGACGACGATGACCTTTCTGTTTTGTTCACTTCGGCTGAAACGGAGGACGAGGCATACACCTCCTCGCCGGAAGAGTCGGTCACCCCACCGCTGGTGACTCGCCGGCCGAGGACGAGGCTCGGCAGAGTGTGGGCTTTCTTCCGGGACACGCCGCCCCTGCGGATAATCCAAATGGCGGGGAGCATAGTCGTTACAATCCTCATGGCGATCTTCGTTGTCCACGCAACGGTGTTCATGTTCACGCCTGTCGGGTACATCGTTTCTCTTTGTGTCGGTTTTATCGCCAGCGTTGTGAGCGTCGTCCTCGCGAAGAAGGACGGCCTCATGCCCTGATATCGCTTATCGTCGGAGCGAGACGACGAAAGCGAATGTGATGCGATGCTCATCGAGGCAGAGGATCTGAAGAAGTGACGGCTCTGAAAACAGAAACCAGCACGAAGACCACGAGCAAGATTGTGTACCCCGCGCCTGAGAATGGGCGTAATTCGCCTCCGACGCCGGGCGCCAATGAGAGACCAACAATCCTCGATGGTGGCACAGTGAAAATGAGGACGGTCAATCGCCTGGGCCTCAAGTTTTACGAGCTCTTCTCCCGGGCTGGAAGAGCTGGTGGCTGTGCGGCGAGTCCCTGTGAGGCGATCGGCCGGTTGGTATCTCTGGCACGGAGAAAGGGTGCAAGCGCGGAAGAGGTAGTCGAGCAGTTGCGAGGAATAACCTGTCAGCGGAAGAACGAGAAAGACTCCGAGCAAGCCCGCCCTTGCGCCGACGGTGTGGCGAATGCGATTAAGATAGCCTGAGGCCTCGAAATACATGAAGAGTGGCGAAGGGAAGAAACCTAAGAAACGGGGCCGGAAACGCAGGAAGCCCCGTAATGACAGCGGAGGAGTGTCTCCGCCGGTCGAGGAAAAAATACTGCTCCCGGCGGGCATTCCGAGATTGCTGACCGTCAAAGAGGCGGCAGCCGCGCTACGCATGTCCCGAAACGGGGTCATGAACCTCATCGCGCGAGGGCAACTTCCCAGCATCCAGGTGCCAGGCGGTGGCCTAAGACGCCCAGCCCGGGTCCTCATAGACAAAGACGACCTTTGCGAATACATCGGGAAATGGAAACAAGGTGACGGAAATAGTGTGACGGTTTTGTGACGGTTTCGGTGAGTTTCGGTGCACCCTGAGGCTCTCAGGGCCTTTATGACACGCGTGCTAACAGACGGCGGTTTCGCAAGTTACGACATCTCAAAAGATTATGAATTTCGCCTTCATTGTTCTCATAATCCACGGGGCACATGCAGAAACCCGTCCCTGCAAGCACGGTTCCTTGTGGCGGGAAAGGTAAGTTCGTTGTGAAAAACGCTGCCGAGTATAAGACAGAACAAAGTCGGATCAGCGATGAGGTCGGCGAAAAGGCGGTTGCGTTCGACGAGTTCCGAACCATCAGCTTGAAGTCTATCGCCGAGCTCTTAGACGCTACTCGTTCCTCGGCACGGCGCTGGCTAAAACAGGCGGGCATCCGCCCCATCGCCCTTGGCCGAGGCCCGAAGGGGGCGATTCGCTATCGGTGGCTGGACGTCCAAGCATGGCTGGAATCCAGAGAGCATGTTGATTAGTGCCTGTCCTGGCGACACGACTGACCACCCCGCGGTCAAGTGCTACGCATGACAGGTAGAAGGCCCCCCGGAAAGGGGGGCCTGTCTTGCGAGTCCACGGCTTCAACGGCCGTTCAAAGATTTAAGGGCATCAAGCCCTGGCGAACAGACAACACAGGGAAAGTGTCCACAAAACTGATGTTTAGAAGTATTCCCTTGGCCCGCACTGTGTTGAGCCAACGGCATCCGTGCTGTTGTGTATTTCACCCGTGGTACACCCCCGGAAAACTGTCTTCATCCTTGCGCCACGCGGTTGTTCCCTAAGACGCGAACGCAACCCTTTCAGCGCCCCAAATGGGCCTTCGACGTGTGAGGCATAGGTCCCCCGAGTGTCCAATCTGAGAACCTCTATGCCCTTGGTCAACCACCCTTCGATTTTCTTCTTGCCTTCTCCGACGAACTGTAGCAAATTGTAGCAAATCCCGTGTGAAACATGGTCAACATGTGCAACATGGAGATTTGGGTAATGCCCTGCGCGACAATGAGTTACTTGATAAGTGGCACGGGGCGAGAGGGTTGCAAAACCCGGTCTTTGTGGACTCATAACCCGGAGGTCGTTGGTTCAAATCCAACCCCCGCTACCATTTGAAGTCGCGCAGGGACAGGCGGCTAAGTCTGTCCCTGTTTTCTGCCCTGCGAACCTCTGGAAAACGGCCTGGCGGGAGGGCAAGGAGACCAAGAAGCGGACGGTAGTGAATCTGTCGAAGCGGCCTTCGCAGAAGGTGGAGGCGTTGCGTCGGTTGCTTCAAGGGGAGACCCTCGTTTCCCCGAAGGACGCTTTCGCAGGAGTTGGGGGTAGAGGATGCCGACGAGGGGGAGAGTTGTACGAGGCGATGAGGGCGTGCGCAGGCAGCCAGTCGTGCGCAGGCAACCAGTCGAGCGCCGCCCGCGCCCTCGGCCCCAGACTCTCCACTTTTCGTGATAAGCTCGCCAAGCACAACCTTCAGGAACTCACCTTCTGAGGCTGCGTGTTCTTTTATTGGTTGCCGCGCGTGATTCTCGGGCCAGGCGATCAGGAAAGAGAGAGCCTCGAAGGCCTCTCTCGAAGGAGGGTGCGGGTGGGGGGTTTCTTCTGCGCGCGGGGCAACGGATACTATGTTCGCGAGTGTGCCGGAAATCCGCCACACTAACGGAAATCCGTCAGGAAACACGGCCCTTTCAGGGTGGTCCCGTGCCCTGGTGTCCTGTGGTTGAATGGAGCGCACACGGAACCTAAGCCTTTCCGTTGGCGGAGGAAACGAACCAGCACGCCGCGGGTGGTTTTGCTTGCGGCTACGTAATCCTCTGGAGGGAAGTCGGTTGCATCATTCGATTTGAAGGAAAACGTGAGTTGCGGCCTCACGCATTCCGCGGACCGTCTCCGTTTTCTCGGGTCACCGGGCCCGGCGCCGTTGAAATCGAAAGCTCGCGCGAATCACACTCGGCGACTCGGCACCTTTCTTGTTCAACCGCAACTTGTTCAAAGAGGCTCGTTTTTGTTGCCCATCGGGGCAGGTTCTTTTATGAAAAATCTTGGAGCGAAGAAGCCATGCAATTCCTACGACTGTCAGTAGCCTTGTCCTTCCTGATTCTCATTCTGGGTGTTCTCGCAGAACAGACCCAGGCGGTCGAGTTAATCTGCGAACTTTCCACCCCGCTGAATGGACAGTATTACACCGGAGGGGAAAAAGTTGGATTGACTATTCGAGCCAGGGACGCCGAGGGCACGGAGTTTACGAGCACCGATGACATCTCCTCTCTGAGCTACTATGTCAGCGGGCCGCGGCAGGACTATCACGTTACTGTTCCTCGCACTGGCCTGATATCCGATGTCAACTCCGGAGTCGCGTACCCGGTGGTTGCCTCTTTTGACATTCCTGCTTCTCCCATGGCCGGGTCTTACTCTGTCCTCGTCTCGTTGAGGACAGCCGCCAGCGAAAGGGGATATAGCCTGAAGCATTTCAAGGTCGCCCAGGTTCAGAGCACTGTCCCGCCTGCTCTTCCCCCAGGGGGGTGGATGGGCTGCGGAAAGTGCCACGAGAATGGTGACATCGGTCATCGCCACCCTAAGGGACTGAGCCTCAACGAGTCGCTGGAGTACTGCCTCGTCTGTCACGCATGGGGCAGCGATAAGCCCTTCGGCCCCACAATGCACGTTTTGGTGGAACACGACAACGTCAAGGTCTTCCGGGATTATGCCAACTCGTGCGCCGTGTGCCATACGAACTCCGAAGGCAACGACTTCATGAGCAAAGCCGCTTGCCGGTCTTGCCATCCGGATGTCGGCCCCACAGGGCACTTCGGCTTCGACTGGCCGGATGACACCTGCACATTCTGCCATAACGATATTTTCGCCGCGCTGCCCGACACGATTCACAGGCTTCAGCCTGGGGCATACGTAACCTCCGAGACGTGTGCCGCGTGTCACAGTGATGAATACGCCCGCTGGGACAACACCGCCCACGCCCATTCCCTGAAGTCCGTCACCTCCACCTTTCGCGGTGGCGCCATCGGGGACTTCGCGCAGAATCCTGTCCTGAGCGATCCCTCGAGCGGCATTCCGCCGGTCGCGGTGAATCTCTCGCAGCAGAATGATACCTACACTGTCTCCCTTGGGCAAAATGGGCCGAGCTATCCCGTGGACCGAGTACACGGTGGAGGCGGCGGGTGGAAGCAGCTCTACCAGACAAAAATCGGCAACAGTTACTACACTCTCCCCATTCAGTGGAACGAAACGACCAATGAGTGGGTGGCCTACGACCTCTCGCTCTGGTTCGACTCCCAGGGCCGTCCCAAGACCCCGGCAAAAGCCGATTCCTTTGAAAGAAGGTGTTTGGGTTGCCATTCCACTGACCTCCAGGTAACTTATAATAACGCGACGAGTGAGTACGTTGCCCAGCAATCTGAGCTCAATGTCGGCTGCGAATCGTGCCATGGGCCCGCCAGCGGGCACATCAATGCTGGCGGAGGGTCTGAAGGAGTGGTCAATCCAATCAAGCTTCCCTTCGACCGTGCCCTGGAGGTCTGCGGTCAATGCCACGTCCGAGGGGAAAGCACCTACGTGAACGCCCAGGGAGACGGCAAGACGAGGGGCTATCCGTGGTCACCTCAGAACAGGGGATTTCATCTGGGCGACGTTCTAACTGACTTTTTCATCCCCACGACTTCCCCGACTCATCTGTGGCCGGACGGGACGTCCAGGTCGAACTACCAGCAATACATGGATTATGTCGAGAGCCACATGGCGATTAACGGGAGAGTCACCTGCTTCCGTTGTCATGACTCGCACGGTTCCGCCAACAAGTACGATGTCGTAGCTTCCGTCCAAGCGGATGGCGTACAGATTTCCACGCAAAACGATGACAACACACTCTGTCTGTCCTGTCATGCGGGCAGAGGTGATTTCATCGGCATCACGAAGGAAATGGTGGCAAGTCCGCTCCTCAACCTTGCCGCAATAGGGGCTGTCGTCAACAGACACACCGGGCACGAGCTTTATTTTCCTATGGGAGAGGGTTTCACGGCGGTGGGGCGGTGTTCGAGGTGCCACATGCCCAAAGTCGCCCAGTCCGCCGTACCCTACGACATTCACGCGCACACTTTCGAGGTGATCGAGCCGGAGAAAACTCTCGCCTCCCTTATGCCGAGTTCCTGCGCCGTGAGTTGTCACAGGCAACTGTCGAACGTCGTGCCCACGGCTCCCGGGTTCGGCGACAAGACGTTGGCGAACTGGGGCGAGCGGACGGACATCGCCCTGGCGAAGTTCCTCAACGGGTTCCACAAACAGTGGTACGAGCATGGCCAGTCACTTCCTGTGCTTCCCGATAGCGACGGGGATGGAATGCTGGACCACTGGGAGATTATACACGGTCTTCTGCCAGGATTTGGTGGGGATGCGACCGCTGACCCGGACGGAGACAGCTACATTAATCTCCAGGAATACGTGGGGAGCAGCGATCCTCACGATGAGAATTCAAAACCCTACTCCGCCAAGATCGAGCCTGTCGCGATCTCGCCGCGGCTGAACGAGACGGACGCCGAGGGCAATTCGATAGTCACCAGCGGATTGAGCAACGTCGCTGTGGGCACCCACGTCCGGTTGTCAGGGTCCGGAACAGACTGGCAGGGAAACCCTGTCCAAACGCACACCTGGTCCCTTCTGGGGCCCCCCGGATTCACAGCGACGCTGGACGATCCCTCATCTCAGACAGTTGACTTCGTGCCGGATCAGCCTGGCGAATACCGGGTCGAACTGCGGGTAGGAGACGCCGGGCCCCTTGACTCTCCGACGGCGACACAAATCCTCGTTGCTGGAACATGGCTGGGGAAGGAGAACTGCCAGGTCTGCCACAGCGGGCGCTACGCGGAACGGCCGGGCTGGCTGCTGGCAAACCTCTTCACACCGTGGAGCCAGACACATCACGCGGCAGCTTTAACACAGAGGCTCACCATCCCGGACCATTTCAGGGAGTCTTGCATCCGCTGTCACTCCGTCGGCTACAACCGTGCTCCAATGGCTGTGAACAACGGCTGGGACGACTGGGCGGACACTCTCGGCTGGCCTTTCCCAACGACGTTCGAGCCGCGGAATTGGACAAACATAGAGAATAACTATCCGCAATTGGAGAGTGTGGGCAACGTGCAATGCGAGAACTGCCACGGCCCGGGCAGCGAGCATCGCGCCGGAAAAGGCGTCATTGGCGTCAGCCTCAAGTCCGGCATCTGCGGCCAGTGTCATGACTCGCCAACCCACCATATCAAGAATTATCAGTGGGATACCTCGGCTCACGCCAGTGCTCTTCAGGCGGCAGGGGGCTTCCCCTCGAAGAGGGCAAGCTGCCTGAAGTGCATGACCGCAGAAGGGTTCGTGGATGTCTTCGTCAAGGGCAAAGACACCGAGGTTATCGAAGACCCGAGCCCCGTCACCTGCGCCACCTGCCACGACCCGCACATTGGCACCTACGAGCACCAGTTCAGGTTCTTCGGCGTTGTCGAACTGGCGAATGGGATCCGTATTAACGCCGGGCGAGGCGCCGTGTGCATGAAGTGTCACACGGACGAGGGGGCAACGCCGGGGTACGGGGCGCACCATCCTCAGTCCGAGATGTTCAGCGGAACCGGCGGGGCGGAATTCGCTGGCGTGCGCTATACCTCGACGCCCCACCGGAATTTGATCGCCGACGCCTGCGTTCGCTGCCACATGTTCGAGACGCCCGCGGAAGGCGAGCCGGGACATCTTCTCGTTGGGGAACATACGTACAAAGTTGCTTACGACAATGGCACTCCTGAAAACCCCAGCGATGACATTCACAACGTCGCAGCCTGTGCGCCGTGTCACTCGGGACTTAGCGATTTCAACGTCAACGGAACCCAGGACCACATTGCCTCTCTCATCATCGAGCTGGAACCACTTCTCCCGAAGGAAAACGGCGGCATCCTTTACGAATCCACTGCCACAACCGCCCTCTCCGAAGACGAGAAACACGCGGCCTTCAACTACTCCTTTGTGGAAGCGGATGCAAGCCAGGGCGTTCACAATGCCGCGTATGCCAAGCAGTTGGTCTGGGACTCCATCACTGCGCTCGACGCCGACCATGACGGGTCGCGGGATGAAGTGGACCCCGATGCGGATGGCGACGGCATTGCGAATGCCGCAGACGCCCTCCCTCTCGACACCGACAACGACGGCATGACCAACCTCGTTGACCAGGACGATGACAACGACAGCCTCTCTGACATCGAGGAGTACGCGACGGGCGCCGACTTCCTGACCTTCTTCGCTTACTTCCTTGTGAAGGAGATGAACGTAGATCAGAATGGCAACGTGGTGATTCGTTGGCAGTCGGTCCCAGAGAAGACTTACACGATACAGTACGCTGAAATGGGCGGTGCCACGTTCCAGTGGCGGGTCGCGGAAGCCAACTTCCCTGCCGCCGCGGGGAACGAAACGGTCTGGGTTGACGACGGGAGCAAGACTCCATCGCCATCAAGCGCCGCTGGCGGGAGATTCTACAGAGTTCAACTGAGCCAGTAAGGACGCAATCTGTTCCGTGACAAGCTGACGAGAATGAAACGGCTCGACCGTTTCGCCCGGGGCAGGGGGGTAGCCTAAGAGACACCCCGGCGCCTGGGCTCCTCAGCGCTCTAACTTCGTGCGGAGGAATCCCTCGCTCCTCGGGGTAGCCTGTGATGCCGCCGTGTCCGGGGGTTCGCATCGAAGTCCCACCCGGGGCGGGACAACTGTGCCTGCCCGCGTTCGCGCACGGGGGTGGGAGTCATGTCACCGGACCACGCGCGCTTCTGCGTGGCGTCGGGCGGAACGGCCAGGGAAAGCAAATTGTGAAGAGCGTGACCCTGTTCCGGAAGATTCTTCCCGTCATCGGATTCGCCTTTCTCCTAAATTCCGGGAGGGGGCAGGATTCTCTGGCCGTAGGCTCCAAGCAGGCGGACGACTCAGGCAACTTCCGCTTTTCGGGTCGGCTTTCCACGAGGTACCGCGGGCAATGGAACCGTGACGACCGTGACCATGACCTGCTCCAGTACCTTAACTTTGACCTCCGGAATCTTTTCACACGCAAGTTGTCGCTTCACGGGTTTTTGCGCGGGGGTGAGGACCTGGACGACACGGACCCAATCTTCGACTGGACCAACTACGACGTGCAGGACCGCGTGTACGACCTGTACCTTGAAGTGGAAGGCCTCATCCCCAAATCCTCTTTCCGTGTTGGCCGCCAGTACTACGACGGTCTCGAGGGCGTTCAATTTGATGGGGTCAGGTTCATGCGAGATGAGACCAGATGGCTGGGTTGGCAAGTTTTTGGCGGAAGGTACGTCACTTTCTACGATAAAGACCTACGCCATGACACTGAAGTGACGGGCGCCCAGGTTACCGCTCGCCCTTTCCGAACAACCTCCCTTTCGGCCGAATATCTCCGCCTGATGGACTTCCCCGCTGGCGATGACGATTACCTGAATTTCTCCCTTCGGCAGCAGCTCAAGAGCCTGAACTTTTTCACTCAGTACTCGGTTCTCAATGGGGAGGCAAAGGACTTCTCGGCGAGAGTGTACTGGCTTGCGGGGAGCGGATGGACGATTTCCGCGAGGTACTTCCGCCTTCTCCATACCCTCGAGGAACTGTCCAACGAGTTCGACCCGTACTACCCGCTCTTCGGCCCCTACATGCAGTTCCACCAGTATGACTTTGACGTGACGAAGTTTTTCGGAGAGCACTTCTCCGTCTCCGCGGGGTACGGCGGCAGACAACTGAGCCACGAGAGCGAAGAAAGTATCGCCAATAGGGAGTTCAACAGGTACTTCACATCCGTTTCCCTGAGTGACCTTTTTGCCACCGGACTCGGGTTGTCCGCGACGTTCGACAGGTGGGTGACCAGCGATGACAACGAAACCTACAGCTTCGGCGGCGAGATAAATTACCGCCTCAAAAAGAAGCTCGACGCCTCATTAGGGACCTACTACTCGAAGTACAAGTACGATGTGGACACCATCACGGAAAGGATTGACGTTCGCACCTACTACGCCGCGTTGAAGTATTACTTCAATCCCAAATTATACATGTCGCTCAGAGGCGAACGGGAGGATGACGATTCCCCGGAATCCCCTTACGGCAAGGTGGAAGTCCGAATGACGTACAATTTCTGAAATGCGTGTCGCCGTGAACCCTTGACACCACGGTCGGATATGACAAAGAGACGAAAAACAACAGCGCTCCTGTCGGCCGGAAGCGGCCTCGTCGCGCTTCTCCTGGCTTCGATATCTCCCTATCTGCACGGCAAGCCCAAGAAGGCCGACCTCATGTTCAGCCACCAATACCACATCAAGGATGCGGAGCTGACCTGCGACATTTGCCATGAAGGGGCCGCCACTCAGGAAAAAGCAGGCTTGCCCCCTGAGGAAACCTGCCAGGCCTGCCACGAGTTCGACAGGCAAAAACCCTCGGAAGCTTGCCTGAAGTGTCATTCCAGCGTTAAGGTGAGCATCTCACGGAAGGTCAAACCCGGTTACGCCGACGTTATCTTCTCTCACGCCAAGCACGAAGGCGTGGATTGCAGCGATTGCCACGCCGGGGTCGAGAAGAGCACCGAACTTACGCGAGGGAAATACATTCCCTCCATGGACCAGTGTCTGAAATGCCATACGGAGCTTGGTGTTTCTGTGGAATGCCAAACCTGCCACAAGGTCCTTCGCAAGGAGGAAAGACCTTCCTCCCACGGCGCCGGATTTGACCGAGCGCATGGAATGCTCTCCCAGTTGGCGGATGCACGGTGCAGCATCTGCCATCAAGAGAGCTACTGCCAGGAATGTCATCTGGAGAAGGAACCTCGCAACCACACCTTCGCCTGGAAAAAGAAAGCTCACGGTGGTCTCGCGATGATTGACCGGTCAAGTTGTCAAACGTGCCACAAGACCGATTTCTGCGTGGTCTGCCATTCGGAGACCCGTCCCACCAACCACGCGGCCGGTTGGGGCAACCCCCTCAACAGCCACTGCCAGATGTGCCACCTCCCTCTCTCCACCAGCGGATGCGCCATCTGCCACAAAACGCTCGAGTCACACCTCACCGTTCGCCCGGGCGACCACATCGGGAACTGGATAGAAAGCACGCATTGCGTGAAATGTCATTTTCCGTTCAGCGCCACGGAGTGTGTCGTATGTCACAGGGAGGCGAGGCACGAGAGCGCCCCCGATGCCGGCTGGCACCCCGATAATTGGCGGGACTGCCGTGCATGCCACCCTTCCATACTGACGACGAAACCCACCCACCCCGACCCGGGGCTGGGATGCACAAGCTGCCATGGTATCTGACGCGGAACGGTGACCGCCCGCTATCTTCGGGTTCGCCCCAGGGAGCGGCACCGAAAAGGGGAAAATGCATAATGGGTCTAACAGCGGAATGGAACCGCGGAGATTGATTCAATATTTCTTCTATAACGTTACTCGTGATTACGGTATAATGCGAGAAGGAGCCGGTGAGATGCCGACCTTTGCATGCGTCGGTTCTGTCGTTCAGAGGCATTTCCGAACGGAATGAAGCTCGCATGAAAATGGCAAAGCGCACAACCATATTGCTCTATCTGTCCTGTCTGGCCTTCCTCGTGGTACTGACCGTCTGGGTTGTTGAGTTCCAGGTTCGCGGTTACCTCGGTAGGCCGGGCTTCTTGCGCATGCACCTGTTCTACTGGTTGACCAATGCTCTTCTGGCGGGAATTACCGTTGCCTGGTTGGCGCGAATGGTACGCCACTCGCGAGCGAAGGAAAGAGTTCTCGCGGAAGCCAACCGCGAACTCAACGAAGCCCAGGAGAGAATCAAGAAGCTCATTTGCCTGGCCGAGGAAGAGCAGAGCTTCGGCTTTCGCTTCGAGAACCCCAACCTGGTCAAGTGCTACGAGCTGAAGAACTGCGACCGTGTGAGTTGCCCCGTGTACGGCAAGGGAGCAACTCGATGCTGGCAGGTCGTCGGCACCCACTGCCTGAACCGGCAAAACGCCTCCTGGCTCGACAAAATGAGGAATTGTCCCGAGTGCATCGTTTACCAGAAGGCTTGCCCTGACAAATTCACGGAGCTGGCAGAAGACTTCAACAACATGATGGCCATGCTTCAGAGGAAAGCCGAAGAGCTCGCCACTCTCCGACGCCAGGCCGTGGTTGCCGAAAGGAGAGCCATCGCCGGAGAGATTGCCGCGGGGCTGGCGCACGAGATCAACAACCCTCTCGACGGGCTGAAGAACTGCATTCTGCGTATTCGCAAGAACCCCTCCAACACCGTCCAGACGGCGCAGTATCTCGACCTCATGATGGAAGCACTGACCCGCATTGAGAAAGTCATGGCCCAGCTACTCGATTTGACCAGGGGATACCAGTACCATTTCGCCAAAACGAATCTCAACAGGCTGCTCGATTCCACCCTGACCCTTCTGAACATGAAGGGCCGTGCCCAGGGGGTTGCGATTCACAAAGCCTACGATCCCTCTCTCCCGCAGGTCGAAGGCGATGCCACCTCCTTGCAGCAGGTTTTTTTGAACCTCGAGCTCAATGCCCTGGCGGCCATGCCCCAAGGCGGTACTCTTCTCGTGAAGACGTATGCCGACGGCAACGCGGGCAATGGCGAGCATCATGTTCACGTCGAGATAAAGGATACCGGGAGAGGGATACCTCCCGAGAACATGGACAAAATCTTCAACCCGTTCTTCACCACGAAGGAGCCGGGGACTGGCACCGGCCTCGGCCTTTCCATCTCCCGCAACATCGTGGAGGAGCATAAGGGGGAGATATGGGCTGAAAGCCAGGTCGGTGTCGGAACAGCCTTCACCGTCCGGTTGCCCGTTCGGCAGTGATGGGAGAGCCGCGGCGCCTGTACGAAAAAAACCTTTGGGGCGCCGCCTGCATTCTCCATGCGTGGCAGAATACTAAAAGGACAGGGATTCTAGGACATACCCGATGCCAAGCTTCGATCTTCCACTCGCCCGCTTGACCCCGCTTGATGGCAATGGCAAAAACGCCGTGGGGTCCCTCCCCGTGGAGGTCCTCACCGACAACGTCTTCTGGTTTTGCCGCCTGCGCTGGATGGTCATCGCCTTGTTGTGTGTGACGGAGGTCTTGGCGGCGAGCGCGCCAGGTTTTTTCGCCCGTCACGGAATCTATCTCTCCCCGCGGTGGCCGCTGGCTTGTGCGTTGGTTCTGAGCATGACGAATGTTCTGTTCCTTCTCCACGGCCATCGCATCAAGCGATCTCCCGACTTCAAACCCGCCCGCACGAACCTCCTGCTCCAGAGCGCATCGGACCTGCTGGTTCTGACCGCTGTCATTCATTTTGTCGGGAGTGTCGAGACGTTTGCCCCCTTCGCCTACCTCTTTCATGTCGTGCTGGCGTGCATTTTCTTCCCCTCCGGACTCAGCCTGGCGGTGACGCTGGTGAGCTGTTTGCTGTACTCCACGTGTGTGACGTTAGAGCATTTCAACGTCATTCGCTCGAAGGGGATTTTTGCGGGGATTGCGGTGCGAGAGGGATTCCAGGCTGAGATGGTCCCCTTGATTCTCCATGTTGTTTCGGCTATGGCAGTGTGGATGGTCGTGTGGTACCTCGTCTCCCATCTGTCAGCGGCCGTCCGGCGACGAGACCAGGAACTCACAGACGCCAACGAGCGCCTCATTCGCATCGAAGACGAGAAAGCGATGCACATGCTCCGCACGACCCACGAGCTGAAAGCCCCTTTCGCCGCGATTCACAGTAATGTTCAACTCCTGCGGAGGGGATACTGCGGTGAGATCAGCAGGGATGTCGCCGAGACTTTGGAGCGGATTGACGCGCGCTGCCTGAAGCTATCGGCACAGATCACGGAGATGCTTCAGCTCGCTGACCTCCGGTCCTCTCCCCCGGGCAAGACACAACGGGAGGACATCCGACTCGACCAGTTGATTCACTCCGTCGCCGAGGGCTTCCGGGCGCCTGCTTCAGCGAAGGGAATCGAGATTCAGGAGCATCTGAGTCCGGCCGTGGTGAGAGGGGTGATGGGACACCTTTACATGATGCTCGCCAATCTTGTCTCGAACGCCGTCGCTTACTCCCGGGATGGTGGACGAATATGGGTGACCTGCAAGCGAGATAACTCCGGCTCCACTGTCATGACAATCAAGGATGAAGGTATCGGTATCCCCGAGCGAAGCCTCCCCCGCATCTTCGATGAGTACTATCGCTCCAGCGAGGCTGCCGAGTACAACAAGATGTCCACCGGCTTGGGACTGGCGATTGTCAAGCATATCGCGCAGTCCCACAAGGTGGCCGTTCACGTCGAATCCGAGGAGGGGAAAGGCACAATCTTCCAGTTGGCTTTTCCTCCTCCCGGAGAAAAGGAGGTGTGACCATGCCCCGAGTGCTGATCGTTGACGATGACACGGACTTCACGGAAGCCGCCAGGCGAGTCCTTCAGTCGGATGGACATGACGTGCGTGTCCTGACCTTTGTCGAGAAGGCTATGGACGCCCTGCAAGCCGACCCGCCCGATTGTCTCGTCCTTGACGTAATGTTCCCGGAGGACGCGACAGCGGGTTTCGACCTTGCCCGCGAGGTCCGCAAACGCGACGAGCTATCGCGGCTGCCCATTCTGATTCTCACCGCTGTGAACACGCGATTTCCTTTAGGGTTCGGTCCAAAGGACATTGACAATCACTGGTTGCCTGTTCAAGATTTCCTGGAGAAGCCCGTGGACTTCGACGTTCTAAAGGAAAGAGTGCGGCGCCTGTGCGAAGAAGGAAAAAAGGCGGGTAGGGGATACCCCCGCGAATCGCTGTAGAAAAGGCGCCTCGGCTTCCTCGGTCGGTTTTCCTGAGCGAAGTCCTTATCGAGAAAGGCAATGGGCCTATCGCAACCTCCGGCATGCGTGTTCGGCTTCTGAAGCACTCGTCTCTTTCTCGTGTGGCCCTTCCGCCTGTGGTAGAATAACTCCGTTTCGCGACTGTGTCCCGTCGCCACAAAGAACGCAGAGATTCGTGATATGGTTACTTTTCTCAGCATAATTGGCACCCGCCCGGAAGCCATCAAAATGGCTCCGGTTCTCGCCGAGCTCAAAGAGCATCCGGAGGACCTTCGTTCGATTCTGTGCGTGACGGGCCAGCACCGCTTCCTTCTGGACCAGGTGTTGAAGCTGTTCGACATCAAACCGGATTACGATTTGAACGTCATGCAGCCCGATCAGGCTCTCTCGCAGTTGACCGCCGACCTGCTGACCGGGCTGGACGACGTTGTGAAAGCGGCGAACCCCGACTGGATTCTCGCCCAGGGTGACACGACGTCCGCGCTCGCGGCTGCGTTGGTGGCGCACTATCGGAGGCGCAAGTTCGCCCACGTGGAAGCCGGCCTCCGCAGCGGCGACAAGCTTCAGCCTTTTCCGGAGGAGGTTAACCGGCGCCTCGCAGATGCCCTTGCGGACCTGTTGTTTGCCCCGACTGAGTGTGCCAGGCAGGCGTTGCTTCGAGAAGGAATTTGCAGCGAAGATATCTATGTGACCGGCAACACGGTCGTGGATTCTTTGCAGTCCGTTCTGCCGATGATGGCCGATGAAGCGTCCCGCCCGCTGGCTGACGTTCCTCAGGACCGCCGTCTTGTTCTTGTAACGGCGCACCGTCGCGAGAGCCTTGGCGACACCCTTTGTCAAATCTGCCTTGCAGTCCATGACCTCGCCGTGATGTTCGATTCCGAGAGAGTTCAGTTTGTCTATCCGGTTCATCCGAATCCAAACGTCCGCCGCCCGGTCTCTGAGATTCTGTCCGACCTGCGCAACGTCAGCGTCATTGAGCCGCTCGATTATCTTTCCATGATTTCCCTTATGAAGAGATGCAGTCTGATTCTGACTGATTCTGGCGGGATTCAAGAGGAGGCGCCGAGCCTCGGCATCCCCGTCCTCGTGATGCGAGAGGTCACCGACCGACCGGAAGGTCTCGAGGCGGGCGTTGCCCGACTGGTCGGCACTGGACGCTCGCGCATTGTCGAAGAAGCCGCCCGGCTGCTTCGCGATTCGGACGCGCTCACAGCGCTCACACCTCGCTCCAACCCTTACGGCGATGGCAAAGCCGCCAGCCGAATCGTATCCGTCCTCATCGAACGTTCCGCGGCTGAAGGCTGAACCCTTTTCGTCGCGGCCCCGTCACGGCTTTCTTGCGCTCACCCGAACAAGGATTACCAGCCCTACTCCGAGGACAACGACCGCCAACCCGCCCATGAGGTAAAGCGGCTTCGGAAAACGGAGCTTGCTTTCGGGAAGAGGCGGACTGCGTCGCTCGAAGCTTGCGGGGGGCGCCACAGGAGATCGCGTTTCCGTTTTCTCATCGTTTAACCGTCCGCCAGGAGGCGCCGCCTCTGTTCTCTCCTGCTCGTCGGAGCCCGCCGACAATTCCACGTAGCCGAACGGCAGCCCGGAGGCTGCATACTCCGTCCTCAAAATGCTGCTGACCTCCATTTTCACCATCGGGTTTTCGGGATCGAATCCCAGCGCCTTCGCGGCTCGGCTTCGCATCCCTTCATCCCAGCGGACCGGCAACATTGTGCCCCGAGTCCACGATGCATCGAATCCGCATTCGCAGTCCGCCGCCACCGCAGAAAGAAGGCCGAGGAGATTCCTTTCGCTGATTTCCTCTCCGCGCATCAGCGGCCCGATCCACCGAGCTCTCCCGTAGAGAAGCGCCGCGCACGGCTTCTCCGGTTCGTTTGCCTCGAGTCCGAGACTCCACAGCAGAACTTTCTCGCGGCGAAAGGACTCTCGGTTCAGGACCACAAGGGCAGGGGGGCCCGTCGCCGTGTACGATGCCTGCTTCATTTGCGAAGCGATATTCTCAATCGTCGCCACGATAGGCTTCTGAGCCTTCGCGTTCTCTTCTGAATCCGCACTCTCAATGAATAGAATCACCGCGAGTGACCCACAGATGTGATTCAGAATTTCCTCTCGCTTTGGAGACCAGACCAGGCCGTTCAGGGTCTCACGGAGGTTTTGTTCCAACGCTTCCGGTGACCGGGCGATGTCCAGAATTAACGGTCGTCCATCCGGGGACGCCAGAACCCCCGCGGGGAACGATTCCGGCGGCGCCTCACCCAGGTAGTTCAGAGCCTTATGTTCCTTGTCATTATCCACGTTGACGATTTCCACGTTCACGTTCGTATCGAGCAGCGCCGCCCCTGAGATGCGCTTGAAAGCGGAAACGACGTCCGCCGGAGTGGCATTGTTCATGTAGCCGTAGAAGGCGTATCCTCCGTCGCCCAGATCAACAAATCCGGTCTCACGGATTGTGAATTGGCAGGCAAATCCCACGATCGGAAAACATGCCCAGAGGCAAGTGATTACCAGCAGGCTCTTCAGCTTCATCATTCCACTCCTTCACATCAAACCACCACGGCACGAAGACACCCCCTTCCCCGCGTGATTCCCCTCTTTGTGCCTTAGTGTCCTGGTGGTGCGCTGTCTCAGGGCACATGGGCCCACGCACACATTTTCACGGTCTCCGCGTGCACGAAGTCCATGAAGAACTGTGGTTGACCTACTTGCTCAATTCCTTGAATACCCATCGGAGGCGGCCGACGGCTGGACGGAGAGTTCTCAGCCGGTTAGCCAAAACAAACAACCTGTCCGTCCTCCAGGGTAAGGATCACGCGCCCTTCTCTGTCAACCGCCATGCCCCACGGAACCGGCGACGATGGCAACGGCTGACTCCACAGCTTTCTTCCATCTTCCAGGCTCAGAGCGATCACCTCCGACGGCAACGCGACCACCACGGCGTTCTTAGAGACTGCCAGAGCCACGCTCTCCTCGCAATTCCTTTCCCAGATCGGCGTCAGCCCGGGAATGCCCAACTTCCCCCAGCCGTCGAGGAGGCGTCTGTCACGATTCTCCGTCACCCGCGCGAAACACATGACCTTCGCGTTGTTTGCCCAGAGGATGTCCCGGCCACCAGTCGAAGCCACGAGCGTTTTGTTGAAGACGGTTCCGTCGTACACCTTGTACTTCGGATGAGCGTAGTAAGGTTTGCCTGCGACGGCTACTCCTTTCCCAATCTGATACAGCTCCCAGCCGCGCGGACAGGTTGAGGCGAGGACGTTATTGTTCTGTACCTGCCTCAGCAGATTCGGACTGCTGAGACACGCCCCCGTCATCGCGTCGTAGATTGCCGGAGAAACAGCATTCCCTCCCGGCATGCACAGCTTTCCATCGTAAAGGAGCATATGCCCTTGGACGCTGATACCGCTATGAGCCTCGGGGTCGAGATGCCCGGAGTTGTTGTTCTGCCACTTGATTTTTCCGGTTTCGGCGTCGAGCGCATAGACGTGCGTCCCGTCGTAATTGACAATCCCTGCGGCCGCGTACGCAGTTTCGTCCTCGACGAGCACGCCGCTGGCTGCCGGCCAGGTCGAGAGGAGGGAACCGTAAACAGGTATCCTCCGCTCTGCCGGCGCGGCCCGAAACCGCCATAGCAGCCTCCCGGTCGCCGCCTCCAGAGCGTAAACCCAGCCATCTCCCGATCCGACAAACGCTCGCCCCTGCCAAATCGTCGGCGGAATGCGAACTTCGCCGCCCGTGAAAGCTGTCCAGTTCAGTTCGCCGCTCCTTGCGTCAATCGCCCGGACAATTCCATCGCTTCCGCTCATGAAAACGAGTCCACCCGCCGCCGTTGGAGCAGTGGGTGTGACTCCTGTAGCGCGGGCGTCCCCGCCTGCATCTTCAGCCTTCTTCGGCCAATACTCCCATAGACGCTTGACTGTCTCGGGGATCGCGGCTTCGCTCGTCACTGTCCCAATATTGTTCGCCCGGAAAGTCGCCCAATCGGCTGGTGATCCCGGAAGTGCCGCCACTTCCTTTCCGCTCCCGGGGCCCGTCTCCAGGCGCTCCGCATCCGCAGCTTTTCGCTCGAAGTCAAAATCCCCAGCCGGTCCAAGGCACGTAACACCGTACAGCGTCAGATTGCAGTCACACACCGACGGCCACCAGTACAGCAGCCCATTCGCAATTGTTACTCCATCGTGGCACTGCGCTCGCATCGGGGAGACCAACTGAGGCTGGTTGGTCTCCGCCTGGAGGCGAGTGGACCCCTCCCCTGCCCGGAAGAAGAGGGCATCCACCGAACCCGTCGGCCGCGTGCATGCCCGACGGCCAATCTTGATTTCTGCCAGAACCTTTCCTGTCAGCGGGTCGAACTTCATGCTCGGGGCGTTGTCAATCTGCCCGCTGATGCCGTAAAGCCCATCGTCTCGCAGAACGAGCTGGAAGTTGTCATAGGGGTACTCCCACAGAATGCCGCCGTCCTGCGCCGAAACCGCTAAGAGTTTACTGATGGGCGGGCCAGAGAAGTACACTGCCTTGTCGCTGCATTTCAGATAAGCTGTCGTTCGCCAGTTCGTCCGCCAGTCCTGCCGATTCAAGTATCGTCCGAGGGAGCCGAATATCTCAGGGGCATTCTCTTTGGTTTTCCGCCACAGGACTGCTCCGGTCCTCGCGTTCAAGCCCGCCATGTAAGAGCCGAATCGGAAGATGAAAATCCGCCCGGCTTTCATGCACAGCGCCCGGCTGTCCATCGGCTCGTCCTCGTGGTGGCTCCAGAGGATTTCCTTTGTCTTTGGGTCAATCGCCAAGAGGTTTTTTCCGAATCCCCAGGGGTTTTCCGGCTGGTTAAATCCTTTGGAGAGGGGGTCCCAGGGCCACCCGTGTCCTTCCCTCCGCTGCCGGACGATGGGGTCCTTTTGTTCCTGTTCCCCTACCAAGGCGTAAAGCACGCCGTCTTCGAGAGCCATCCATTTCCAGAATGTTCCCCCGGCTATGTCCGCTGGCGGGACAATCTCATCTTTCAGTTCCCCGGTTGCTGCGTCTATCACCTTGCACGACGCGTCGTCCCCCACGTAAACCACGCTCGGCGTCGCAATGAACGTGTTGCGGTGAATCATGAACTCCGGCGACAACGGCCGCTGCCAGAGAATCGTGCCGTTGTACCCATTGAACGCCATCAGCGTGTTCAGCAGCGGTTCCTCCCTCACCTTGAAGGCGATGTGCCCGAACGCCTTGAACGCTCGTCCCGCCGAAGCCACCGCCACCTGCGGCAGCGGGCCGTAGCGAGGTTCCCCGAGGAATTGCGTCAGGTAGGGCCCCCGCGCCACATCGTCTCCTGATTGTGGGTTGTTATCCGGCCCGTGATACGGGTGACTCCAATCATCCACCCCCGCTGGGAATGGTTTGGCGAGCACCTTCTGTCCGAGCAGAGCCTTCCCCTGGGGTCGCAGAACCCGCAGGACTTCCGCCTCCGGAGGAGCCGCTCCCTCGTCGAGGACGACGACCGCGTCCGCCAGATTGTCGCCCAGATAAAGCCGCTTCAATGTCCCTTTCTCAATGTAGATGCGTGTCCCGTACAACCGCGCGGCGTCTGCTCTTCGGCGAGCCGCGTCCATTTCCTCCGCTTCCGGTAGCTGCACATATATGAGCAGCTCGCTCTTTTGTGCCAGCGCGATCGGAACCGCGCAACTTGTGTCGCCCAGGACAACGCAAAGCCCTCGTGAAACATCAATCTTGCGAAGAATCGCATCGGCGGTTTCGGCTGCTGTTGCCGTTTGTCGTTCGTTGGCTGCCGGCGTCGCCGCAAACGCTTCGCCAGCGAGCAAGACGCCAGCCACACACACGATGACAAAGGCGACGCACAGAAGGGGAAATAGAGCGGTCACGGTTTTCATGGACTGAACCTCCCAATCGAAGATTCTCCGTTCAGGGACTATTTCGGTCACGTTCGCTTTCACCCTTTAAGCATACACGCTCAGCCCTGTCTTTTCAACGAACCGTTTTCTCCAGAGGGCTTCCTCTCCGGCGGGCGATGTGCCCGTGGGCTCGCAAACTCGAGCGCCTTCGGCCCCTCGGCGTTTTCAGCTCACGGAGATGATTCCTCACTCCGCCATAGACAGGCCGCTGCCCGATTTGGCAATATCCAGCGACGATCGGAGGATTGTGTTTCGACTCTCCAGGTACCATTCCTGGCTGGAGGATTTTCTGGATACATTCGAACGCATCAAAGCGATGAAGTTCCGCTGACAGCACCCTCAGCCGAAAAGTGTACGTTTCAGAAAAGCACAAAGAGGGATTGGTGTCGCCTCCGATAACAGAGGCCGCCGTCATTTGACGTTTGGAGGACCCGTTTTGGACCCCAAACCCGCATTTGCACCCTGACCGGGACCAAAGTGGGACGACAAAACGAATAGCCACTGTACAAGTCAACCATTTACGACGCACTCGCTTGTTTTAGGACTAGTAAAAACTCCATAACTTTTTCGTTGCTTAGCGGGAACAGTACAGTAAGATAATGAGCGCTGAAGGCTTAGCAGTGTTGCTTAGCGGCGTATATGGGAAATCCCGGCTGAACCAACGTGCCTAATGAAACTGCGACGCTACCTTATGCTACCGGACTTGCTGACCGCCAAGAGCCCATCGAATCGCGAGGAATCGTTCTACTTCTCCGAGCGGACGCACCAATTCGCCGCGCCCCTCGCGGCGAGGCTCCTGCTCGCGCTGCTGGGGGTCTGGGTCGCTGCGCTCCTTTGCGGCGGGTGCGCGCGGCTGGCGGCCGGCCCAGCGAAGGAGGCGCCGCGAGAGGTCGGCGCGACGAACGGCGTCCCGCCCCAGGTTGAGCCGACGAACGGCGGCCAGCCGATCAGCTCGGCGGAGCTCGACGAGTTGACCCGCGCCTTTGCTGATCGCTACGTCGGCCTGCTCTATTCCGCCTGCGACGCGTTGAAGAAGGATAACCCCGATCTGCTGCAGCGCCGCGAAGCGCAGGTGTTGATGACGGACTGCGCTATGAATGTCTATGATATCGCCAGCAACCCCGACGCATTCACCCGCATGCTCGACCTGGTGGTCGTTACCACGCTGGTTAGTCAAGTGTGGATCGACGACGACAGGGCCGCGGAGGTATTCGCGGGCCGGGACGAGGTGCTGGTCCGGGCCCTGCACCACGGCAGAGTGGAGGCTTGGGTGCTGGCTGCGGAAGTGCTCAGGCCCGACCAGCTCGACCTGCTGGACTACCTGCTCTGGGACTGGCGGCGGCGCAACCCCGATATGGTCAGAGCGTCGTTTGTCCGCTTCTCCACCTTTGCCATCGGCCGCGGCAGGTCCGCCAACGCCGAAGTGCTCGTTGCCGGCGGGTTGTTCGGCAATGTCGGACAGGCGGGCCAGGCCGTCGAGGAGGCCCGCCTGCTCACCGAGCGGATGTTCTACTTGTTGAAGCGCGAGGCCACCCTGCTGCGCTGGCAGGTGGAGACTCTGCAAGATCAGATGCTCGCCACGCCCGAGGTCGGCAGGGCCCTTGCGGACTTGCATCGGCTGACGGATCAGGTCGAGCAACTGCCGAAGAACGTCGCGGCCGAGCGGCAAGCCATCCTCTCCGCCCTGGATGACCGCAAAGAGGGTTTAGACGGGACCCTTACTAACGTGAGGGCTGCCTTGACCGACGCGAACGAGCTCGCCACCTCTCTGGGCCAGACCGGCGATTCGCTCAACGAGATGCTCAAGACGGCGGACGCCGTGCTCGCCCGGTATGACACGTTGGACAGCGGGAGCGGGGCCGCCACCGAGCCGTCTCGCCCGTTCGACATCCGCGAGTACACGGAGGGGGTGAAGGAACTGGGGGGAAGCGCAGGAAAGATCAACGATATGCTCGAGTCGTCGAACGAATTGCTCGGATCATCGGAATGGGACCGCCGGATTCAGCAGGTGAGCCAGTCGGCCGACGGGCGGATGAAGATAGCGGCCGAGCAGAGCCAACTGGTGGTGAACAGCTTCTTCCGGCGGGTGTACGTGGCGCTGGGCGCCTTGTTCGCGATGCTCATCCTCTGCCTGGTGACCGCGTTCCTGCTCATGCGGCGGCTCAGGATCGTCGCAGGCAAGGCGGGAAAACCAAGCCGAGGCAGCGACCTCGAGGCCGGCCACGGAGTCCCGCCGGTGACCAACACGGGCGGCCCGGGCAGAAAGGGGATGTCCGAATGACGCGGCTCTTGTTGATGGTTGTTATTGCTCTTGTCTGTGACGTCGTGATGGGCTCTGCCGTGCCGCCAGTGAGCGGCGGGCGCGGCGCAAGCGACCAGGCCGCCGACAAGGCCGACACCGCGCGCCCAGGTGCCGAGGGTGACGCGGACGGCACGCGCGTCTTGTCCGACGGGCTGCCGCCCTACGAGCCCGTAGCTGGTCTCTCGGGAAAGATTATCAGCATCGGGGACTCTACGACCACGAATGTCGTGGCGCGCGTCGCGACCGAGTTCAGGCGAATCTATCCGGACGTGACGCTGCAAATCACCGCGAGCCTGACGAGCATCGGCCCCTCGGCGCTTTTGGAGGGCCGGGCCGACATGGTGCCGATGAGCCGGGCGTTGACGCCCGAGGAGGTCCAGGGTTTCACGAGCAAGTACGGCTACCCGCCCACCGAGATCAAGGTGGCCGCCGATGCCCTGGCGATCTACGTCGAGAAGAGGAATCCGGTGCCCAGCCTGACGCTTGGGCAGTTAGATGGCATCTTTTCCCGGACGCAGCGCCGGGGCGGCAGTTCGATCGAGACGTGGGGCCAGGCCGGACTGACGGGGGAGTGGGCTGATCGCCCGATCACTCTGTACGGGTACCGCCCCGAGAATGGCGCCCACCAGATCTTTCAGCAGCAGGTGCTGGATGGCGGCCAATTTCGGCTGTCACTGCTGGTTTTGGGAGGGGGGTCATTGATCGTGCAAGGCGTCGCCGCGGATCCGGGAGCGATCGGATATGCCAGCATCTTCTTCACCTGCAAGCGGGTGCGGCCGGTCCCGCTATCCGGGGCCGATGGGCGCCTCTATGCCCCGACGGCGGAGAACGTCCGCAGCCGTAAGTACCCGCTGAGCCGGTTCCTGTACATCTGTGTGAACAAGCCACCGGGCCAACCGCTCGGCGGCCCCGCGGCGGAGTTCTTGCGATTTCTGCTCTCGCGAGAAGGGCAGCAAATCGTTGCCGCCGACGGCAACATCCCCCTCGATGCGGCGACAGTGGACGAAGGCAGACAGGCGCTGGCGCAGTTGACCGGTCAAGACGAGCCTCCCACGCTGCGGGCCAAGTGATCAGATTGGTCGTCGGCGGGGTTATGTTGACTCAGAATCGTTATCGTTGCTGATGCGGCTCGTGCCCGAAAGGGAGTTTATTTAAAAACCATATAAACTGAAGAAAGGAGAATCCTATGTCAACAGAAACAATCTTAATAATCGTGCTCTTGGTGCTGCTTTTTTTCGGTGGCGGCGGCTGGGGCTACTCCCGTTGGCGCCGCCGGTAGCGCCTACAAACAATGGCGGATCTGAGGGCTAAGCTTAGCATGGCGGCCCCGTAGACGTTGGTGCACTCTTGGACAGTCGTACTGTGTCCCCGCTAAGCAACAAAGAAGTTATTATTTTGACAGGCCATCGTCCGGCAGTATAATACTGCCTCTGATCGTTATGGTCGTTCGTGCGATTCAGGGACAGAGGCTGATGAGGTAGGCCCGGATGTTGTTGCGGCGCCCAACCGGCGCCTGCCGGGCGATACGTGAGTCAAACACAGTCTGAAAAAGGAGAACCGACCATGAAGAGCCTTCGAGCACTGATGTGGGTGTCGGCGAGCGTCGTAACCCTGGGCCTGCTGGGCTGCTACCCCCACGAGACGGTGTATCTGGGGCAGCCGCAGCCAGAGTATGTCATCGTCCGCGAGGCCCCGCCCCGTGTCGTCAGGGAACGGCGGCCATCCCGTCCCTCCCGAGGGCACATCTGGATTGACGGGAACTGGCACTGGGACGGACAGCGGTACGTCTGGCAAAACGGCCGCTGGGCGCAGCCGCCGCACGAACGCGCTGTCTGGGTCCCGCCCCGCTACGAGAGGGACCAGCAAGGCTACCGGTACATGCCGGGAGGCTGGGGCGAAAGACAACGGGGTCCACAGAAACAGGACCAGCAGCGTCCCGATAGGCGATAAGACCGGTGGGCCGGAAGGGCGCAAAGAGGCTGACGAGAAGGCACTCTTGCGCAGGAAGGGGTGCCTTCTAATGCGCAAAATGCGTTTTCGCCATTTTGCCCAGATTAGGCGGCAGTGGGCTGCCAGATTTGCGATTCGCCAAGCTATGGCAAAAGGAGAAGCAAAATGCTCGAGACCATTGCAGTCGTCTTGGTTATCCTCTGGCTTCTGGGTTTTGTCACCTCGAACACCATGGGCGGACTCATTCATGCCCTCCTGGTCAT
>JAUYEE010000212.1 GCA_030691545.1 bacterium | reverse complement strand
ATAGCTCAAACCGGGCGTCGGTCTGTGGCTGAATAGCTCAAGGTAGAACGCGATTTCTTTCTCGAACGGAAGAGCATCGAGGATATGCCAGCGGGAATTCGAGATGTACCCGCGAGTATCCGGGCCGGTCACGATCGGCTGCGCGCAATACGGATGCTCAAACAGGTCGCACCGACTCCACGAGTAGTTGAAATAGTCTTCCGAACCTGTGCCAAAGGTCGAGGGAAACGCTTCCCCGTCAACAAACACCTTCTCGTCTCCCTCTCCCCACCAGTTTCCGTGGGCGGTTGGAACAGGGGAAGGGTTCATGAGCATGACCGCCGTTCCCACGTAAACGCCCTTTCCGTTCGCAACGAGGAATGGCAGGTCGAAGACGCCCGGTCCCGGAGCGTTGAAGAGGTCGTGATTCGCCCGCCATCTCGCCCGGAAATGCATGGAGCGCTCCGGTCGCCACTCGTATGGGGATATGACCACCTCTCCGGTCACTTTCACGGTCTGTTTCCCGCGATTATCGAAGACCAGCGAAAGCGATTTCGCAAAGGGCATGACGAAGCGGCACACCATCGTCCCGTCGGGATTGACCGTCATTGGCAGGGTTTCGTAAGGACTGACGCCGGGTGCGGCGCCGAAGAAGTCGCCCACGGGGGATTCCACCTGGGGAAGCGGAGCTCCATCGAAGCTGACGCGAAGGATTGTCTGACGCAGTGCCCTACGGAGGTCTTCCGCTTCCAGCCTGAGTGCGAGTTGCCGGACGGCTGCCGGGCCCGTTTCGCTCTTTACGGCTTCCGCTCGCTCCCCGGCTACGACGCTTAGCGTCAGAGGGACTCGCTCCCTCACCTCGATTCCCTCGAGCAGCCGGGATGGGTTTTGAAGAAGCGAGATTGCCCGGCTCACTTCGCTCGCGTAGGTCTTCAAATCCGCGGGCTGGAAGGTCCGGACCTCTATGCCCGAAGCGTATTTCCGCACCTGAAGGTGGTAGAAGTGAATGTCCCGGAGGTTTCCTTTATAGGTGATGCGGCAACCTTTCGCGAAAGGAATGGGGAAGTAATCGGCATCCTGCTGCCGAAATGCGTCGCCCGCTCCCTCTGTGGAAAGAGCTGCCCGCTCAGAGAAATGAGCAAACCGGTCGAGAAGGAACACGTTCGCCGGGCCGGCGTAAACTGGCTCGTCGTTTCCATCAAGAAAAACGCGGAGGTCTCCGCTGATGGCGGCAGTCCAGCCACGGACAATCGAGCCGGGCCCCTCCACTTCTGCCATGAGGTATTCCCCTACACCGTCAGCGTCCGGCGGTTTCAAGACGGCGAGAAAGCCCGGAATCGGTTCCCCGCCAAAACCGTCGCTGTTGGCGTACCAACCGGGAGTGTTGGGAGCGAGCGACGTGCGATCATAGCTCGAAAACTGCACGGTCTCGAAAGCGGGGTCCGGGAAATCTCCAAGACGGGCTAAGTCCACCATCTCTGCGACAAGGGACCCGGTGGTGATTGGGTCAACGCCCAGCACGGGATGGCACACAACTGCAAAGCAAGAAAAAGCTAACAGAAAGATTTTCATTGTGACTCCTTTTCGAAAAAGCCCCGGCTTGTTTGGAGATGTTGTTCAGCGACTGTGGACGCAAACGTACTATCCTGTTCTCGTTTGGTCAAGCGGTTTGGTGGGCCCGGCGAGTGCTGCCCGCGAGGCTTACCGAAGAAAGTAACTCCTCGACGCCATCTGCCGGGCCCGGACAGGTCACACCTCAGCGAGAGTTCCCCGTTGAAAATCCGTGAAGAATCTCGTAGTATTCGTGCAGCGAGGAAAGCGTTCCGGTTGTGGTGCACTCATCCTGCGTGCGCCGGGTTGAAGCGGACGAGTGAGGATGAAGCCGACCTTTGGTTCCGAAAGATGACGAAGTTCTGGAGCAGGGTTGCAGACAGACTCGACAGGATTGGCTCCGCACAGGTACAGGGTTATTTCCAGGACTTGTGCCGGGAGACAGCTCTGCTGTGGTCTATCCTCCAGTCGGTCTCGGAGGGGATTGTGGTTGTGGACCGCGAGGGGCGAATCCGATTCTTGAACGATGCAGCGAGGGAGATTCTCGGAGTCTCGCAGAAGAACCCGGTGTCGAAACCACTCCTTCGGAACATCGCGGACCCCAGCCTCTTTGGCCTTTTTGAAACGAGCCTGCGGGATAGGAGCCTGGTCATTGACAAGGAAGTGGAAGTGCGTCACCCGAAACAAATGGCTGTGAGGGTGAACGTTCTTCCGTATCGGCTCGACGAAGGGCAACCGCCGGGGACGATTGTCATCCTGCGGGACGTTACGGCGGAGAGAAGCCGGCAACTCGAATCGTTCCAATCCGAAAAACTCGAGGCGTTGGTGACGCTCGCCGCGGGAGTGGCCCACGAGATCGGCAACCCGCTGAATTCGTTGAGCATTCACATGCAGTTGATGGAGCGGGAGGTCCAGCGCCTTCAAAAGAAAAACCGTCTGCAGGCGAGGACGCCTGCGCTACGTGACTTACAGAGGCTCAGCGATACCCTGGAGATAGCCAAGAGCGAGGTCCGACGGCTCGACGACACGGTCCGGCGATTCTTAGGGGCGATTCGGCCCAGCCAGCTCCGCCACAGGGAAGCGAACATCAATAACCTTGTGGAAAGCGTCTTGGATTTCATGTACTTTGAGATTTCGCAGCAGGATATCGCCATCGAGAAGGAGTACGACCGGCGAATTCCTCTGATAATGGTGGATGAGGACCAGATCAAGCAGGCGTTTTTCAACATTATCAAGAATGCGATCCAGGCGATGCCTGCGGGTGGGGTACTGCGGACGACGACGAGGCTGCGCGATTCGCAAGTTGAGGTGACTTTCTCCGACACGGGCGTCGGCGTGCCGAAGGAGAAAATCAACAGGGTATTTGAGCCTTTCTATACGACGAAAGAAGGAGGGTCCGGCTTAGGGTTAATGATGGTCTATCGAATCATCAAGGACCACGCCGGGACGCTCACGTTCACCAGCGAGGAAGGCAAGGGAACTAAAGTAACGGTTTCTCTCCCGCTTCATGGGAAGGAGACGCG
>JAUYEE010000108.1 GCA_030691545.1 bacterium | reverse complement strand
GGCGCCGATTTCCGCGATGCTCTCGGGGGTATTCATCAAGGCGACGGGAATCTACGTCCTGTGCCGGGTCTTGTTCAACGTGTTTGGCATCAGCGTTACCACGCGCCACGTTTTGATGACGCTGGGGGCACTTTCGATGATTGCGGGAGTGTTTCTCGCGATTGGGCAGTGGGACATGAAGAGGCTGTTCGCTTACCACAGCATCAGCCAGATGGGGTACGTGGTCCTGGGAGTGGGGATAGGGACGCCCCTTGGGATTTTAGGAGGCTTATTTCATCTGATGAATCACTCGACTTTTAAGTCGCTCCTGTTCCTGAACTCCGGGGCGGTTGTTTACAGCACCGACAACCGCGACCTCCAGAAGATGGGCGGACTCAACCAGAGGATGCCGGTGACGGGAGCAACTTCCCTCATCGCGTCCATGTCCATCGCGGGCATTCCGCCGTTCAACGGCTTCTGGAGCAAGCTGATTATCATTCTGGCGGCAGTCCAGGCGGAATACTACGCCCTGGCGGGGCTCGCCGTGCTGGGAAGCATCATGACCCTGGCTTCGTTCTTGAAGGTTCAAAAGTATGCGTTTTTCGGGAAGCTGTCGCCGGTCTGGGAGAAGGCCAAAGAGGCTCCGGTCTTGATGTGCGTCTCGATGGTGCTTCTTGCAGTGCTTTGCGTCGGAATGGGATGCCTGCTCCTGCCGGGAGTGAAAGAAGGACTGTTAGACAGGGCTGTTGAGGTTCTCAGAAACGGAAAAGGCTACTCGAACGTAGTCCTGGGAAGGTGAGACAACGGGTCAAAGATTTGCCTGAGTCTCGGAGAGGCTTTAGATGTTGCGCGTCCTTTATTTTATTGTGTCATATATTTTCTGGCTTTTGATGACGCTTTCGCTGGAGTGGGACAGGCTGGCGGCAGGGGCGGTGGTGTGCCTCTTGACGACGATGATTTTCGGGAAAACATCCATCCAGAAGCACAAGCTCCTGCAACCTCAAAGGTACTGCTGGGCGGCTTATTACGTTTTCCTCCTCTTGTGGGAATGCCTCAAGGCGAATCTCGACGTGGCTTACCGCGTGCTTCATCCGGCGATGCCGATTCATCCTGGCATCGTTAAGGTTCGTACATCTCTGAAAAGCGACCTTGCGAGGACGTCTCTTGCGAACTCGATCACCATGACTCCGGGGACGCTGAGCGTTGACGTCACCGACGATGGCTACCTTTACATTCACTGGATTAACGTGAAAACTCAGGATGTCGAAGAGGCGAGTCAGAAAATCGTAGTGGTCTTCGAGAAAATTCTTAAGAGGATTTTTGAGTGAATATGGACCAAATCATTCTGGGTTGTGTGGCGGCTCTGGTGGCGATTTGCTTCATGTGCCTGTACAGGGCGTGGCGAGGGCCGACGGTTGCCGACCGGATGGTGGCGATTGACATATTGGGCATTCTGGTCGTGGGGTTTTGCGCCCTGTGGGCCGTTTATACGGAAAGAGGATTCCTGATGGACATAGCGCTCGCGTGGCTGCTCCTTTCGTTCATCGGGACAATCACCTTAGCGAAGTACCTGGGAGGGCAACAGCTCGATGAATGACTACATAGGGCTTGTCTTCATTTTCATCGGAGTGTTGTTCGAGCTCTTCGGGTGCATAGGGCTGCTGAGGCTGCCGGACATGTACAATCGTCTCCAGGCGGCGACGAAGTGCGTTACGCTCGGCACGTGCGGGATTATGTTTGGCATATTTCTCATGCAGGGGTTCAACGAGATCGGCGTTAAGGCTCTGGTGGCTGTTCCGCTGATTTTCATTACCTCGCCGACGGCGGCTCATGCGCTGGCGCGGGGCGCTCACATCGCAGGCGTTCGCCTCTGGCAAAAGAGCGTCTGCGATAGGTACGAAGACGACAAAAAGCACATGGGTAAGGAGAAGCCCGCTCCCTGAGGGGGCGTCGCACTGGACGTGGCGCGTCTGTTCTGGGCGCCTCGACGTTCAATTGTGGCAAGGCTCGTCAGGCAAGAGAGCTATAAGAACTGGAAACAAGCACGATGAAGTATCCGAAGCTGAGAGAACTCAGAGAAGCAGTCAAGTCGCTGTTCAGTAAGCCGTACACTATAAAGTACCCGGCGGAGCCTTCCGTTCCGCCGGCGCGATTCCGCGGTAAGCCCGAGTTTACGGACAAGTGCATCGGCTGTGGAGCGTGTTTCGAGACGTGTCCCGCTGGCGCGATCCAGTTGACTGACTCGCTCAACCCAGACGGTGGAACGGAGCGAGGGCCCTTCAGAAGACTTGTTCTTCAGTACGACCACTGCATCTACTGCGGGCAGTGCAGGGCAAATTGTCCAACGCAGGAAGGCGTCAAATACACCCACGAATACGAATTGGCTCTCTTCGACAGACAACACGCCTGCGTCAGTATCGAGAAGGACCTCCTTCTCTGCGAGGTATGTGGAGCGGTCATCAGCACTTTGGACCACGTGAGGTGGCTCGCGGAGAAGCTGGGGCCGCTTGCCTATGCAAACATGGGACTCGTTCTGGCCGGGCAGCGTGAGCTGAGCCCCCTCGGAGAAGTGACCCCGAAAGACAGGGCGCAGATAGGACGGGCCGACCACGTGAAGTTTCTTTGCCCAAAGTGCCAGCACCAGGTTTTCGTCAAGGAAGACTACCCGGACAGAACAGCATGACCGACCCTCCGAAAGAAACGCATCTCCTCACGGCCCTGAGGCGGCGGCTTCGCGGCACCGTCGTCGTCGCGGGGGTCGGCAATGTCCTTCGGGCGGACGATGGCGCCGGTCCCCGCCTCGTGGAGATGCTTCAGGAAAGCCTTCACGCTCATACGAATTCGACTTATCCCATCCATTTGATCAACTGCGGGACGACTCCCGAAAACTACATCGGGAGAATATGCCGGCTTCAACCGGACACGGTTCTTGTCGTGGACAGCGGTGCCGCGGAAGGCTCGGTTCCCGGTGAGGTGCGGATCGCGGAAACAGAAGAGTTGTCCGAACGGGCCTTTTCCACACACGAGCTGTCGCCTGCCCTGTTCATGCGGCGTCTCAAGGAGGAATCTGGAGCAGACGTGTTCATGGCGGCCGTGCAGCCGGGCACGCGGGCACTCGGTGAGAGTCTTTCCGACCCAGTAAGCCAGATGTTGGCTAAGCTCTGCAATGTCATTGAAGACGTGATTCGATTGAAGCAGCGTCGGGCAACCTGCCGCTCACCGGCCTCGGGTTTTCCGTCTCTCAGGCTGTAGCCGAAAGGAAATGGAGTTGACGCAACAACGCCCCGACCTCGGGGGAGTGTACTTTCCTTTCGCGCAAGAAAAAGAGGCGGCCTATCAGCAACTTCATACTCGGGCAATACACAAAAGTCGTCGCAGTCGGAGCGTAATGCCCCCGGTCCTCACTTTATGTCAGGAGATGGATGTATGGTTGTGTCATTTGACAATTGCGTTTCGGGCATGTGCCGGATATGCATGGACCTCGCCTCAGCCGACAGCAAGGAGAAGGCCCTTGACCTTCTGGCGTGTGGCTGTACTCGCGCCATGAACGCCAAGGGATGCGCTGTGCGAACGCTCGACGAGAAACGCGAAGTCCTCGAGCTTGGTGCCGCATGGGGACTGAGTGAGGCCTACCTCCGGAAGGGACCGGTGGAATTGTGCAAGGCGCCTCTGGATGCGCATATCATCGGCGGAGAGGTGGCGGATATAGCCGACGTGGCCACGGAAAAGCGAATGCTCTATCCCGAGCAAGCGGCTCGCGAGGGAATCCGGTCCATGCTCTGCGTTCCCGTTCGCGTTAAAGACAGGGTCGTCGGCGTCCTCCGCGTCTATCGCTCGGAGCCTCATGAATCCACCCGGGAGGAAATCAGCATTGCCCTGGCGCTCGCGGCCCAGGGTGGAAACATTCTCGAGAAGTTCAGGCTTCGTGAAGAAAAACGCGCCCTTGGCGAAGTCGCTCACGCTATCAGTTCCAGCCTTGACCTCGACGAAGTATTGCGGAGCATCGTGGTGTGTGCCGTGGAGACGTTGAGCTTCAAAGCGGCGTCCGTCAGATTGCTTGATGAGGATGGGAAGTATCTCGAGATCAAAGCCACCTATGGGTTGAGCGACACGTATCTCGGAAAGGGGCCAGTCGAAGTGGTCAAGAGCCCTCTTGACTGTGAAATCCTCTCGGGCAAGGCGGTCAGGGTTGGAGAGGAAGAAATGCGCTCCAAGCTACAGTACCCCGACGAGACGAGGAGCGAGGGCATCCGTTCGATGTTCGGTCTTCCTCTCCGGATCAAGGATAGGGCAGTCGGCGTCTTGCGAGTTTATGCTTCTTTTCCCTACTGCTTTACCAATGACGACGAGGAGTTCCTCACCGCGCTCGCAAACCAGGGAGCAACAGCGATTGAGCACGCGATGCTCTACCAGCGGCTCAGCAAGACGTACGACGACCTCAGCGAGGACGTCTGGAAATGGTACGACTGGGGCAAAAGACCCCCTCGCTTGTAGATACGGGCCGTGCCCTCGCTTTTTCTCTGCTGGGCCTCGTCCCGGAGGTTCGCAGCGCAGAAAACAGGGACAGACTCAGCCGCCTGTCCCTGCGCGACTTCAAATCGTAGCGGGGGTTGGATTTGAACCAACGACCTCCGGGTTTTGAGCCTACGAAGACCGGGTTTTGCATCCCTCTCGCCCCGTGCCACTTATTAAGTAATTCGTTGTCGCGCAGGGCATTACCTAAATCTCCAAGTTGCACATGTTGACCATGTTTCACACGGAATTTGCGACAATTTGCTGCAATTCGTCGGAGAAGGCAAGAACAAGAATCGAAGGGTGGTTGACCAGGGGCATAGAGGTTCTCAGATCGGACAGTCGGGGAACCTATGTCTCACACGTCGAAGGCCAATTTCGGGCGCTGAAGGGAGTCCTTTCCTGTCATTGTGAACGATGGCGCGGCGGAAAAATGAAGACGGTTTTCCGGAGGTGCGGTATGCAAGCCATTGCTACACTCCTCCCGGCATTGCCTATTCGCTTTTGACACTCTCCGAGTTGGGCGGTCATGCGATGGACAAGAAGGTGGCAGTGAGACGCAGAGAGCTGGCCTTTGACCTGGCCTCGCTCGTTGCTTGCATGTGGCGCGAAAGGCAGCCCCCGCGCGCGAGGCACGGGGAAAGAGCGAGACGCGGCACAGGAGGTGTTGGCATGCAGCCCCCGTGCCGCGGGCACGGGGGCTGCCTCGTTATCGGTTCTACGACCGACTACTGTCCGAGGATGCGGTAGTATCCGGCCTTGTCCGCTCGCATCGCTTCGGTGAAGCTGGTCTGGCTGAAGGGACCCGCAATCTTCGTCCAGGTC
>JAUYEE010000106.1 GCA_030691545.1 bacterium | reverse complement strand
CGTTGCAACTGGTGAAAGATGGGACGTTCCGCCAGGGGGCTTTTCATAGAGCGGAACGCTGTTTCGGCTCGGGTCAGCGTCATGTACAGCCGCCATGCCTCGTCGGCGGATAGGTCCTGCCGGTCGGTTCTCAGCAGGTAGGCGCCGTCGAGGGTTTCCGCTTTGGCTCTTTGCTCGGTCCTGACCTCCCAGCAGACTTCGTTGCTCTCCTCGTGGTAGGAGATGGAATAGTAGCGGGCCACGCGGGGGTAGCGTTCCTTGAGACGACCACGCCGAGGCGTGGCGATAGCGGTGGCTTTGACCAGGCGTCGCTTGCGAGCCCTCTCCTGGAGGTGGCTGAGGTCTCTGACCAGACGCTCTTCGAGTTTTTCGCGGATGGCCCTGTCCTTTTCCCTGCGTCCTTCCCCCACACACAGAACGTGCGTTTCGTCGCCGCTGCGCTTCATCTTCACCCGCACCGGTGATTTCTTCTGGTAAGCGTTTTGCGGGGAGGGCGTTCGTTCTACCTCCTCGAAGTCGCCGACCTCCTGGAACTCGTCGAGCCACTGATCCCGCTCGGATTGCCGACTCGCTACGACGTAATGGAGTTTTCTCGACCGGATCTCCTCGATGTTCTCCCCGTACGCCATCCCCCGGTCCACCACCACAGTCTGTCCTTCCAACAATCCCACCCTTTCGCTAAGAGAATCGAGCATGAGCCGCAGCGATTGTCTATCCTGCATGTTGCCCGGGAACACCTCATGAGCCAAAGGAAACCCCTCCCGCCCCACCACCAGCCCGATCACCACCTGTTTGCAGTCCGGCCTCTTGTCTCGCGAATAGCCTCGCTCCGCCTTCGGGTTGTTCAGCGCCATCCCCTCGAAGTACGTGGAGGTCAGATCGTAGAAGAAAACCGTGGCGTCGAGGTTGAACAGGTTGCGCTCTCGCTCCACCAATGCCGACTCGATGGCCGCCCGATTGGGGTAGAGTTTGTCGAGGTTGCGATAGAGCGAATCGTCCGCCAGTTCCTCGAAATCCACTCCTAAGATGTCGTCGAGAGCGGTGTCTTGTATCCAGCGAGCCATCGCGTGCTCCGACGAAGGGTGAACCAGCCGATTGAGAGTCATGGCGCAGGTCAACGTGCAAGCCCGCTCGGTAAGCCCAGCGTCCCGCACGATGTCGTCCAGACCCAGCCGCTTCCAGAACTGGTACCCCACGTGCACATGACCGGCGGAGCGAAGCCGTTCCATAGCCACCTGGTCCGTGTGAACCGCCACCAGATCATCGTCCTCGCCGGGCCTGTCCGGAGCCTCTTTTGGCTTCGCCTGTTCCCTCGCCCTTCTCTCCTTGACGTTGCGTACGATCGCCTCCACCTCCGCATCGGGCTTTTCCAGCAACTCCTCCTGCCCCACAAGCGCATTCTCCACCTTGTGAGCCAGCTTCAGCCACTCCTTAAGTGGGCGAGGACTGAGGTCTCCGAGGGTACACACAACCTTCTGGCGGGGTCCCTTGGGGGTTCGGACAGACTCCACCAGAGCGTGGCTCGTGTAGGTCTTGCCTTTCTCTTTTTTGATGTTCTTTCGGATGTACATGGATACTACAATAAACACAAGCTCCACAATGTCAAGGAAAAAAATCCCCTCATTCGCCACTACATTCCCCCTCCAAGCTTAAAAAACACGAAAACAGGGAGAAAGTAGGGCGAAAATCACCCCAAAAACACCCCAAATATCCCTATCAGGCCTATTCACTTTGCTAAGGTTCACACCACATATAGTAGTATCGAGGCTTTCGCCGATGGCTTCCTCTACCGCATATAGTGGTTACCTGACCCAAGTGAATAGCCCTAATCCCTATTTCATCCCCCAATCACCCCCAAAAAAATCTCGAAATCCCAATCAGGTGCGGAAGTTGGGCTAGCCGCTGGCGGTGACAGAGCGCCATGGCGCGCAACAGCTTTCTGAAGCAGGTCCGACGCTTGCGCGCGAACACGGGCAGGCCCGCCCGTGATCAAGCAGGCGGAACTCCCATCATGGGCAGGATGCCCATGCCACTTCTGCCTCTGCGCCCTCCGCGGTTAACTCCTTACGGATTCTGAAGGAGGCGGTAGAAGCGGCGAGGGGCGAGGAGGGGAGGCAAACCCGTGAGTGAGCCGTCATCGATCCAGGAGGTGGTTGTGTTGCCGGAGGAGGGGAACTTGTCAATGGCAGTGTGCCAATTGAAAAAGTCGTCGGTGTAGAAGATAGAATAGGTCCTCTCGGCGACGGAACTCCAGGTGAAGACTGTGTGCTCGGTCCCTGGGACGGGCTTCACTTCGTTCCTGTAGAACTCGTAGGCCCCGATATCCACCGCCGGCCGCCACTTACCGAGCACGATCCCCGGCGTGCCTGCGATGTGGGCTGCGATGTCCGCCGTCGGCCACCACCCGCCGAACATGATCCTGGGCATGCCGGCAATGTCCGTCTCCGGGAGGTGGGCCGCCCAGTTATCCCCGGCGCCTATGCAGGGCGAAAAGGGGAGGAGCCGGAAGTTCCCGTTCTTCGCGTCCACAAAAAGGGGATCCTCTGTAATGTTCATCCAACCGCCGCCCTCCCAGCCCTGGATGCAGCAGTAGGCAGGGTCAATCGAGTCGTGCAACTGTGCCCATTCGTTGGCCCAGATGATGTTGTTGCGGATGGTGCCGTGGCAGCCGTAAAGCCCTCCTCCTCCCCCGCAGGCCTGGTTGCCGAAGATTGTGTTGTTGACGATCGTGCCATTGCAACTGTGCAGGCCGCCCCCCTCTCCGCAAACACGCGTGGGCCCGTCCGCGCCAATCCATACCCAGCCGTCCCACGCGCGATTCCCGGCGATGACGTTATTCCGGATGACACCATTGCACTCGTAAAGCCCCCCTCCGAAACCCGGGATCGTGACTCCGGCGCTGTTGTCTGTGATGAAATTGTCCTCGATGATGCCATCGCAGAAGGCCAGGCCGCCACCGGACTCCAGCGCCTCGTTGCCGGTGATGACGTTGTGGCTGATCGTGGCGCGGGTGCCCCTCCCGTAGATCCCGCCGCCGGCGAAAGGGTAGGTGTCCGGGCTGGTGGCGTTGCGGATGGTGAAGCCGGACAGCACGCAGGTATCGTCCTCGAGACCCGAGAAGTCCACCCCGCAGCCGTCCAGGACAGTGCTCGCGACCACGGCCGGGTCTAGGGGATCACGGCTGCGAACCGTGATGTTGGGTCCCCGGAACCAGACGCATCCCTTGTAAGCGCCCTCGGCCACGATCACTGTATCCGCTTCAGACGCTGCTTCTATGCCTTCCGGTATCTTGCGGAATGCCGTCGCCCAGGATGTCCCGTCGCCGGATTCAGCGGCGGCCCCATCAACGTACCATGTCGCTGCGCGAAGCCCCGTGGCGGCGCTGAGGCCCAGAAACACCAGCAGCGTTCGAACGTTCAACATGCGTGTCCCTCCTACTCGAATATCTCGAAGCACGTCAGCGACGCAACGTACACCAGCTTCGGCTCGGCATCCTCGGGATCCGGCGGAACCTCGTTCGGCTTCACGATGACGCCCAGATACCAGTCCCCCTCGGTCGAAACGGTGAAATCCCCGTGTACGAACGAAGCCTTGCGGTTGCCAGGGGCGATGCTGACCATCGTGATGTCGTACTGTTAGTTGTACGTCGTCGTGATCGCATTCGTACCGTCTGGCTCGGTACCGGCGAACGCCTCGAGGTCGGTGTCAGAGACCTGGCCCCCGTTTGTGAAGGCCAGAAATTGCAGCCTGTAGTCCCCGGGCACGAGGTGAACCTTCTGCCATGCCCGCTTGGAGGCCGGACTCTCTTTCTCACGGTTGGTGTAGTTCCTGAGCTTGACGCAGTGCCCGTCACTCCGAAGGCGGGACTGGGATGTCCGAATCCAGGCGCCGTCCGGGTGCCACTCCTGGGCTTTGCCGCCGAACCAGCAGGTTGAAAGAATCGTGCCCCAGGGAGTCGGGAAGCCTCCCCACGGGCTGTAGCTTTGGTCAGGGCCGGAACCGAAATAGTTGAACGTGTCCACAAGCTGCCCGCCGCCCTCGGTTTCGGCCCACTTGGCGATATGGTGGTCCCTCACCATCTCGCCCCCCGAGCTGTAAAGGTAATCTGTTCCCCCTTCGTTGACTATGCCGAGCGCCGAACAGAAGTCGTTGTACCCGCCCAGAGGTGTGGTGATGTCGGCCCTGAACTTCTTGTTGAACGTCCCGCTGGAAGTGAACTCTTTCAGGAAGCTGACGTTCCCCGTGGGACCCCGATCGCAGACCCACACATCGCCTTCGCTGTCCAGGTCAATGCCAATCAGGTCGTAGAACTTGTCGTCAGGCCGTGTCGGGTCTCCGGGCGGCTCGTCCGCCCAGCCGCCCCACGCAGCAACGCATTTGACACGAGGGACGGCCTCGGGGTCGTAGTGGAACTCGTACTTTGTGACGCGCGCGACCATCTGTCCGCTGTATAGGCCATACTCCGAGACATAAACGTCGGCGCCCTGTTGATTCTCCCACCGTTTGGCGCAGAGGAAGCGGGGTTCCACGAAGTGGATGTCGTCATCCTCCAATTCAACAGGATTTTCGTCGTAGCCTGTGGTCCCCCATTTCGCGATCAAACCGCCGTCCTCGTCGAACACCTGGATCCGGTCGTTGCCGGAGTCGGCCACGTAGAGGCAGTGGCTGGCGTCCACATCAATCCCCCACGGCCCGTACAAACAGCGGCCGGGTCCTTCAAGGAGAGGGTCGGTTTGACCAACCTGGAATTTCTTCCCGCTGATGGCCGCCAGAACCTCTCCGGAGGGGCTGATCTTCGTGACGCGCGGAACGTAGAATTCGGAGACCCATATCCACTTGTTCTCTCCCACCTGGTCGGCGGCAGCCCACGTCGCCGCGTTGAACTGGCCAAGGGGGAAATTCTCATACTCGCCCATGGCGCCGAAGTTCGGCATCACGAGCCACTCCTCCTTGCCGTTATCGTTCCAATCCCCGTTCAGCGCGAGCCATTTGAGCTCGTGCGCCCCGCTCTGTTGGTCTTCCTGCAACGGCCTGTTGTAGATGAAGACATCGGCGATGTACCCGTCGAAATGGTTGTCTTCAACGAACTGGCCCAGTTGATCTTCGTACTTGCGCGCGCCGATGAAGGCGTGTTGGTCGGAGTCCGCGGGAGGACTGGAGGCGTCGTCGTCAGAGCCGCAGGATTTTCCGTCGAAATACAGCGTCACCTTCGTCTCGCCCCCAACGTCCTCCCAGGTCATAGCGACATGATGCCACTGGTTTAGAGGCACGACCACCTCCGACCGCACGGTGACAGGCCCAACGGTCCCCACCAAGCGGCGGCTGCCGTCAATCGTGCTTAGGCGGAGCCACTTGGCATCAGCACCGCCGAGATTCGCTCGCTTGTAGTAGATCGTGGGGTTCCCGCCGTCCCCCATGCTGTGAGCTAAAATCCAGGCGCACACCGTACCGGAATCCATGTCCTGAATGTCAGGCGCGTTGCCTATGTCCACATCGCTAAGGGCGAACTCGCCCCCACCCACCTCACGGTAGAACTCTCCCGCCCTATTGTAGTCGTATTTCCGGTGCCGGGTGGTCGGGTCGGAGGCCTGGGCCGAGTAGCGCGTGTATCGGTAGGATACCTGCGAATCCAGTCCGTCCTCATTACCTATCTCGTCTCGGGCGTGGCCGTCGAAGGAGAAAGCGCGTATGCAGCCGTCGGTCATGTTGTTCCAGCGAAGGGCGATGTCGGTTTGGCGGTAGCCCTGGTAGAGGATGCCTTCGAAGCCGCCAATCGGGAAATGGTAGCCGATGTCCACGGTGTTACCCCTTTCGCCTTCAGGGACGGTGCCGAAGTCCAGGCGGCCGTCGGCAGCGGTGGTAAAGATGTCAAGGCCGGCTTCGACGGACGTGCGCGAGCCCGCGTCAATCAGGGGCGAACTCTGGTTAAGTGTGTAGTGAAGCTGCCAGCCGGACTCGATCCCCTGATAGTAGGGCGATTGCGTGAGGGGGTTCGGGGCGCCGGGTTTGTCGGAGAAAGAGTGCGGGCCCCATGTGCCGCCGTTGATGTCCTGCGTATTCCCGTAGAAGCCGTTGTAGTCGTTGACGACCTCGCCGGCGCCGGCGTTTATCACGATACCCTGGGCGGAGTTGTGCGTGAAGAGGCAATCCTTGATCGTTAGTTCCTTGTCCAAATCGGCGCCCGCCTCGAGGCCGGTTTCATTCCTGTCGAAGGTGCAGTTGGAAACCAGCGTGTTCCCGCGCGCGTAGGCGCCGCGGATGTTTTCATGGACCAGATTGTTGAGAAGGCTGTTCCCGCTGTTCAGGCCGGCGTGCACAGCCTGGTAGCCCAGCGAGAATACGTTGTGCTGGATGGGGGTCGTGAGGTAACGCGCCGAGTTGATGAGGATTCCCCATCCGAGCCAGGTTGTGCGGGTGAACTGGATGCTGCTCTGCTCGCTTGCCGAGGAATCTATGATAACGAGAGGGTTCGTCGCTGTGACTCCGAACTGTGGCGACTCGATGTTCATCGAGAGGGATTTGCTGTTCGTCAACCGGACAAGGCCGCCCTGGTCAGGGTTGCCGACGCACAGGAGCGTTCCCCCATTCGTCGCCATGATGTAGCTATCGCCGAGAATCCCGACGACAACGCCGGGCTTGATGGTAAGGCTTCCCTCGGAGCTCTCCCCATCGCTGATCGTCAAGTCGAAGGGGAGATAGACATCAGTTCGGCAGTGGTGGTAGCCGATGTCCACCAGGCTTCCAACTACTTCGGAGGCGATCTTGCTCCAGATTTGGCCGTCGGTGTAAGGCGAAGGTGAGATGTCGCCGGGCGCAAGGACGGTGAACGCTTCGTCAGAAAGCCCCGCCGCCAGCGCGGTTCGGCTGCCCGCGTCCTTCAACTGGGCGCCTCCGGGGTTATAGTTGTTGAGAAAGTAGTTGCCCATGCTGCACGATGCATCGGGACTTGCGCTCAAGGGAACGGGAGAAGACCCCCATTGGCCGCCGCTCACCTGGTAGAAGCCGTTGTTGCGGATATCGGGGGCGTAGTAATTTGTGTAAATGCCCGTGGTGCAATGCGAGAATAGGTTGTCTTTGGCCGTGAAGGACGACGAGCCATAGTCGTACATGCCCGTAGCGGTATGGTCAATGGTGTTGTTGGTATAGGTCCCGCTCGGCACCGCCCATGCGAAGATGCCGTAGTAGGAGCAATACGTCATAAGGTTGTTCTGCGCAGTCGCTGAGCAGTACACTATGGACATGCCAATGTTCATGCCGTTGAAGATGTTGTGGGCGACGGACTCTGTGAGCGTCCTGTGCAGGTCAACACCGAGGCCGCCGCCTCTGAACTTGCAGTACTGAACTGCGGACTCTGGGGAAGAGCCGGAAAGGATCTCAAGGGCGCGATCATACGCCGCGTCCGCGGGGCCGGTGATGATTTCGCCGCAGTTGTTGTCGCGGGTCCGTGTGAAGGTGATGTAGTTGTACGGTTCCCCCCTCGCAATGACCTTGCCGTTTGTGGCGATGGTTATCTTCCTCGAAGGGTCGAGCTTGACCGTGGTGCCGGGGAGGATGGTGAGGGTGCCATCTATCGAGATGTTCCCGCTGACGCGGTAGGTGTACCTCGGTTCCCAGGTTCCGCCGGAAATCGGCTCGGTGATGTTCTGGTAGTCCCAGGTGATGGGGTAGGTGGGAGAGTTGTCGGTGAAGTAGGAGAGGGGGACGGACTCAATGAGGTACGCTTTGCCTGAGGAGGGGTCCTTCATGAGCCGTTTTTCGGCGGTGGTCTGCTTGTCGAGGGCGCCGGGGCCGGAGGAGTCCGTGACTTGCGATATGGAGAAGGCATGGAGGAGGCGACCGGCTTTCATAAAGGAGATGCAGCCGCCGCGAGAAGGTTCGGTCACAAGGTCGGCGGCCGTGGGATTGACCGGTTCGCCTTCGACCGTGAGCTGGCAGCCGGAGGCGGAGAGGTATTGGTCGAGGTTTAGTTCCGTATAAAGGTGAATGGAGGCGGTGGCGGAATTGAAGCCGTCGGGGAGTTGAGGCGGATTGGCGATGATAAGGTTCTGGTGGAAGCCGCCTTTCTCGGCGATGTATTCGAGGTCGTAGCCCTCACCGAAGGTGGAGCGGAAGCGGAGAACGGATGGGTTATCGGGAGAGATGGAGCCTCGGGTTTGAGGGGTCAGGGGTCGGGGGTCAGCTTCGTTCACGCCGTCGGAGATGATGAGGTATGCGGGGCGAAGGAGGAGGTCATTACCCTCGACGGTATATCGAGCCGAAGTGCCTATTGTCTTTCCCATGACGAGGCGGTAAGGGCAGCGGTCAATGACAAAGCCCTCGGGAGTCTCCCGCCATTCGGCGACGGAGGGGACGAAGTTGCCGGTGGCATCTTTGTAACAGAGGCCGGAGGCTTTCTCATGGATGTGCGATTTGACCGTGTCCACCGTTGTGCTGCCATCCGGATGAGTCGTCTCGACCTCGCGGACAATCTCCCAAATCCGAGTGTGATCGTCCCTTTTTTCGACAAGTTCCACGGGAGGATGCTCGGCAATGACGCGGGAAGATAGGGAAGTGGCATGGGCATCTTGCCCATGATTCACGGGCTGGAAGCCCGTGCCACTCTGGAGGTCTTGATTCATCGGCTCATCCGAGCTACTCGCCGTAAGTCTCCCCCCCCCAGACAATTGCAGAATGAGAAGTGCGGTTGCGGAAAGGAGAATGGACAGACCAATCCCCGTGCTTTTGAAGTTGCTGTTTTTCATGGCGCCCCTCCTTCCGAATTGAGGGTTAATCATTGCCCCTTTTCCTATGCTTGAAACCTACCACCGGTTCCCCGTGCAGTCAAGGCC
>JAUYEE010000280.1 GCA_030691545.1 bacterium | reverse complement strand
CCCCAACTCCCCCATCTTCAGCCCTTTACTGCCCTACCTCCCAACCCACTTTCGGAATCGCTGAATCGCCGTGGCAAGTCGTGTGTGACTGCCACAGGATTGGCGCCCTGCTTCAGAATTCCGGCTATCGGCGCCGAGGTGAACTGGGGGACAGCCCTGGCAACCCGCGTCCCGGGCCGAGCCTCCTCAAACCGGAACCACTTCGAATCCACCCGAACTCTGGACAAGAGGGGGAAGATGGTTTATGCTCACGAAGTCGCGGCCAAGAAAGTGTTCTTCTGTGAAAGGGGGCTGGTCGGTTTTCCCACACAGCCCCCGGCAGGCAGGCAGCAACAAAGGAGGCGCCCGGAATGGCAGGCATTATCGAAGTGGATAGTCGCGGAGGTCCCGCGGCTCAGTTCATCGAGAAGGCCATCTATACGTTACGGGACGAATATGCGGCGGCCGGAGTCAAAATTCGCACCCTTCGCCTCGAGTCCGTTCCGCCCGTTCCACAGATTGTCATTGGCATCATCACGCCGGTTCCGGCGACCTTCATTGCGAAACTCGCGGACACAGTCCTCGAGGCGAGCAAGGCCGCAGAAAAACAGTTCCGCCCCGCCAAAATCAACGTCTTCATCACTCATCAAGAAGGCGCGAAGCGATTCACCCTCCCGGCCGAGAAAGAGGAATGCGAACAGTATTTCGAGTCGCTCTCGCCTGACTGATCCGTCCTTCTTGCCAAATACTCTCGCAGACCCCTTCCGCGTCCATCATTCTTTACGCCACGAGGTCGTCCGCTCAGTCAATCAGTGTGTCCTCACAGATTTCCCCCTGAATGGAAACCGTGACGTCGCGGACGGGAATCTCCTTTCCGGAAATGCGGAGAGCCTCCCGCACCACTCTCCCCACACCGAAGCAGCACGGGACCTCCATGTGAGCCACCGTGATGGACTTCGGGTCGCATTCGGAGAAGATTCTCGCCAGCTTCTGCACGTAGGGGGCGGTGTCGTCCAGCTTCGGGCAGGCTATGAGGAGCGCCTTGCCGTCAAGCAGTTTCCTGTGGAAGTTCGCGTAAGCGAAGGGGACGCAGTCCGCTGCGATCAGCAGGTCCTCTCCCTGAAGATACGGTGCGGCTACCGGCACAAGGGTTAACTGGACAGGCCACTGCGCGAGCGCTGACTCCGGCTCGGTTTCAGAAGCAGCCTGCGGCCGATCGCCCGTTTTCCTCTTCGCGGCAAAAGACATGATTCTCGCCCCGGGGCAGCCTCCTTCGTGCGGGAGAAGATGTTCCAGTTCGTGAGCTTTGCGCTCCTCCGACTTGTGAGCTTTCTGTTCTTCAACACCCCGCACTGCTCTCAGATGCTCCTCCACCGCGTGCTCGTCGAAGTCCTCGGCCTCCTCCTCGACGATGCTGATAGCTCCCTGTGGACAATGACCGAGGCACGCCCCCAACCCATCGCAATAGACCTCGCTGGCGAGCCTCGCTTTCCCGTCAACGACTTGAAGGGCGCCTTCTTTGCACTGCGGAATGCACAGTCCGCATCCATCACACTTTTCCTCGTCAATTTTCACGATTTTGCGAACGACTTTCGTTGCCATGACTCTCTCCCTTCTTCTAAATGTTGGTTGGTTCTATGTTTCTTCTTTCGCGGGAAAATTAGCACGGTCTGGAGAGCCAGTCCTTGACTTAGGTCAAGAAGATGGGATTTCTTGAAGAATCTTGTTGAAGGGCAGGCGCGAAAGAATCAGTCTCGAAAACCCGCGGCTACGCGGGCGAGAGCTTCAGGATCGAGGATGCGAATCTCGTTTCCCTTGACCTCGATGAGTTTGCTATCCCGAAGCCTGGCGAAAGCCCGCGAGAGCGATTCGCTTACCGTCCCAAGTCTCGCCGCCAGGTCGGACTTCCGAATGTCGAGGCGCACGACACGAGCCGCCGCCCCTGAAGCTGTCGCCGCGAGTGACAAGTCGAGCACATACTTCGCTAACCTGGCGGTCACGTCGCTCAGGGCAAGTTGCCCGAGAACGCCGACAACGCTCTCGAGGCGTCGCGAAAGGGAAACGATGACCTTCATCGCGAGGCGCCGTTGCGATGTAACCAGGCAAAGAAACGGAGCCGCCTCGATGCTCAGCAATTGGCTTCGGGTAACCGCTTCTGCAAAGACGGGGTAATTCTCCGACGCGAACGCCGCCGCTTCACCGAACAACTCCCCTCGGGAAACCAGCCGTACTATGTGATATTTCCCCTCCGGCGACAGCTTGAACAGCTTCACTTTCCCCGTGACGACCGCATAGAAGCGCATCGCCGGGTCGCCCTCCCGGAAGATTTCCTCGCCCTGCTCATAGGCGCGGACGCGAGAGAGTTCGGCGATTCGCAGGAGGTCTTCTCTTGGGAAATCCGCGAGAAACGAACAAGTCTGAAGCGCTGGTAACAGGTCCATTGACGGTCTTCTCTGATTTCTTCGTGGCCTGCTTGCTTGGCCGGGCCCGGCCGGCAAATCGTCGCATGACCGGCGAGTCTTCGTCAACCCCGCCGTGTTTCACTCTGCTACGTCAGCTTCCTCGTGCCCTTCGTGTCCTTCGTGGTTTCCCCTCCTTATCTGCCATCCTGCTTATCCTGTCGGGTTCTCTCCTCGGCGTTCATCTGCGTCCATCTGCGGCTTCCCCTCTTCGCCAAATCCAAAGTTGTCACCTCCGCAATCCGTCCCTTTTATCCTCTCCGCGGTGTTATCCGTTTCTTCGTGCCCTTCGTGTCCTTCGTGGTTCTGCCTCCTTATTTGCGACCCCGTTCATTCTGAGCGCCTTGCCCGACTGATCTCCCTTATTCTTCAAGAAACAGCGGTGGGCGTCCCGCACGTTTCCGAAGCCGGTTGATCGAGCGAAGCACCGGACCCCGCGACACGACCCACCGTTCAAACCGGTACTTCCCCGGAAAGTCCACAAGCGTTATCCCGATCAGAATCGTCACCATTCCCTGACCCGGCAGAACCAGCATGATAAGCCCCGCAAAAACGAACACGTACCCGAGCAAATTCTTCCCAACCAGCAACACCCACCGCAGCAGTGAACGCCGGCCAGCCCGCGGCTTAATGTGGCGACTCCTATGTGCAAAATAGTCAGAGGGGATTCGAACGACCAAGAGGGGAACAATTATTAGGGATGCAATAAAGACAAGGATTGATGCGCCAGCTATCCACCAGATTGCCGCCCGATGACTTTGAATCCACTTAATCAAGCAGCTCTCCTCGCCATCGCCGAGCCTGATTCTCGGCCATCCGCTTTGTCCATAATACCTTCATGCCGCGCCCGTCGGCCTGATATGCCCCCTCATCTGTATGCATCCTTTCGGTGGCGGATGCAGATGATATCCACGAGCTTACGCTCATCATGGACGGCGTAGATCACGCGATATTCACCGACGCGCAGACGCCAGAGGGGTCCCGAGCCAACCAGCTTCCGGACGCCTGTAGGGCGGGGGTCACTGGACAGTTGCTCGATCTGGCTTACAACGCGCGTCTGGATTGCCTCGGGAAGGTGCTCAAGCTCTTTTCTGGCGGAACGTGTGAAAACGACCGAATACTTAGACATTGGCCCGAAGTCCGCTTTGCCTGCCGATTCGTTTCTTCACCGAATTCAGAGATTCTCGGGGCTCGTTCTTGCGGGCTTCCGCGACGGCCTGGTCGTAGAAGTCCTCCCAAAGCTCGCCGAGCTTCCTGAGATCAATCACGACAGCGGTCCGTTCGCCATTTTCGTCTATGAGATACTGGACTCCCTTCATACTCGCGCCTCCGATGACAGAGTAGTTGAAGATGACCACCTATTCTATCGGTCCCGTCCGCTGGATGTCCAACGATGGCTTGTCCATGCGGGTGGCTGTATTCAGGGCGTAAAGCTCCTACAGGTAACGCCGCCTCGCTAAGGCGGGGCAGCCCTGAGGGCGCCCGGCCCCTCAGAATCGGGGGAGAATGCTCTCCTGTCAAGGGCAGGATACCATGCCAGCGGTAGACGCGGCGCCCACGCGCGCGGCCCTGCCAGCTCTGCTTCGAGCGCCGCGTGCACGCCCACTCAAGTACAGCCGCACGCTTGGCCCGAAGACGAGCCTGTGCGCCGTAGCGCAGCGCCGTAACCTGAGACACCTGGCTCGAGTTCCCTATTCCTTGTCGTCTTGCTGCGACTGCGCACCCTTCAAGAGTTGATCGGAAAAGGCGGCAGTTTCTGTGGACTGACCAGATCCTGCGGCGCTGTCTTTATCCTCACCTCGCTCGCGGGGTTTTCTTGCGCTCTTTCCGTAAAACTTTTTTAGTCGGGTCTGAGCCTTTTGGGCTTCGTCTCCTTCAATCACGTCCCTTTTGAGGACCTCGTTCTCCAGGACGTGAACAATGTCTTCCGGAGCAACAAGGACGCTTTCGGTTACTTTCCGAAGTTCACGGCGTAGTAGCGTCACAACGTCATCCGATAGGATGAGGGCACCCAGGACGAAGCGATTGAGACATTGGATCTTCTCGTGGAACTGCTCTCTTGCGTCCTTGTTTATACCCTCCTTGCAAATGATGAATAGCTTTTCTTGATCATCTTGCGACTTTCCATCGATTTCGGAGAAGCTGAAGTCGCAGACGGGGTCGTAGTTAATGGGTTGTTCAAACCGTATTTTATAGATGCGCCAGACCATCCCGTTTGTCAGAATCACCCAGGGGACGCCATTGCTGGCGCCGTATTCGATTGCTTGGCGAAGGTGCTGCTCCCTTAGATCAGTCCCGATCGCTTTCGCCTCGATGAGATATTCGATCTTGTTGTCAACCCTGATTGCGAGATCGACAAAGGTTCCCCGTATGGCCAGTTCACTCGTGACTTCGAGATACTTGTCGTAGCCAAATACCTCGGCAAGAATGTCTTTAATGATCGAGACGGTGTCTGCTTCGTTAACGTCTCTGTCTCTCGCGATCTGGAGGACTTGCTGGAATTTGACTACTGACTTCGCAATTCTGTCGGCTACGCGTTTTGGCGGGACCATCGCATTCCTCCTTCCATTTGGTTCTTAGGTCGAACTGCGGTTCACGTAGTTTCTTCGTAGCGCCTTTAGGCCGCGCGCCCGTCGGCCTAACACCCCTCGGTCCTTCGGCTTCTCGCGAACGGCATGCGAAGAGGGCAGGGCGAGGGCTGTCCGTCCGGAGGACAACGGTCTCTCATCTCGAAAAGCGACTGGCAAGGGTACTCTCGGTTCGGCCATTCCCAAGCCCCCAAAAACTGGACTCTTTGTTCTGAGCTGCATCGCTCTATCTGGCTCTCATTATCCCACCCACTTAACTGATGTCAAGCGCCGTGTGCCTGCCCAGTTCCCGCCTCAGTGTCCTTTGTGGTTTTCACCCTCCCAAATCGGAAATCCAAAATTGCCAATCTGTCCTCCTCTGCGTTCATCCGCGTTCATCTGCGGTTCCTCTCCCAAAGCCGCAATCCACAATGGCAATGTCCTGTCCATCATGTTGATGCTGTCAGGCTTGCCTGCCTTCTGTGCCCTTCGTGTCCTTCGTGGTTCTATCCATTCCTTCACTCCCCGCTCTGTGCTCTCTGCTTGCCCGCGGTCGCGCGCCCTCTGCCATTGCATCGCTGATTCACTTTGCCAGCGCTGCCGTGCTCAAGTACAATGGACGCAAAGTTCCATCTTCAAACAATCGAGAGTTCAACATTTCTGATCCGAAGCCGGGAGGATACCTAATGTCTGAAGGTAGCGAAAAAATCTCTCGCCGTTCGGCGATAAGAGGAGTCGGAGCGATCGGGGCCGGCGTCGCCATCGGCAGCTTCGTCGGAGCCAAGGCCGACGAGGCGAAGCCTGGCCCAGCAGCACCGAAACCAAGCGACATTGCCGACCAGATCGCCCGCCGCGTCGCCGAGACGCCTCTGGTGGATTCCCACGAGCACCTCATCGAGGAGAAGGAGCGCCTCGAAAAGCGCGTCCGGTGCGACGACTGGTCTCTCCTCATGAGCCACTACCTTGATTCCGACCTTCTCACTGCGGGCATGCCGCCGGAAGATCACCGAAAACTCTTTGCCCCGGACGTCTGCCCCATCGAAAAATGGAAACTCCTTGCCCCCTGGTGGCCTTTCGTCAAAAACACGGGCTACGGTCAAGCCGTCGCCATCGCCATCCGCGAGCTGTACGGCGTGGACGAGCTTTCAGAAAAGACGGTCGAGAAGGTCCAGGAGA
>JAUYEE010000025.1 GCA_030691545.1 bacterium | reverse complement strand
CCCTGCATTTTCATCCTCCTCGATGCGTTCTGTCTCCATACCACACATACGCTCTATCTGCCGAGGAGTATGGCTCACATCGTTCTCACAGGGAACATGGGTTGGCCGGGCGCTTACGGATCGTCCACGTAACAACCCGGTGAGATAACGACAACACTAGCCGAGCAAGAGTCCTGCCCGCTCCCTCGCCTCCCCTTTCCCAAATGTGGCCGTCAATGGTACGGCTCAGAAATCCAACCAAGCACGACAGCCGAGCTATCCATGACCCAGAGAAACGGGGTAGCTGCTGGGCGTAGGGCTTGCCATCCTCGCCGTTTCTCAATGTGCAGCGAACAATGCCGAAGATCTCCGTCAGGCCGCACGGGGAATCGAGACGAAGAGCATTATCCCCTTTCGTCACGAATGTCAAACCACGGGAGTGCCCGGGGCGGCGCTGGCAGACAACCCTGTGAGCTATCGCGTTCGACCTGTCAAGGCGCACAACAACATCGCCAATGCGAGGAAGACCAGCAAATGGTTCCACTTTGACGACGCTCCCAGGGGAAATGAGAGGCAGCATGCTCTTTCCTTCGATGCGGAGCAGAAAGGGCTTTGAGGGGCGTCCCTGGCGGAGAATCTGCGCGGTCACGTTGGACAGACAACTGACTTCGCCAGGTTTCATGGCAGAACCTCTTGCATCTTTCTTGCTGGCTTATGCTGGAGCAACGTCATCAGACTCTATGCAGCGGCGGCACGGCGGCCAATCCAGGCTTGAAGGTCATCACTGGAACCATATGAGGTCTGGGGTCACTGGAACGAATCTCGGAGATGTCGCCGGATCGCCTATCAAGCAAAACCCTCTCAGAGACGATTCACGGAGTCCTCGCATATAAGAACGGAGTTTGGCCCCGCGCAGACATTCCCCGAGTGTCGCCCCGCCAAAAAGAACCCTCACAACCTCCTGACCGAGGATTACGTGCTCTGACGGATAGCCTGTCGCCGTCGGGGCAACACAGCCCGCAGCACCGCCGTTGGGAGCCCTCACAAGTTCCTCGGCGAGGCACTCCTTCCAAGGAACGGCGAAATACCCAGTCAGACATGTAAGCATGCACATCACCGGAAGCCTCTCGGCATTTGTCAGCGATGGGACGTCCGATGTGTGTAGAATACTCTCTGACCAACGCTCCACATTGCCATGGCCTACATAGAAGAAAAGGGAGGCTCCTGCATTTAGCGACTCGAAGATGTCTTCCTTCAGACTGCCAGCATCAGGATAATCATCCCGGAATAAGTAATCGCTCTCGAAATTGAGTGGAAGACCATTCGCGATAGACTGGCATATCGCCTGGAACGTGCTGCCCGCGCTGCCGCAGAAAGTCACATGCTGTTGCCATTCCTGTGGAACGGCCGCAGACTCATAAGCTATGACCTTGTCCACAACGGACTCCGCCTCTGTTTGTGACCGCACGGGAAGACGGCCAACCGTAACCTCGGCAAACGCATCATCACCGTCCACGCACCCAAACCAATCATCCTCAGGCGCCCACCCGAAGGGCGGAATCCAGGAGTAATGAGGGAGAATGAAGTTCGGTTGGTGCGTTTCATACCAATCCATGTAATCCCCGTGGCCGTCTCCGAAGAGGAGAAGATATGTGGGCTTAGGATCCCAGTTGCCGTAGGCAAATTTCATGAAATCTCGAATCGCTTCAGGCGAGGTGATACCGCTGTTGAACTCGTCATACACATCCTGCACATCCGCCACCGCAGTTCTCAAGCCCTGCGACTCTCGATGAGATGCAAGCCTCCCTGCTGCATCGAGGAAATCAGAGCGTGTAATCACGATCCAGTCGGCACCATTCTCTGGGCTTGACCAATTCGATGGGCTTCTCTGACGGACGGAACTGGGAAGCTTCGCCGCGCCACCTGATAGAACGATGTACGTCTTTTCAGAGTCGGCCATCGTTCCAAATTCCACTCTGTAGTGCCCATTCACTGGAGTCGTCACGGCGCCTTCTATCAGGCAAGGCGCCCGTTCCTGGGTCACATCGAAAATGACGACATCCTGACTCTCGAGTCCTGAGACAACGATCCCTGGGACGCCAGGCGGTACGGCTACTTTTAATTGTCCATCCTCGGCCACCATGTTGGCATCATATCGCACGTCTATCCAGTCCAGGTAAATGACGTCCGGGTTCTCTCCTTCCGTAAGCTCCTCGATCGTGACGACGTTTGTCCCTTCCTGTAAAAGCTTCTGAGCGAACTCTGCCTGAACTGTTTTCGGTACAAGTCCATCCCATTGTTCCTCCACCAACAGCTCCCCATTGAGAGCTACGCGAGTTCTATGAGATGCCGTGGCGCCTTGCAGTCCCATCTGAAGAACAGCCTGGAAGCCGGGCGAGTTAGCCAGATTATCGAGTTCTATCTCGATGTCAACTTTCTGAGGGGCCGTGATTTTCTCCCAAAACCAATGGTCCTCGCCCGTTCCTGGAGGATGAGCCTCATACATTCCCACGTTGCGCTTGAACCGAACGTCCCTTTGGCAGTGTGTAATACTACCCTGACCTGGTGGGGGCCTACTCAGGGACGACATTGTTACCGCGTGGCCCCCCTTCTCCAGCCAATACGCATTCTCCCCTGTGAAAATGTTGTCGCCGCCAACCCCATAGAAAAGAATCGCCTCGCCAGCTTCAAATAGCTCATCTCCGTCGCCATTCGCGTGGTAAGCGACGTCATGTCCCCGGCACTTAAGACTAAGAGTGTTGAGCGGCAAAGGCTCGCTCCCCCACCATGCAAACACCTCTTCAGCAGGAACAGAGTAGATACCCTCCGCTGGAACGGTGAAGATGAGGGGCCTCGACCCGCCAGATTCTGTGTCAGGTGGAGTCGCGGTGAGGCCCGCCCGACGCTCCTCGAGGAGACCCTCTCGCATTGGAACCAGTCGAAACACCACAAGACCTGCGAACGTAGGTACACCGTCCTCTTCGTCTTGAGCGAAGGGATACAGCTTAAGCCGTGCAATGATCTTCTTGCCCGAATTAACTGGGGAGTCCATAATCACGTGCTGCGTCGGAAACGGGGTTTCAGGAAAGGCAAGGACTGGGATCAGCCGATGGTTGCGGGGAGATATCAGCAGGTCCGACTCGCTGTCAGGCTGGGGCATTGCTGCAGCCCCTGCGAAGGCATCGGCGACCCTCCGGACTCGCTTCTCGATGATCTGAAGCGACATCTTCTTCGAGGGGACTTCAAGGGCGATAGTTCGCACGGGAAAATACGGACAATCACCATATTTCTCGAGAGAGAAGCGGGACTTCGCAAGCAACTCAAGATCCCAGGGAGGGTCTGCCAGTTCCTCTGGGGCGACAAACCTTACCGTAATGCTGCCGTCCGATCCCAGCGTCGTTTGCAACAAGCCTTTGCCCTCGGGCCAGTCAGGCAAAGAGGGCGCAACCTGCCGAGCGAAGAAAAGGAAAACGGCCGCGAAGATAAAACTTGCATTACTGCGACGCACGGTCGTTCTCCCCAAGTTGCTCCGCAAGGTCACGCAGGAGGTGGCGGGTCTCCCCAGGGGACCCTGGCCGTAATATCCAGCAAGGTATTTTGTTTACCAACCGAGCGAGATCAGCATAGAGCTTGTCCACGCCCGATGTTCCCTGAACGAGTCTTCGCCCATTCTGGAAAACAAGCCACAGCGCGTTCAGGCATTCCGTAGGGGAAGCAGGTTTAAGGACAGGCTTATTGCCAAAGACCGGCCTCAGGTCAGCCACTGCATCACGCTCGAAAACGATTCCACCCAAGGACGTGCAAATGTCTTCAACCAAATCGGCCCTGTCACTTGTGATACGATAAAAATCCCCGTCTCTTCGCACGCTCATCCGCTGCCAGATGCCCTGTTCCCTGGCAACAATCTCCATGTTCTTATTCCACAAAGCCACGAGCATCTCCCTATTGGCGTTACGGGTGATATCCAGGTAGCTACCCTCAAGGCATACGACGGCGCTCGGAGGAAGCGGCTCAGGCGCTCTCCCGAAAAGGGAATACGGCGCTATTCTTTTGGCACCCCCTCCAATGAGGGGTAGTGAATAGGTCAAGAACCTGGCTGAAGGAACGGCCTCCTGAGCGGTAGAATTGCCTGCATGGAAGCTAATGGCTCGTGGGAAAGGAACAACAAGGAAATCTCTCTGTGAGAATGCGATGATCTCGTCCGAGAACAATGACCACCCTCTTGTTGCGAGGGAAACAGCCAGAGAACTCTTCCCCGATCCGGTCTCACCAGGAAAAAGGAGGAGGTTTCTTTTCCATGCTGCCGCAGCCCCGTGGAACAGCCAAAAGCTTCTCGTTCGGCGATAGACTGACTCCATAATCTTCATGGAGATCACAGCCGAGATACCTTTTGATGGCAGGCCGCGGTACACGTTTCCATCCACAGCCAACCTCGTCGGGCTCAGGTGCCCATCCCAGGTGATTCTTGATGCAGCTCTGTTCGCGTCTGTACGAAAGGCGGCATACATGTGGATAACAGGCTCAAGATCCTCCTCAGGCCGGCCCACGAGTTCTATTCGCGTGCCGAGGATAGAGAAGTGTGCGGAAACGGCGAGGTGGGGGTCAGCTTGGGTGGGTTCGAGTGCTTTACTCGAGGTTTCCGGTCCCATGCTCGTCTTCATAGAGAAACAGATCCTCGTAAAGCCGCTTGCGGGCTTCGCAGAAAGAATCCTTCGCTGTGAACGTCCTGTGCTCACGATAGGCCAGCGCCGGGCAACCACCCTGACAAAAATGTTTCCAGGGACAAATAGAGCATTCTTCAATCCGTTCAGCTCTTCCCGAGCAACTCTGCCTCAATCCAATGATGGCCTCCGATGAGATCTGGTCCTCCAGACTCACTCTCGGGATTTCCTTGTCAACGTCGAAGCATTCTGCGAAGCCTTGGCAAGGGAAGACACTGCCATCTGGGACAATGCAAGGAGAACGGCCAGGCACGCACCATCGCTCACCGGACAGGGCGTCTCGGCCGAAACCGTACAGAACAAGTGTGGCCTTCACAGGTCCACGGTACGAATAAACCCGCCGACTCAGTTTCAAGATGCCATTGGCGTCCAGTGGGGAAGCAAAAGATGTGGGATCTGAAGGAGGAACAACTGGGCGGAATGTTACAAGGTCAACCCTTTCTCGCTCAGCCAGGGCAATAATGTTCTCCACATCGTCAGCGTTTGTTCTTTGGATCGTTACAGCTATGGAGATTTCCCTCACGCCGGAATCCTGCAGCAGTCGAATTCCGCCAAGCGCAGCCTCAAATGATCCCTCACCACGGAGCGGGCGATTGACTTCTTTGCTTGCGCCGTCCAGGGAGACTTGGATCGCCACATCCAGTTGGGCCAGTGTCCGAGCCTGATCCCGTGTTATCAGCGTGCCATTGGTGAGTACTTGAGCGGGCAAAACACCGTTGATGGAACCAAGGATGGACAGAAGATCGTCTCGGACAAATGGTTCGCCACCCGTGATCTCGACGTACTGCGCGCCAAGCGAGGCGCACCGGCGCACAAGATTTTTGAACACGTCGGCTGGCATGTCTCCTTCCGGAAGGCATCCGCGGACACTGCAGTATGGACACGATAGGTTACACTTGGCGGTTACGTAGAATTGTGGACGTAGCATGCTTGGGCACGGGGGTTCGGCTATGTCTATCCTCGCATCGTTGAAAAGCCCCGTCGCCAGGACATCTTCGGCAAAAGAGAAGACATCCTGTTCTACCTCGTCTTCGCTACTACCGTACGTCCTGCAAAGGGTTCTCACAATATTCCCAAGTGGCCGATGTCCATCAGAGAGCTTCAAGACCTCGGCACCCAGCTCATTAACCGTGAGCCACTCAGCGGAATCCCGCCGAGCAATAAAGTGCCGACCGTTCCTCGACACTATTGACACCTGTTCGCAATTCGGAAGCCACGTACTGCTGTCACAACGCATTACGGGCTTCCCCCTTCACGGCGCTCCCATTCCTCCAGCAATTCTCCATGCCCGCTGCAGGCTCTCGCCGAGCCCACACGACTCAGCAGTTCCTCCGCTGAGCAGGAGATAATCTTCGGCCTGACGTATTTTCTCGTTCGTCGGGCGCTGTCCAGAGGTCCCTCAATTTCGCCTGCTGTCCTGGTTTCATTCTTATCCTTGCTCATTTATGAACCCTCCTGTGCGCTCTGTTCCAAAGACCCATCTTCGCGCTCGCATCGAGGAGCAAAAACGCGAATGAAATTACATCTCACCTACATGCCGCGCTGTCGGCGAACCATCCACGATCCCTAGTCTTTTCATTTTCGATAGGGTTTCACGAACGTCTGCTTCGATTTCACTCGCTGAAGGACCGGGAAATTCCCGAGCCACATTTTTCGCGATCTCGCTCATGTCCTTTTGCCCGTCGCAGAGCTTCCAGATCGCTGCCGCCGTGCTATTCAGGCGGTGTAGCTTCTGGCTCGTCTTCTCGCACAGCAGCAGTTCCTCTCCCAACTCAACCGCATCGAGGTCTTTCTTCCTGTACGTCATGCTCGCATTCTTTCTCTGCTCGGTGATCATTTCGGTGGCGAAATGCTGAGCCGGTAAAATCTCATTTGGTCACCTGCTTCGACCGAGTCTTCAAATTGCATTGGGCCGCTGGAGAATGCTTCGGTAGCGCAGATCGCGTCGGGAGATCCGCTCAGTAACTCTACCATCGAATCGGCGGCCATCAGCTCGTACTTTCTTCCAGGCCTTCCTATCCACCTCAGAATAGCAGAGCTGTTCTCGGCACTCCTCTCGGCCAGAAGCTTGGGACACTCTGCCGCATCCACAGGAGATGTTCCGGCATGATACTCAAGGAGGTTCGTAAAGCCATCCCCGTCTGCATCTGCGTCTGCGTCGCTTGAGCTGCCTGACCCAATTCCGATTTTCTGTTCCCACGCATCGGGCATCTTGTCGCCATCCGCGTCTGTCAAGCCTTCATCCCAGAAAAGCACCGGCGTATAAGGCGTCGTCCCTCCCCCGGCGCTTACCTCCTCAACACAATACCAGAACACCGTCCCCGCCTCCCTCTCCTCGTCGGAGAAGGAATAGGAAGCTCCCTGCCACGAATTGCCCCGCGACGGAATCAACTCCGGATTGAGCTTCACCCACGGTCCCTCGGCTGCCTCCGCGCGCAGGACATTGAACCCTGCAACGTCAACCTCTGCCTCCGTTTGCCACCCAACCAGCACCTGATCGGTCAACCCAGTGGTGTGGAGTGAGCTGAGCCTCGCCGCCGTATAAGTCTCGCCAAAGGCTATGTAGTGGAAAGACAGGAACTGTTTGTTAACCTTGTCGTGGGTCCCCAACTCGAACCCGCTGGTCAGGAAGTCCTGGATTGCATCGGTGAAGTTCCCCACATTAGTAAAGTCAAGCGTGCTGTCCACCCCGGACCCGATAGACTCGGTGCGGTGAACCGTCGAAACCGCTTCCTCTGATTTGATGATGAGATACACGGGCGTGAAGGTCAGCCCCGTGAGTTGCCGGTCGTCTGTGCCGGTGCCCTCATAAGAACCATAAGTCATCTTCCCGGTAGCCGACTTGAATGCCACGTAATGGTGTTTTGTGCCGCTCACGTTGAGATAAGTCCCTACAGTAAATTTGTTCGTCCCCAGCGACGTGATCGAATTGTCTACTCCTGAGCAGGCGCTGAACTTGAAGGCCGCTTGCATAGACTTCGACCGGTGTATGACAGGTGTGGTGGATTGTGGCAGAACTATGACGTACTTCGGCGAAAAGCCAAGGGAGACATCCTGAGAGCTCCCCCCGTTTCCCCAGTATGAGCCGACAATCGCTTCCACGTCGTCCGCGTTGAACGCCACCCAATAGTAGGTTGCTCCGCCGTTGTTGACTCGCGCATTGCTTCCAACTGTGAACCCATGCGTGTCAAGGGACGTGATCAGGTTCCCTTCAAGGCCACTTGCCGCGGCCAGGTCTTTTGTGTTGGTCGTTGTGGTGGTGCGCATCACGGCGTTTTGGGCGAGGTCTCCCTTGACGATGACGATCTCCGGCGTGAACGGCACCGTTGTAATGGACTGGCTTGTCCCGTTGCCCGTATACGACCCCGTCGCCATGTCGGACGACACCGGTCGGCTGAACAACAATGCAACAAGACACGCCAGGCTCGCCGACGCGCTCCTGCACGGCGCGCACCATCTTGATATCCCGAATCTCACACGGAGGGTACTAGATCTCGTGACCATGACAGTGTCCTTTCTCCTCGCCAACCTTGACGACGTCTCGGTGACGCTCCACCGTCGCTGCGGATGCCACTTCCAAATGGGGCATGAAACAAAAAACCCTCTCTCGCACAGCAATGGTGCGTAGAGAGGGCAATCATGGCCCGTTAGGATAACAGCGGCCAGGCGCCGGGTCATCCTTATTCTCTGGATGATTTGTACGCCTGGCCATTCACAATGTCAAGAAAAAAAACAGCAAAATTGGCGAAATTTCACAATCCATAATTCACGCTTTTCGAGAATGTTGCGACATTTCCATTGACGGCCTGACCAAAGAGTTGCATACTTCTTTGTGTCTTTGTGTCTTTGTGATGAACGCGGCCCCTGGCCGCGCTCGCCGCGATGGGCCTGTTTTCGAGGCAGTCCGCCATGACCTTGCGTTCACCCGGAGACCATGACAATCTCCTCAGCGTCTTCGCGACTTTGCGTTTTGCATTTCTCCTTCCTTAACGCAAAGGCGCCGAGGCGCGGAGACTGAAGCGCGCAAAGGGCAGGGCCTATTTTCGGGCCAGAACGCGTAATAGAATACCACGAAGAGCACGAAGGGCAGGAAGGTGAATCACGAAACCGGGGCAGGTTTGCACCGCTAACGACAAGGGGCAGGTATGATCCTGCACAACATCCAGCCAGAACAACAGTTTTGCTTGATCCTTGCCAGAAGGAATCTATCGCCTGAACTGGCACATCGTGCTCGATTGCTTGTTCGCAAGGGGCTGGACTGGGATGGAGTCTGGGATTCCTCGGTGAGACACAGAATTTTCCCGCTCGTTTTTCGCCATCTGGAACGCTTTGAACCGGGGCTAGTGCCTCCGAGGATCATGAGGCTTTTCTACATCTTATCTGTGGCAAACAGCAAGAAAAGCGATATGCTGGCGAAAGAGCTGGCGAGGATCGTTAAGACCTTCGGCAAGGCTGGCATTCCCGTCGTTCCGTTCAAGGGGCCGCTGCTTGGGAATCTCGTTTGGGGCGACCACCGGCTGTGGTCAGGGGTAGATTTAGACCTTCTGGTTCGCTACCCGGACATGAGGCGGGCGTACGATTTACTGCACGAGGAAGGGTACCGACCGATTTACGGATCGGACGATGTTCGTCGGCCTAAGCGATTCTTCTTGGGCCGCGGCAAACCCATGACGGCGACGCTTGCAAAAGAAGATGCGAACATCACGATGTACGTGGACCTCCACGAAAGCCTCTTCCCCTGGTCGGTAGGACGGAGGGGCCTGGACGAGCAAGTGTGGGAGGATGTTCGTCCTGGCGACATCTTTGGCGCCTCGGGATTTGTGCTTCCTCGCTTATGGAATGTCATTCTGCTGTCGCTCCACGCAGCCAAGCACCTGTTCGTCCTGCTGAGGTGGGCGGCGGAGCTTCACCAACTGTGGGACGATGCAAAGACCGACCAAAGTATGATTCTGGAAAAAAGCGAGCAGCTCGGTTTGACCAAGACCGTATTGCTCTCCGTCGCCGTGTGCGAACGTCTGTTGGGTGACGGTTCGGAAGTGACTTCATCCCCTCATGTTGATAATGCCCTTGTGACCCGACTGAGCAGGAATGTCTTTCGGCAATCGCTCTCGCCCATCTCCACCGCGCTCCTCCAATTGCGGCTTCCGGGGAGCATCATTGGCAAGGTGAATCGCCTCGCCACAAGCTTGTTTCTCCCGACCATAATCGAGAAAGACCTTCTGCCCCTCCCGCAACCGTTCCATTTTCTCTATTACGGCATCCGTCCGATCCGACTCGTTTTGAAGCATGGGCTCGGGCAACGGATGGTCACTAGAAAAACTGGCACTCCTTGAGCCTCCGCTGCTGGCAGACCCGCCGAATGGACACCCCGCTCCTTGCTGCCTCCCCAATCACCCTCCGCCAATATCGCTCCTTCTCCATGTCCCGTCGCTTCTCCTGTCCCTGCATCTCCATCCTCCGGTTGCTGCGTGTGAATGTCTCACTTGCGGTAAACCTGCCGAGGAGTATCCGTCACCTCCCAGGCGAAGCGGAAGATGTGTCCGCCGGACGCTCAGTGATCTTCTAAGGCGGCCCAGCGGAGAGCCTTTTACATGCGGCCCGCAGGATATCGAGCTTGTTCAGAACCACATCCCAGATAATGGGCAGACTGGCGCCGAAATACTCATGTACAAGGATGTTTCGAAGGCCAACGATTTTCCTCCGCTCGATTTCCGGAGCACGGGCCTTTACGTCGTCCGGGAGACCTCGCGCTGCCTCGCCAACGACCTCAAGATTGCGGACCACGGCATCCTGTGTCTTTGTGTCCCCTTTGAACGTTTCGTAGTCCATCTCTCAAGTGTATTTTCTGTTTTCTCCACCGCCTCGAGGATGTCATCCAGGAACAACCTGTAGTCCCTATGCATAGACGACCTCCCTCTCGATAATCGGCCGAAGGCGGGGCTTGACCGTTTCAGCCATCACCAGGTCCACCGTGCGGTCCAGTGCTTCCTCCAACCGGAACTTGAGATCCATGTAGTGATCGAAAGTGGGCACCTCCAGCTCGACCAGGATGTCCACATCGCTTTCCGGTCTGGCTGAATCCGCAACAAAGGAACCGAAAACACCGATTCGGCTTACCGAGAAGCGTTCGCGAAGTTCTTCCTGCATCTCTCGAAGCGTTCTGAGGACTTCGCCTATTCTCAGTTTTTCCCTTTGCACGTGTCTTCTCTCCTCTGAAAGTTCCCAGAGGTGGTTCTCGGCGATAAGATTCTCAAGCAACGTTCGCTTGAATGCGCAAGGATCAATAATCCCGTCGACTTTGCAGAGCGCATCAAACGGTGCCTCCAAGACGGCAGATAGGCCGCCCAAATCGGCAGTCAGCGTCTTGGCGGGAGGCTCACCATTCTTCTGCGGGATTGCATAGGTCAAGGGCAAAGCGTCAGGCGAACACTCCCTATGCTGACATTCCAAGGCCAATGCGCCCAAATTATACTACATCCGGGTTGGCTGGGGAACGATTTTGCCAGATTTCCCCGCGTTTGATCTCGAATATGTCGTCAGACACACCGGAGACTACTCTCGAACGCGTTTCGAAGATCCAGCGGTGAGCAAGATGTGTAAGGCGAATGCGCCTGAGCCCGTTGTCGCCTTCCGCCCCTATTCGCGACAATTCTACGGGCATTTTCATGCCTTTCAAATGAAAACCAGCATCAAGCTCATCACCGTATTCGCCAGAATTTCGCCGAAAAGCGTCAGTTTTGTCGCACTTGGCGGGAAAGGCGACACGATATTCACGTCTGAGATTGAATTTAGCAGATTTTTGAATACAAAGTGGATACATGGGGGTGGATACACGAGCCGCACAGGGTCTGGATACGAGGACGGGCGAAAAGTTAAGGGGCGGAGAAATGACTAAACATGAAGGTTGCTAAAGTCACACAAAAAGACGTACACGCGATTGATGCCGTGAACCAACTGAAAACCAAGTTTAGGTCGAGCGTCATTCATCTCAGCCATTTGAACGGTCTACCCTGATTTTATTGCCTTCTTTGCAGCACTGTAAAAACTATGCAACAACCAAAGTGTAACCACAAGTACCACGAAGAACAATATCCACGCATACCACATAGGCTTACTGGGTAGGTCTAATAAGAACAACGCTAAATCAGTCAGTATATTCATGAAGCCAGCCAAGCAAGCCGAAAGAACTGCACCAAAAAGAAGAAATCCTGAATCTCTTTGCTGCCTTTTCGACCTTATTTTTCCATCCTCAAACTTGTCGGCCTTCATGATTGTACCCCTTTATTAAAAACCATATGGAAAGAAGGACAAAAAGCAACGACGCAAATAAGAGAATCGTTAGGAGAAGGAAAAGTAAAAAGGCCGCTTCTTTGGCGGGCGGGAGTGAGAGCATCATTGTTCGTAAGCGCCCGGCCAACCCATGTTCCCTGTGAGAACGATGTGAGCCATACTCCTCGGCAGATAGAGCGTATGTGTGGTATGGAGACAGAACGCATCGAGGAGGATGAAAATGCAGGGA